>JASHSU010000036.1 GCA_030038605.1 Thermoplasmata archaeon | reverse complement strand
AGTCGACCGGCCGTCTACTACGGCGTGCTCGGCGGTATCCTGGTCGGGGTCTGGTTGATCCTCATCGCCCTCGGCGTGGCGATCCTCGACGTGTTCTCGTCGCCGATCGTGCCCTCCGTCCGCGACCAGATCGACCAGCTGCCCGAGGCCCTCGGACTCTCGGTCGTGCGCGTCGTGGTCGCGTTCGCCTTCTGCCTGGCGATCGCGCTCCCGCTCGCAGTCGCCATCAGTCGTCGCCCGCGGGCCGCCCGCGTGGGGCTGCCGATCGTCGAGGTGGTCGCCTCGTTCCCGGCGACCGCCCTCTTCCCGGTCATCATTTTCGAGCTGCTCCCCTACCTCTCGGCCGAGGGAGCGGCCATCCTCATGCTCATCACGGGCATGGTCTGGTACCTCTTCTTCAACGTGCTCTCCGGGATCCGCTCGCTTCCGCCGGATCTGGAGGAGGCGTCCCGGTCGTTCGGGGTCCGGGGCCGCGGCTTCTTCTTCAAAGTGATGCTCCCCGGCATCTTTCCGGCGCTCATCACCGGCTCGATCACGGCCTTCGGGGGCGGATGGAACACGTTGATCGTCGCGGAGTACCTCGACGTCGGGCCGGGCCAGAAACTCAACCTGCTCGGGCTCGGTTCGGCGATCGATATCGGGTACCACGAACCCAACGGGCTCCCCTTGATGGTCACCGCCCTGCTCACCCTGGTCGTAGCGGTCGTGGCCATCAACCAGTTCATATGGAAGCCGATGTACCGCCGGGCCGTCGAGAAGTACCGGTACGACTGACGCCCGTACACCGGCGCAGGTAGAGGAGGTAGGGACCGATGGCGCTCATCCGGGTCGAGGGCGTCGGCAAGAGCTTCGCCTCGCGCCACGGCACGATGACGATCATGTCGGACGTCAACTTCGAGGTGAAGGACTCCGACTTCGTCGCCATCGTCGGACCGTCGGGCTGCGGGAAGTCGACGCTGCTCCGGCTGATCCAGGGCCTCGACAAACCCAGCGCGGGCCAGGTCTTCTTCCGCGACCGTCCCGTCGATCGGGTCTGCCGTGAGATGGCGATGGTCTTCCAGAACTTCGCGCTCCTGCCCTGGCTGACGGTCGCGCAGAACGTGCGCTTCGGCCTCGAGGCGCTCAACTGGAGCCCCGAGCGGATGCAGACCCAGGTGGAGCGGTACATCTCGGTCACGGGCCTCGAAGGGTTCGAGGAGGCGTACCCCCGCGAGCTCTCGGGCGGCATGCGACAGCGCGTGGGCCTAGCTCGGGCGCTGGCCGTGGAACCGGCGGTGCTGCTGATGGACGAACCGTTCAGCGCCCTCGACCCGCTCACCGCGGAGAGCCTGCGCGAGGAGATCCTCCAGCTCTGGCGGGACCCCGCCCTGCCGCCCGAGGCCGTCGTCCTGGTCACCCATAACATCGAGGAGGCGATCCAGCTGGCCGACCGGGTCATCGTGATGGCCCGTCGACCCTCCCACGTCCTGGCCCAGGTCAACGTCGAGCTGCCCCGCCCGCGCGACCGGAAATCCCAGGCCTTCTACGACCTGACCGACCGCGTCTACTCGCTCATCACGGAGACGGCCACCCCGCGGCCGGTCCCCTCCGGTTCCACTTCGGGGAGCCCGCCGTCACAACCCTTATAGGTGGTTCTCGGGTCGGTTTTACCTCGAGCGGAGCGACGGTGGCGACGAGCTATCCCAAATGCAGCCCGACCGAAATGATGGGGCTGCTGGTGCTCGTCAACTCGCACAACGGCTCCGAGGACATCGCCCGATTGGGCGACGACCTGGACCTGGAGATCGATGAGATCGTCCCTTCGGTGGAGTACGCCCAGGTCCTGCAGCTCCTGAAGGTCTCGGACGGACGCGCCTCGCTGACCGAACTCGGCCAGCGGTTCCTCGCGGCGACCATCCGGGACCGGAAAGCGATCATCCGCGAGCAGCTGGCCCGGACGACCTTGTTCCGGACCCTCGTGCGGGCGCTGGACAAGGCACCGGGCCACCAGTTGAGCGATGAGGAGCTCGGGTCGATCCTCGCGCTCGCCCAGACGCCGCTCGAGGACGCCTTCCAGAACATCGTCAATTGGGGACGGTATGCGGAGCTGTTCCGATACGATTCGGCCGAGGGCCGCCTGACCGCCATCCGACATCCTCCCCCCAAGGGAGGCGGCGTGCGGCCGCCCGGCGCCCCTCCCCTCGAGGGCGAGTCCCGCGCCCGGCCCAGCCCGACCCGAGGTACGAAATCGGGGAACGACGCGGCCACCCGGACCGCCCCGCCCGCGGCGATGGCGGCCTGACCGGAAGCGGGAGGGCCTCCTCCGGCGAGCGCGTCCAGAAGTCCTTAAGGACGGTCGGACCTCCCCCGCGCCGCTGGGCACGTAGATCAGCGGAAGATCGCTGCTTTCGCAAAGCAGAGGTCGGGGGTTCAAATCCCCCCGTGTCCACTTTTTTACCTCCCCGCGGCGGGGTGGGGGCGAACGTTCGGAGCCCGGGCCGGGGCGGCCGACCATCGGCGATTGGGAAGCGTTTAGTCCTCGACGGCTAGAATCAGGGAACGATTCTAGAAGAACCGTAAGACGAACCCCCCCGTTAGGAGACCAAGCATGCCAGTCGTGAGCCGGGCCTTTCGCAGCGTCACGCGCGGGCGCGCCCGGACGATCGGCGTGGCGATGATCGTGGGGATCTCGCTGGCCCTGTTCCTGATCCTCACCCAG
>JASHSU010000035.1 GCA_030038605.1 Thermoplasmata archaeon | reverse complement strand
TGTAGGCGGTCACGCAGACGGGGCAGATCCCACCGATCTCGAACACTTCGACGTACAGGAAGTAGAGCGAGAACGCGACGCCCACGGTCGTGACGAGCCCCAGCAGGTACGTCCAGTGGAGCTCCTTGCGGTACCGTTCGGCCAGCACCCCGAGGATCAGGATGAGGACGAACCCGGCGATCCCGACCGACCAGTCGGGAATACCGAGCACGGTCGTCTTGCCGCTGTCGAGGATCCGGCCGCAACTGACGACGCCGTTCACCGAGCACGCCTTGCTCAGCTCGGCGTCGTAGACCTCCCCGGCGGCGTAGAGGGAGGCGATGAGCCCGAAGCCTCCGCCGAAGTAGACCATCGAGCGGAGGGTTCGGGTCCGCATGGCTCAGGTGATCTGATTGACGTCACTGAGGACGGCGGTCTTCGTCCCCGCGGTCCAGTGATACGTACTGGCGAGGTAGTCCAGGGTGGCCAATCCCCCACCGGCCCCCGACGCCCCTAACGAGACGGCGATGTACGCCATGATCCAGTACGCCTGCGTATTGACGGCCGACCACGCGGTGCCGCTCTCGTTGAGCACCTGGTGGTAGACGTCCGTCGCCCCGTTGTTGGCGCCGGCCGTGGCGTTGGCGTAGTTGTAGGCGGCCAGCGTCGCCGGGTTGATGATCGGTGAGCCGGCGTGGACCCACTGGCCGTTAACGACCAGGAACGGGATGGCACTGCCGGAGTACGCGGAGACGTACGCGGCCTGGTAGCAGTTCGACGTGCCCGGGAAGGTGCCCTCGACGCCGGACTGGTCCTCGCTGACTTGGAACGAGACGTTGGAACTCGTCAGCCCGAGGTTCCCCAGGACGACCTCGGGGGTACCGGCGTACACATCCGAGAGACTCGAATACTGTAACGAGGGAGGGTCGGGCGTCAAGGTGCCGTACTCCGAGAGGGCCTTGTAGATCGTCCAACTCCCCGCCGAACAGTACGGGCACCACGTGGCCCCGTAGAAGAAGACGACGACCTTCCCGCTGTCCTGCCAGGCGGTGATCGCCCCATGGCTCCAGCCGGGACCTCCCTGCGCGGTGAGGGAGCTCGACGGCGGCAAGTACGGGCAACCGAACAGGACCGAGCCGGCGAGGGTGACCACGCCCGTGAAGACCAGACCCAGGACGATCCCTCCGATGAGGGTGTTCCGGAACACGGTCGTCCAGCGCCGGTCGGCGCGGAAGACGAAGTAGAGGAAGACGAACAGGACCCCCGCGAGGATGAGGCCGATGTACGGGATCGCCGGCAGGATGATGCCGACGGGCGAGGGGGCGATGTACGCGCCGACGAACCAGATCGCCACCACCGGCAGCAGCACATAGAGGACCCGGAGCAACGACCACCGGGACTCGCCGGTCTCCTTCAGCGACTTGCTCTTCTTCGTGGTCGTGGGGGAGGTCGTCGCGCCCTTCCCGCGCCGACGGTGGTAGAGCACCCGAAGCGCGCGTCCCGGGTTGCCCGTGGCCGTGTCGGGGGTAAACCCGACCTTCGGGTCGTCCGCGATCTCGTCCCAGTCCCACCCTTTGGATCGCAGCTGCTCGACCCGGTCCCAGTCCACCATTCACCCGAGGGACCCCGGGGGACTTTTTACTCGTTACCCCCGTCTAGCAACGGGCGGTTTCGGCGCCTTTCCGCCGAACGGAGGCCGACGCGCTTTTACCCGGGCGTCGCTCCCGGCACCGATGCGCCTCACCTTCCTCGGCACGGCCGGTTCCTGGCCGACCAAGGAGCGGTCGGCGAGCGCGATCGCGCTCGACACGGAGAAGGAGCTGCTGCTCTTCGACTGCGGCGAGGGGACCCAGCGTCAGTTCTTCCAATCCAGCGCCTCGTTCATGCGGGTGCGCCGGGTCTTCATCACGCACTTCCACGGCGACCATTTCCTCGGGCTGCCCGGGCTCATCCAGAGCATGTGCCTCAACAACCGGACCGACCCGCTCGACATCTACGGCCCTCCCGACGCCGAGGAGATGGTGGGGCGGGCCCTCCAGATGGGGTACTTCACCCTCCGGTTCCCGGTCGCGGTCCACCCGCTCACGCCCGGGTCGACCGTCGAGCTGGACGGCTACACCATCCGAACGGCGCACGCCGAGCACCCGGTCCCGACGATCGCCTATCGGCTCGAGGAGGGCCCGAAACGGGGCCGGTTCAACGGCGACCTCGCCCGTTCGCTCGGGATCAAGGGCGAGGACTTCGCCCGGCTCGAGGCCGGTGACTCCGTGCACGTCGGGAACCGCGTCGTCCACCCCGCGGACGTGATGGGTCCACCCCGTCCCGGCCGCTCGATCGTCTACTCGGGGGACACCGGTCCGAGCGACGACATCCGACAGCTCGCGCACCGGGCGACGCTGCTCATCCACGAGGCGACGGTCGGCCGCGAGATCGAGTCGGAAGCGAACGCCTGGGGCCACTCGTCCGCGCGCCAGGCCGCCGAGCTCGCGAACGCGGCCCAGGTCAGCACGCTGTTCCTCACGCACTTCTCGTCGCGGTACAAGGAACTCGAACCCCTCGAGACCGAGGCCCGGGTGATCTTTCCCGGCTCGCACGCGGCCCGCGACCTGCTCGACCATCTGATCCACCAGCCATGATCCGGGCCGACCTGGTGGTCACCGGGATCGCGGAGCTCGCGACGCTTCGCCCGGGCCCGATCCCCCGGGTCGGACGGGCGGCCCAGGAACTGGGACTGGTCCGCGACGCCGCGGTCGCCGTCGACGGAGGACGCTTCGTGTACGTCGGCTCGGAGCGGGGCCTGGCCCGGCGCGTCCGGCTCCGGGGCGGGGGTCGGCGGAGGGACGCGGGGGGCGGCGTCGTCGTGCCCGGCTTCGTCGACGCCCACACCCACGTCCTGTACGCCGGCGACCGGGCGTTCGAGCTGGCGCTGAAAGCTCGGGGGCTGTCGTATGCGGCCATCGCGCGCCGGGGCGGCGGCATCCTGGCGACGGTGCGGGCCACCCGACGGGCCTCGCCCGAGCAGTTGCTCGCCGAGACGGAGGGCCGACTCGCGTCGATGGCCGCCTCGGGCACGACCACGGTCGAGGTGAAGACCGGCTACGACCTGCGGCCGCAGGGCGAGCTGCGACTCCTCCGCCTGATCCCGCGGCTCGCCCGTCGGAGCGGTCTCCGCCTGGTGCCGACGTTCCTCGGGGCCCACGCGGTGCCGCCGGAATACGTGGGTCGCTCGGACGTCTACGTCGACCGCCTGATCCGCGAATGCCTGCCGGTGATCGCCCGCGAGCGGCTGGCGGCGTTCGTGGACGTCTTCACCGAACCCGGCTTCTTCTCGGTCCACGCCTCGGAGCGTCTGCTCCGCGCCGCCGCGCGACTCGGCCTAGGCCTCAAGGTCCATGCCGACGAGTTCGTGCGGAGCGGCGGGGCCCGCTTGGCGGCCCGCCGGGGCGCCCGGTCCGCGGACCACCTGCTCGCCGCCCACGACGACGACCGACGGGCGCTCGCGCTCGCCGGGGTGACGGCGGTCGTCCTGCCGGTGACCGCCTTCGGGTCGGGGACGAGCCGGCGCGCGCCGGCCCGGGAGCTCGTCGACGCCGGCATCCCGGTGGCCATCGGCACGGACTGCTCCCCGAACGCCTGGTCGACCTCGATGCCGCTCGCCCTCGCGCTCGCCGTGCACGGCGGCCGGCTCTCGCCGGCGGAGGCGCTCACGGCGGCGACGGTGAATGCGGCCCACGCGGTCGGTGTCGAGGACGCGGGGACGGTCGGGGTCGGCCGGCCCGCCGATTTCTCCGTCTTTTCGCTCCCGCACGTCGACCAGCTGGGGTACCGCTTCGACGCGATTCCGGCCGTCGTTTATCGTCAGGGAAATGTGATTTCTTCGAGGGCACTCCGTCAGTAATTCTAAATACTGGGCACTTTCCTCTCGGCGGTAGAGGTCGCCGACATGGCGGAGAAAGTAGGCAAAGAGCAAGTCAAGCGAGAGAAGGGTTACCTGTACTACCTCGGGAAGGACGGGTATCTCTGGAAGACCCCCACGAAGCTCAACAAGTCCGGGAAGAAGGCCCGCGTCGGGACGGAGAAGATCACCCGTCAGGACGGGTACATGTACTTCCTCGACAAGAAGGGCTACATCTCCCGCGCCCGAATGAAGAACGCCTAGACGGGTTCGCACCCTTTCGCGGGCTCTCTCCCTCGGGAGAGAGCCCCATCCCACTTTTTTTCCCGCTCGAACGAGGGGACCAAATACCGGGGCCGCCTGGCGACCGTTCGATGGGCTGCCGCAACGACCCGGACGATCCGCGCAAATGCGAGCGGTGCGGCGCCTTTCTCTGGGTCGCCGAGGAGGGGCTGTACTGCGGTGAGTGCGGCGCTCTGATGCCGTGCACGATGCGCGTCCTGCCGCCGCCGGCCGCCCCGACGGCGCCCGTCCGACGCTGAACTTTGGCCCCCGACGGACGAATCCGCGATTTCTCTTCCTCCGGAACGGTTGCGACGCTTTCCGCGACGGGCGTCGGACGAATTTTCACGAATTCCGACCGAGCGTCCTTATACCCGCGGATGCTACGCCGCACCCGGAGGGCATCGTCGAGTGTCCCGAGTGACACCCCTCGCGACTCACCCTATCACCGACAGGAACGGAACGCCCCCGTCTCGGGAGCGTTCCACGAGGTCGGCGTGAGTGTAGTGGCGTAGCGCGGTACTGTCGTACTCGTTCGGACCGCTCGTTCGGACCTCCGGAGTGGTCATCCATGGCCGTATCGAAGAAGCGTGCAGGCCCCACCGCCGACGTGCCGCCGGTTCGCCCGGCGCCGCGGGTGGGGCGCGAACCGATTCCCGTCCCTCGCCTCGTGCCGCGCGGTAAGACCGCGTTCGACACCGTCGCCTGGCGCTCCCACGACGCGTTCATCAAGAACGCGGACGGGAAGGTCATCTTCGACCAGAAGGGGATCCGCGCACCGGTCTCCTGGTCGGAGACGAGCGTCAACATCGCCGCGTCGAAGTACTTCCGCATCATCGGCGGCCGCCGCGAGTCGTCCGTCGACGGGATGATCCGGCGCGTCTGCCACTGGGTCGCCGAGCGCGGGCTCGAGCTCGGCTACCTCGAAACGCCCGAGGAGACGACGACGTTCGAGGAGAGCCTCTCGTTCCTCATGGTCCAGCAGATGGCGGCGTTCAACAGCCCCGTCTGGTTCAACGTCGGCGTCCGGGAGCCACCGCAGTGCTCCGCCTGCTTCATCCAGTCCGTCGCCGACGACATGGACTCGATCCTCGCGCTCGCCACGAGCGAGGGCCGCCTGTTCAAGGGCGGCAGCGGGACCGGCTCCAACCTCTCCGCGCTGCGCGG
>JASHSU010000034.1 GCA_030038605.1 Thermoplasmata archaeon | reverse complement strand
GCCCCGACGACCGGAAGGTAGAGGAACAGGCGCACGCCGAACCACGGGACGAGCGCTCCCGCCGCGATCGGGAGCAAGACCGCGTTGTATCCGATCGCCCAGGCCAAATTGGTCCGGACCTTGCGAACCGTCGCCCGTCCGATCCGAAGCGCGAGGGCCACCCCGCGCAGGTCGGCTCGCAGCAGGATCACACCGCTCGTCTCTTGGGCGACCGCGGTCGCCGTGCCGACGGCGATACCGAGGTCCGCCGCGGCCAGGGCCGGGGCGTCGTTGATCCCGTCCCCCACGAACGCGACGCGACTCCCTTCGGTCTGCAACCGGCGGATCGCTTCCAGTTTGCCGGCGGGCGTCACTTCGGCGAGCACGGGCGAGAGGCCGAGAGGGGACGCGACTCGGTAGGCCACGTCGGCCCGGTCGCCGGTGACCAGACCCACCGGAAGACCGTCGGCCTTCAGGGAAGCGACCGCCGCCGCCGCCTCGGTCCGAACGGAGTCGGTGAAGGCCAGCACCCCCACGGTGTCGCCATCGACCGTCACCCGCGACCAGCTCCATCCGTTCTCGGCACACCGCGCGATCGCCGCGCGCAGGGGCTCCGACTCGGCCGACCCGGCCGGGGAGCCCAACTCGACAGTCACCGGGTGACCCGCGACCCGGCCGCGAACTCCGAGGCCGGGGACGGCCCGCACCTCCGACGCAACTCCGGGTGGAACTCGCTCCCGCTGGGCCGCTTCCACCACCGCGCGAGCCAACGGATGGTCCGACCCCTGCTCGACCGCCGCGGCCCAGGCGAGCAGCGCCGCCCGGTCGAACCCTGAGCCCGCCGTCACTTCCGCGAGAGACGGCCGCCCGAGGGTCACCGTGCCCGTCTTGTCCAGGAGGACACGGTTGACTCGGCTCGCCCGCTCGATCGAGTCGCCTCCCTTGAACACAATCCCGGCCTCGGCGGCCCGACCGGTACCGACGAGCAGCGCGGCCGGAGTCGCGATGGCGAACGCGCAGGGGCAGGCGGTGATGACGACCGAGACGAAGACCAAAATCGCGAAGGAGACCCCCACGCCCATTACCGACCAGAAGACGGTCGCCACGACCGCGAGGAACAGGACGAACGGCACGAACACCGACGCGATACGATTCGCCAGGACCTGCAGGGGGACTCGGCTCGTCTCCGCCTGAGTGACCAACTCTCCGATTCGAGCCAGGACAGTATCCGCTCCCACGCGACGGACGGCCACGTCCAACCGGCCTTCCTCGTTGATCGACCCCGCCACGACGGCGTCGCCGGCACCTTTCGGAACCGGAGTCGGCTCACCGGTGAGGAGCGACTCGTCGACGGTCGAACGCCCTTCCAGGACGACGCCGTCGACGGGAACCCGTCCGCCGGGACGAATGCGGATGCGGTCGTCCGCGGTGACCGCTTCCAGGGGAACCTCGCGCTCGGTCCCTTCGCGGAGGACCCACGCGGTCGCGGGGAGGGCCTCTTTCAGTCGCCGAAGGGAAACTCGCGCTCGCTCCCTCGTGAGATGCTCCAGATAGTTCCCGGTCAGGATCAGAGTGACGATGAGGGCCGAGGCGTCAAAGTACTCCGTGGCCGGGACCCGGCCCGGGACGGCCAGTGCCACCACACTGTAGAGGTACGCCGTCAGGGTACCGACGGCGATGAGCAAATCCATGTTCCAGACCCGGGTGCGAATCGCGTCCCACGCGCCCCGAAAGAATGGGACCCCGACGTAGAACTCGACCACCGTGGCGAGAAGGAGTGCGAGATACGCCGCGGTAGGAGGCCACGGACCATAGGTGAGCCACAGGATGAGGGCCGTGAGCGGCCAGGCGATCAGCAACCGGCGTCGGAGGCGACTCAGCGCTCGGTCGGGTTGCGCGAACTGCTGGACGCAGGTCTCGGAGCAGAAGTAGTAGGTCCGACCCTCCCGAACGAGTTGGAGCGCCTCCGGGCGCTCCTCAACAAACATCCCACAGATCGGGTCGGTGGCCATAGGTCCGGAGGGCGAAGCCGCCCGTCGGGCCTAGCGTGGATCCGCTGGGTGCGTGCGCTCGTAGGTCCGCTTGCACCCTTCCGCGCAGAAGTAGACCATCTGACCTCCGTAGGTACCTTTGGCCGCCGCTGTAGTCGACTCGACGGTCATCCCGCAGACGGGGTCGCGGACCTTCATCATGGGACGGAGCGCGGAGACGGCTTTAGGGATTCGGGCGGACCCAAGACCGAACCTTTTTCTCGGGCGGCGGCTCCGGCCGCCGGATGGTCGAGGAGCTGTCGGCCGCCGAGGTGGCGGAACGGATGAAGGCCCGTCCGGGCGAGATCCTGCTCCTCGACGTTCGAGAACCCTGGGAGCGCGACCTCGCGGTCATTGAGCCCTCGGTGCACATCCCGATGAACGAGATCGCCGACCGGGCGGCGGAGCTGCCCCAGGACCGGGAGATCGTCGTCTACTGCCACGGCGGAGCCCGTTCCGCGATGGTGGCCGGGTATCTCGCGCACCACGGCTACAAGTCGGTCGCCAACCTCGCGGGCGGCATCGACGCCTGGTCGGTCGACGTCGACGAGAAGGTCCCCCGCTACTGAGCGAAGCGCGCTCACCTCCGGTGAGGCTCGCCCGTGCGTCCCGACCTTGACCCGCGGCGCGTTCGGACGGTCGTCGACGCATGAACGACCCACTCTCCTCTCCCACTCGACCCGCAAAGCCGGGGAACGAACCCTCCGTGCTCGAGGTCCGAGGGGTCTCCAAGACCTACAAGAGCCGACGGGGCGACAAACGCGCGAACGACGCCATCGACCTCACCGTACGGCCGGGGGAGATCGTGGCGCTGCTGGGGCCGAACGGCGCCGGCAAGACCACCCTGCTGCGCCAGATCGCGGGTCAGCTCCTACCGAGCGCGGGGACGATCGAGGTCGCGGGCGTCGATATGGTGCGCCACCCGCTCGCCGCCAAGGAGTTCATCTCGGTGATCCCGCAGGAGTGCGAGCCCAAGCTGAACCTGACGGTCGAGGAGCACGTCCGCTACTTCGCCCAGCTCAAGGGCGTTCCCCGCTCGGACGCCCGGCGCTACACGACCGACCTGCTGCGCGCGACGGGGCTCGAAACCTATCAGGGCAAGCTGGTCCGGGAGCTCTCAGGGGGTCTACGTCGGCGCGTGCTCATCGCCATCGCGCTCGCGGGCCCCCACGTTCGTCTCCTCCTCCTGGATGAGCCCACCACCGGCGTGGACCCGGAGGCTCGGCGGTCCGTCTGGCAGTTGATCGACGGGCTGAGAGCCCGCCGGATCGGCATCCTGCTGACGACCCACTACATCGAGGAGGCGGAGTACCTCGCTGACCGCGTCGCGATCGTCAACGGGGGTCGCGTCGTCGCCGAGGGCACGGTCCAAGCGATCCGCGACCGCCTCCCCTATCGGGGGCGGCTGGAGGTTCGCGGCCTCGACCACCTGACGCCCGAGGGACGGGCGAGCTTGCGGGAGGCCGAGCGCAAGTATCCGGCGACGTTCCGAACGGGCAACATCGAGCGTCTCCAGGTCCAGGACCCGTTCCGGGCCGACGTGATCCGGGAGGTGGAGGGACTGCACGCCCTGGGGCTCGAAGCCTCGCTCGCCCCGGTCTCGCTGGAGGATGCGTACCTCTCGCTCGTTGACGGTTCGACGGCGGAGGGCTCGTGAGCGGCTGGTCGACCCTGCGCAACCTCGGCACCGCGACCGAGATGCTGCTCGTCGAGTCGATGCGGGAGCTCGGCATCGTCCTGGGATTCACGATCATCTTCCCGATCGGGATCCTGTTCTTTCTCAATCAACTGGTCGTTCCCGAGCTGCGCGTCCAGGTGCTCGTGGGCACGATCATGATGGAGACCGCGTTGCTCAACATCAACGCCCTCGCCCAGTCGCTCGGGAACGACAAGTCGACCCGTATCTTCGACCTCTGGGTCTCGCTGCCGGTGAGTCCGGTCGTTTACGCGCTGTCGAACGCCCTCTCGCTCCTCCCGTACACGCTCGCCTCCGCCCTCTTCACGCTCGGCGTCGCCGTCACCGTCTTCCACGTCGCGATCGGCTGGGCGGTGTTTCCGCTGCTGGTGGGCGGCTTCGTGCTCGTGTGGGCGTCGACCCTGGGCATCGGTTACCTCGTCGGGGTGTACGCTGGAACGCCCCGCCAGATCAACGCGTGGGCCCAGATCGTCGGCGTCATTCTCACCTTCTTCGCCCCGATCTTCTACCCGGTCACGATCTTGCCCGTGCCGCTGCAGGCGATCGCCTACGCCTGGCCGCTCACCTGGGGGAGCCAGTTTCTGGTCGCCCTCGTCCACGGGTCGTCCGGCACGACCATGCTCGCCGGTGCGGTCCTCGTCGCCTACGTCGTGGCGTGGATCGTGCTCATCGGAACCGGGCTGCGCTGGAGACAAGCGTGAGCGAGGACCCCGTTACCGACGCCCACCGGCCCGGCGGTCCGGCGCGCCCTCGAGGCCCTCGACGAAGCCCCGCATCTTCCAGTAGGTGTCGAGGAATTCCTGGCCGCGCGGGGTGATGTCGAACACCGGGCGGCCGTCGACGTCCTCGCTCTGCAGGAGCCCGAGGGCCAGCAACCGGTCCATCAGCAGGCGCAGCCGGTCGACGGGCATGCCCGCTCCGTAGGAGACCCGCGTGATCCGGGCGGCCCCGTGGTACCGTTTGACGACCTCGAGGACCGTGGCGTAGAGGTCGGTCGCCTCCCGGCGTCGAGCGTTCGGTTCGCCCGAAGCCCGCTCGGAGATCATCCGGGCCCCGGTTCAGAGCGGGAACGGCGGCAGGGTCGCGACCTTCTGCGGCGGGGAGCGGACCGTGACCCCGGACTCCATCACGAGCGAGCCGGTGAACACGATCTGCTCGACCGTACACGACTCGCGCAGACGGATGTTCTCGGCGACGATCCGGCGGGCCTCGCATTTCCGGTCGAGCTCGACGGTGCTGCCGAACACGTCCTCGGCGCGGGCTCCCCGGGAGAGGACGACACGGCCACCCACCAGCGGACCGACCGCCCGGGAGCGGGGCCCCAGTTCGATGACGCGGGCTTTCAGCCCGGCGTTCGTCTGGATCGTCCCACCCACCTCCACACTACCGGAGACGATCGCACGCTCCGCCCGCAGTTTGCCCCCCACTTCGATCGACGCCGCGGTCAGTTCGCGTTCGACGGAGATCATGCCACCGACCTCCAGCGACCCCGTGAGCTCGAGCCGGCCCCCGACGGAGAACTTGCCTCCGATCTCTACGTCCCGCCCGGCGGCGTTGCCGTGAATGTCGCCCATCCCGCCGATCTCGAGACTGGCGAAGGCGAGGTCCTGGCGCGCGGAGAGGACTCCGCCGACTTCGATTTTCTGCCCGGAGGCGTGGCCCCGGAACTCGGCCCAGCCCCCGACCGAGAAGTCGCCGAACGTGATCGGTTCGTCGGACGAGAACTTGCCCCCGACCTCGATCCGGTGGCGTACGGCGCCCCCGCCAACGTGGACCATGCCGCCCACCTCCAGGTCGTCCAGGGAGACCTCGTGCAGTTCGACCGAGCCGCCGGCCTCCACCGAATGCGCCTCGATCTTGCCGGCGAGGGTGAAATGTCCCCCGACCGACACTTCCTTGGCGCGCAGAGTGGAGGCACCTTCCAGCCGGCCGCCGACTTCGACGGTCTCCACCGTGGCCGGGCCGCCGAGCACGAGCCGCCGGTCGACGTCCACATCGCGGGCGGCAAAGGTCCCGCTGACCTCGAGTTCACCCTCGTCGGTCGCAACCCGGTCGGCGACGGTGAGGTTGCCCTGGATGTGCACCTTGCCGTGCTCGGAACGGAACTCCCGGCATTCGAGGTTTCCGACGACGTCGACCGAGCCGGTGCACCGGACCTCCCCTTGCACCCGGGCCACTCCCTCCGCCTCGATCGTGGCTCGCCCCTCGACCTCGAGGTCTCCGTCGACCGCACCGACGCGGACACTCGACCCGCGGGGCACGTGCATATCGCTCATCGACCGAGGTATCCTCCGGAGGCACTATACCCTTAGGTCACCCGAGGTGAGCATCGGGGGAGACTCACCGCCGCGCGCCTTAAGCCCCATCGGGCGTGGAGCGGCCGTGCCCGACTCGCTCGAGGCCGTCCGACGGGAGGTCATCGGCTGCGTCCGATGCCCACGTCTCGTGCGCTACCGGGCGGAGGTGGCCCGGCAGCGCAAGCGAGAGTTCCGGGACCAGGAGTATTGGGGTCGCGCCGTGCCCGGTTTCGGCGACCCCGACGCCCGCCTGGTCGTCGTCGGCCTGGCGCCGGCCGCCCACGGGTCCAACCGCACCGGGAGAGTCTTCACGGGGGACCGTTCGGCCGCCTTCCTGGTCCGAGCATTCCATGCCACGGGATTTGCCAATCAACCGACGTCGACCCACCGGGGGGATGGGCTCCGGTACACGGACTTGTATCTGACGGCGGCAGTGCGCTGCGCTCCGCCCGGCAATCGTCCGACCCCCGCCGAGCAGTCGAACTGCGCTCCTTACCTCCAGCGCGAGCTCAAGCTGCTGCCCCGGGCGCGGGCGATCCTGGCCCTCGGGGGATTCGCGTGGGACGCCGTGCTCGCGATCGCTCCGTCGGTCTACGACTCCTCGGTGCCCCGTACGCCGTTTGCGCACGGAGCGTGCGTCCCGCTGGGCGCCGGACGACCCCTCCTGTGGGCCTCCTACCACCCCAGTCCCCAGAACACGAACACCGGCAAACTGACCGCTCCGATGTTGACCGACCTGCTGAACCGGATCCGCGCGAGCTACGTCCCCGCCCGACCGGCCCTCGACGGGGCGCGGCGGGAGGAGCGGGCGTGAGCGATTTCGAACTCACGGCCCGCGACGGACTCGCCCGATTGGGACGTTTTTCGACGCCGCACGGCGTGATCCAGACCCCGGCCCTGCTACCGGTCGTCCACCCGGATCCCGCCCGTCAACCGGTCGCCCCGCCGGAGTTTCGAAGGACCCTCGGGCTGGACGCCGTGATCACCTCGTCGTACATCACCTGGCGGACGCCGCCCCTACGGGAGGTCGCGGAGTCGAGGGGAATCCACCACCTGATCGGGTCCAGCGGACCGGTCATGACCGACTCGGGTGCGTTCCAGCAGCATGCGTATGGCTCGGTGGAAGTCGGGCCGGAGGAGATCCTTCGCTTCCAGTCCGCGATCGGATCCGACATCGCGACCGTACTCGACGAATTCACGGAGCCCGACACGCCGTACGAAATGGCCGATTCGGCCCTGAGGGCGACGATCGAACGGGCTCACTCGGCCCGGAATCTCCGGTCCGGACTGCTAGCGGTGCCCGTTCAGGGCGGGGCGTACGCGGACCTTCGGGCCCGTTCGGCCCGGGCGGCCAGTGAGGTCGGGGACGTCCTCGCCGTCGGCGGCGTCGTTCCCCTCTTCGAGCAGTACCGGTACGTCGAGCTCGTCCAGCAGTTGGCCGCGGCCCGGCCGGAGCTCACGCCCGCCGAACCCGTACACCTCTTCGGGGCCGGGCATCCGATGGTGTTCGCCCTCGCCGCCCTCTTCGGGGTCGACCTCGTCGACTCGTCCGCCTACCAGAAGTTCGCCCGACGCGGGCGACTGCTGCTCCCGGAGGGAACGGTGGCCCTCGAGGACGTTCAGGAGTCGACCTGCCACTGCTTCCTCTGCGCCGAGATGCCCCTCCCCCGCCTCGCCCGTCGGCCCCTCGAGGAGCGAGAGCGAGGGTTGGCGTACCACAACCTGCTGACCTCGGCCGAGGAGATGGGAAGGGTCCGACAAGCGATCCGGGACGGAACGTTGTGGGAACTCGCGGAACGTCGAGCCACCGCCCACCCCGCGCTGCGTGCGGCGATGGATGAAGCGCGGGCTCATCCCGAGGTGTTCCTCCCGACGGAGCCCGCGAGCCGCCGGGCGTTCCGAGAGATCGACGACCGTAGCGGTGACCGGCCGAGCGTGGTCCGATTCCGCCGGCGGGTTGCCGACTATCGACAGGGTCGGCCCGACGATCGAACGGTCCGGCGCGTGCCCCTCCGTCCGGAGTATCTGCGATACCTGCCCCTACAGGACCGGTCGGGGTCTCCGCTGTTCTGGTCGGC
The DNA here is from genome assembly GCA_030038605.1 of Thermoplasmata archaeon. Taxonomy (GTDB): domain Archaea; phylum Thermoplasmatota; class Thermoplasmata; order Lutacidiplasmatales; family UBA184; genus Lutacidiplasma. Next base: position 1,985 of record JASHSU010000034.1, on the reverse strand, counting down.
GGCGACCCCGGTCGGGTCCGTGCCGGTCGAGTTGCTCGACCTGTATCCGGTCGGTCCGTACCTGGGAGTGGCCGACAGTGCGCTCCCCGCACGGCATCGTCCGGCGCGGGCCGTTCGGGAGGAGGTCGACGGCCTCCTGGGCCCCCACGTGGAGGCCGGCGCCGATTGGTCGGAGGCTTGGACCGCGTGGCAGATCCGGTCGCTGCTTCGCTGGGAGTACGGCGCCGATGTCGCCGAATCGCTGGCCCCCGAGATGCGGGGAGAACGCTCTCGCCAGTCGGGCCGCCTGCGGACGTTCTACCGGGGCACGACGCCGTACTTCCACGTCGGTCTCGACGGCATTCCGAGCCCCACGTTCCGAGGGGCGGAACGACTGCACGAGCTCCTGCCCGCCGGAGTACGCCGGGTGGTCGTCACCGAGGACGCGGCCCCGTTCGTTCGGGAGGGCCGGACGTTGTTCAGCCGGTTCGTCGCGGCGTCCGACCCGGACCTTGTGCCCGGCACCACCGCATTGCTCGTCGACCGGGGCCAGGCCCTCCTGGCGATCGGCCGGTTGGTTCTCGCTCCCTCCGAGATGGGACGCATGCATCGTGGCGTGGCCGTCGTCGTCACGGCCCACGCTCGGCGGCCGGAACCGGATCGGTCGGAACCCGACGAGGGACCGGCCCCAGCGGACGCCTCCGACTCCCCGAACGACCTTTAAGTCCCGCCGCCCCTCGCCCGTTCCCATCGATGACCAAGACGTTCCTCCTCCTCCAACTCGACAGCGAGGGTGCTCCCTACTCCGAGATCGCCGACTGCCTGGAAGACCTCGGATTCCGCGAGGAGACCGAGGGGTACGACTTCGTGTACGACTGGTCGCGCGAGGTCAGCGTGCAGGAATCGCTCGATTTTGCCGACCGGATCCAGCTCGCCCTGAAGGGTAAGAAGGTCTGCTTCCGGATCGAATCGACCGAGGAGTGAGAGCGCCCGCGACGGGCGCCGGCGGTTCGGACCGGCCGGAGACGTACCATGGTCATCCTCGGAATTGAGTCGACGGCCCACACGGCCTCGGTCGGCCTCGTCTCCGACCGAGCGGAGGTGCTGGGGATGGCGTCGGACATGTACCGGCCCACCCAGGGAGGCATCCATCCTCGGGAGGCGGCGAACCATCATGTCGAGCTCTTCCCGGACTTGGTCGAGCGGGCGATGACGGCGGCCCACCTCCGCCCGGAGGACGTGGACGCGGTCGCCTTCTCGCAGGGTCCCGGCCTGGGGCCGTGCCTCCGAGCCGGTGCGACGGTCGCCCGGATGCTGGCCCTCGCGTGGAACCGTCCCCTCGTCCCGGTGAATCACTGTGTGGCGCACGTGGAGATCGCTCGCGTGCTCAGCGGCCTGGACGACCCGATGCTGCTCTACGCCAGCGGCGGCAACACGCAGGTCATCGCCTACGCCCGAGGGCGCTACCGCGTGCTCGGTGAGACCCTCGACATCGGCATCGGCAACTTTCTCGATAAGCTCTGGATCGAGCTCGGGGGGACGTTCCCCGGCGGACCGGCGCTGGAAGCCGAGGCCAAGAAAGGCAGCGAACTGCTCCCGCTTCCGTACACGGTGCACGGGATGGACGTCGCCTTCTCTGGTCTGCTCACCGCCGCGCTGGCGCTGGACGGGCGCGGCGCGTCCCGGTCCGACCTCGCGTACTCCGTCGAGGTCACGGCGTATGCGATGCTGACCGAGGTGACCGAACGAGCACTGGCGCACCGGCGACGGGCCGCCGTCGTGCTCGGTGGGGGGGTCGCCTGCAACGAGCGCCTGCGAGGTATGGTTCGAACCATGGTCGAGGCCCGGGGGGGGACCATGTTCGCGCCGCCCCGGTCCTTGTGCGTCGATAACGGAGCGATGATCGCCTGGACCGGCCAGCTGGCCCTCACGGCGGGACGGACCGTTCCGGTCGAGGCCTCCGGGATCGAACCCCGGCAACGGACCGACCTCGTCGAGACCCCGTG
>JASHSU010000033.1 GCA_030038605.1 Thermoplasmata archaeon | reverse complement strand
GGAAGAGCCTCGCCCGCAAAGTACGATTGTTTCGCGTCGTGAAGCAGAACCGGCGCGTCCCAGCCTGGGTGATCCAGCGCACGGACCGACGGGTGACGCGCCACCCCAAGCGCCACACCTGGAAGCGCGGGCACCTGCACAAGTAGAGGGTCGCGGAGCGAACGATGGCAGAGAAGAAGACGGGTCAGGGCCGCCGCGTCGAGGAGCTCGAGCGGGAGTTCGTCATTCCGCTGCGGGCGAGCCAGCACCAACCGTCGCGGCGGCGACGCGCCGGTCACGTGCTGCTGACGGTCCGGCGGTACATCGTCCGCCACATGAAGGGCAAGCCGGAGGACGTGTGGATCGACCCCCGGCTCAACGAGCACGTGTGGGAGCGGGGGATCCAGCATATCCCCTCGGCCGTGCGGGTCAAGGCAATCCGTTTCGAGGACGGCCTCATCGAGGTCGACCTGCTCGAGGCGGAGTGATCCGAACCCCCAGGAGAGCCCCGGCGTGCCGGTCGGTCGCACCCTCTACGGGGGCAGCCCGTACCTCGGTGTCTACCTGAAGGCGAGCGACCGCGCCGCGCTGGCGCCGAGCGCGGTGCCGAAAGCCGTCGTGCAGGACGTGGAGCGACTCCTCGGCGTACCGGTCCTCAAGACCCATCTGCTGGACACCGAGGTCGTCGGGGCGTTCGTGGCGCTCAACTCGCACGGCCTGGTCATCGGAGAGGAGCCGGGGGACGACGACCGCGAGGTGCTCGCGTCGGTCGGCCCCGTGACCGTCGTCCGTCAGCGACAGAACGCTCTGGGCAACAACGTGCTCGCCAACGACCACGGGGCGTTGGTCCATCCGGAGTTCTCACCCGAGGCCGTCGCACGCATCGGGCACGCGCTGCACGTCCCCGCGGTGAAAGGGACGATCGCCGGTCTCGGCACGGTCGGGATGGCCGGCATTGCCACGAACAAGGGCGTCGTCGTCCATCCGAAAGCGACGGACAGCGAGGTCGAGTCCCTCCGCCAGCTCTTCGGCGTCCCGGTCCATCGCTCGACCGCCAACTTCGGCGTCCCGATCGTCGGGGCCTGCCTGGTCGCGAACTCGCGGGGCCTGCTGGTGGGGCGCCCCACGACCCCGGTCGAGATCGTGCACCTGCAGGAAGGCCTGCAGATCCTGGACTAGACGGGCGGCGCGCGCGACTACGTGCCGCGCTTGCGCTTCATGTACCGAGTCGCGTAGCCGGCGATCCGGTTGGCGAGCTTCTTGTACTGGACCGTGGTCTTTCCGTCCACGACCACGCCCAGGTCGGTCAATTCCAAGACCTTCTGCTTGTTCTGGGCAAAATCTCCGGAAAAGTCGTTGGGGTAGTGGCGGATCAGCTCGATGGCGACCCGCTTGATGTAGGTTTGCCGGATATTGCCCATGTGCGCGGTGCCACGCTCCTCGATTTATAAAGATGGCCCCGCGGGGGCGGTGGGCCCCGAACCGGCCGGTTCGGAGCCCCTCCACCGCCGGCGTCCGATGTCGGATAACAGCATGAAAACCGTTGTCGCCGCGACGGAAGCCAGAAATACCCCACCCTCGGTAATTGCAGTGTGCGTATCGGCGGCATCGCTCGGGGCCGCTCCCTGAACTCGGGCGGGTCCGCCCGGTTCTGAGGTCCTTTTCGATATGGACGACGCGGCTGGCGGGGGCCCGGTCGCTCCCACGCGGGAGCGCAACGTGCTCGTACTCGACCTGTCCAAGAGCATGCTCGCCCCGCTGCCCGAGCCGGGGACCGAGCAGGGGCAGCACCAGAAGATCGAGGTCGCCCGGACCGCGGTCTTTCGCATCCTTCAGGACGCCGCCAACTCCGGCTCGTTGTTCGGCCTGGTGACGTTCACCGAGACGGTACGGGCGCCGGTCCCCCTCGGGGAGATTCACAAGGAGAACCTCCCGTACATCGAGAACCTCATCTCGCTCCTGCAGCCGAGCGGGCGTTCCGCGATCTGGGACGCGCTGGCGGTCGGCGCCGACCTGCTGCGCATGGGAACGCGCGGCGTGCAGGGAAACCTCGTCCTCGTCACGGACGGCTGGGACAACGCCTCCCAGCGGTTCGACGTCCGGACCCCCGACCAGGCGACCGTTCAGTCCGGCCGGGTCGACCTCGTGCCGTATCTCCTGCCCGCCGGTTCCAGTCTCACCCTCCGGGTGATCGGGATTGGGAGCGGGGACGAGCGCGACAAGGGCGTCGATGCGGGGCGCGTGAACCACCTGCTGACGCAGATGACGGCCCGGTCGGCCGAACTGGGCCTCCCCGCGGCGTTCAGCTACCAGGAGGTCACGACCGGCTCGCAGTTGTTCGCCCAGATGGTGAACGCCTTCATCGATGTCGGGTACGAGGACGACCGACCGATCGAGGAGCTGCACCCGGAGGAACTGGCCCGCCACGCGGCGAACGCCGCGCGCGCCCTCAAGGAGCCCCAGCAGCACGCGACCGTCTCCCGCCTCCACTCGGCCGCCCAGTCGGCGGCCACCTCGTACACCGAGGCCCCCGACCTGGAAGTCGACGTGATCGCCGGGGCCGGCGGCGCCACCACCCCCGTCTACCTCAAGGAGCGGTACGGGCCGCTCGGCGAGGTCGTCGAGGCGTATCTCGGAGGACAGAACGATCGCGCGCTGGAACTCCTCCAACGCGCCGCGCCGGTGCTGCCGCCGGTGACCCGACTGTACTGGGAGGCGCGCATCCAGTTCGCACGGCGAGCGATCGTCGAGGCGGCCCGGGCGCTCCTGCAGGCGTGGGGTGAGGTCGAGAAACTCCCACCGTCCTCCCAAGCTCGGATCCTGCGTCGGCTCGCGCTGCTCCAGGCCCGGATGCAGAACGACAAGGAGACGGAGACCCTCGTCCGGTTCATCGACGAGACCGAGCACCGGCTCGCCAGCGCCGGGCCCGAGGTCCGGTTGAAACTGCTGGACCTGTTCACCAAGCTCATGGAACTCCGCGGGACGTACCAACTGACGCAGCTCGCCCAGGAGGGCGACCTGCAGGACGCCGCGCTGAAGCACGAGGAAGCGGTCGAGGTCGTCTTCGGTCAGGTCCAGGACGCCCGTCTGGAACTCTCCTCGGCCGGGCCGATCGCCGAGGGGGCGCTCGACTTCCTCGAGATCTGCCTCGCGGAGATGCGGTAGAGGTCGGACGATGGGAGAGGTCAAGGTCACCACACGGACCCGGCGCGCGCCGGGCTCGAAGCGCGAGACAAAACGCGGACCGGATACGGCCCGGATCGCCGTCGTCGGTATCCCGGCGTCGGGCAAGACGACGTACTTCCGGTTCCTGGCCGGCCACTTCGGCCTCAACCTGCCGATCCTCTACGTTCCGGCGCGGGCCGACGGCAGCCAGCTGCCGATCTACGGCGACCTGGACAACGACGTCGCGCTCGAGGAAACGACCTACGAGACGACCGACCCCACCGACCCCGAGGGGAGCCTCGAGACGACCAGCCGGTACTACGTGAACCGCCCGATGGAGGACCGCAAGAAGCTCTGGGTCGAGCTCGCGGCCGGCCGAGAGGACCAGGGCGTCCTCACCAAGTACCCCCTCCCGACCAAGTTCAACCAGTTCGTCGAGATGAAGATGCGGTTCCGCTACGGCGCCCCCGGCGGGGAGGCCGGCTCCAAGCCGATGGAGCTGCAGACCATCGACGAGGCGGGCGGTATCATCGCCGACTACTTCACCTACGACCGGCTCTGGATCGACTCGGACACCGCCGAGGTCGCCGAGAAGAACTGCCGTGTGATCCCGCACTTCGACTCGTGGCGGCCCGACCGTCGCGACCTGTGGCGTCGGGGGCTTACGCTGCTGGGCCGATTCGTCCACAGCGCCGACGCGATCATCCTCCTGCTCTCGCCCGCGCTCCCCTCCCTGCACGACCAGGCGCAGCAGGTGAACCTGGCCCGCGGCGTCTTCCGGTACGTCCGATCCCGGAACCTCCCGCTCGTCATCGCCATCTCGAAGGCGGACAAGCTCAAGGAGTTCTATGGGGAGGTCGAGCAGTCGGTCCGGGAGCGAACCTACCGCAGCCAGTTCGACTCGGTCGACTTCCTCCTCCGCCGCGACGGCGGCGGGATGGGCACGATCCTGGTGGCCCAGGAGGGCCGCGGCGTCTCCACCAAGGAGGACGTCTTCCTCATCTCGAGCGCCGTGTCGACGGGCGGCGGTCACCCGCTGCTGGTCGGCGACTCGGGCCAGGAGGCCCCGACCGTCGGCAGCCCGACCATGGGCGTCCCCGTGATGGTCAATACGACCCTGCCCTTGGCCCGCGCGTGCGAGCGGATCCTCGAGCGCCGGGCGACCAAGGGGAGCTGATGCCCGCCGACGGCTCCGGGGTGGGAGCCCACACGCCGGTCGCGGTCGTCTGGTGCCGCCAGGTCGACAACGAGGCGGAGAGTCCGGGCTACACGACGATCCCGGACGAGTTCCCCGGTCGTCGCGAGACGCTCGAAGCGATCCGCGTGGTCGGGAACCTGACGGTCAACGTCGCCGACACGCACGACTACTGGGACCCCGACCCGTCGCAGCCGTTGTCGTACTATCCGAACCTGTTCCTCTACCCGGCGGCCGGCGGGAGGTACACGTGCGTCGGCCGCATGTTCCTCTCGACCGAGGACCGCCCCCGGATCGGGATGAAGACCCTGGTCTTCGAGACCGCGGCGCTGATCGCCTCCGGCGAGTTCGGTCCGGCCGTCCTGCGGGCCCACGCGACCATGGGCGGCCGCACGGACGACCAGAGACCGGCGGCCGAGCCCGAGCCGGCGATCTACCAGGGCGTCGGCGAGGGGTTCCTGTTCCATCGCGGCTCGACCGAACCGGTCGTTCTGGTCGCCGCCGAGCAGTGGGAATCGGTGAACCAGGTCGTGCTCGACCTCGTCCGCTCGCTGCCCAACCCTCTGGTGGCGCTCGGCGCCTTCCTCGTCTTTCCCTACTTCCTCCCGGTGGCCAAGGTCGACATGCACCAGTTCACCGAGCAGCTCCCTCTCGCGCTCGCGGTGATGCGGGTGCCCAAGGGCGAAGCCCAGGGCGACCGGCACGCCAAACGGATCCAGGGATGGGAGGCGGCCCCGGTGTCGCTCCGCGACCTGACCAAACCCCCCTCCGGGCGCGGCAAGGATACGCTGCCGCTCGTCCTCCAGTACGCCCGCGACCACGCGGACGACAAACTGAACGAGGTCACGCGGCGGGTCGAGCAGGTCGAGCGCCCCCGGCTCAAGGCCCTCCTCGACGACCCGGAGCGCCAGGCCGGCCGCGACCGACGGAAGGAGATGTGGCGGGTCGGCACCGCCATGGAGACGGCCGCCCTCATGATCTCCCGTCCAAGGGGCCGGACGGTCCAGCTCTCGGGCGAGACCGGACGGCGCGCGAGCGAGTACGTCAAGGCGCGCGTCGAGAGCGAGCCCGGTGGTGCGAGCGCGGCGGTGGCCGCTCCGCTCCCCGAGATTCCGGCGTCGGCGCCCGCCGCCCAGCTCCCGCCCTGGCTCCAGCGACCGCCCGACATCGCCGTGAGCGCGGCGGACCCGATGACGGTCCCGATGTCGGTCCAGACCGACCCGTCCCTCTTCCCCCCCTCCTCCGCGGCACCGCCGGCGGCCCCTCCGACGGCCCCGACTCCCGCCCCCGCGCTCGCGGCCTCGGCTCCGACGCCCCCCGTGCCTCCTCCGCCGACCGTCAGTGAGGCGGAGATCCAGGAACGCATCGGCCTCGCCATGCGCGAGGCGGAGTCGCGACGACGGGCCGAGATGGACGCCCGCTTGAACGAGGCGAACGCCTCCGGCTCGCGCGCCCTCTCCCAGGTCCAGACGGACCTGGCCCGGCGCCTCGACACCCTCGAGGCACGGCCCGCGCCCGCCACGACGGACCAGTTGGCCGCGGAGGTCGAGCGCCGCCTGCGCTCGACGCCCGACCCGCGCTTCGCGGAGGTCACGGAACGACTCCAGCAGACCGTCAAGTCGGCGGGCGAGGTCTGGGCGGCCGCCCTGCGCCAGGAGCTCAAGCAATGGGCCGAGGAGCTGACGGCCCGTTCCGCGCACACCGAGGAAGAGTTGCGGGCGGCGCTCGTCGCCCAGCTCGAGCTCGAGGTCTCCGAGGTCAAGGAGCAGACCGCGACCGTTCGGGAGCAGGTCGAAGGCCGGGTGCGCGCCCTCATCGATGCCCGCTTCACCGAATTCGACCAACGACGCCTCAAGGACGTCCGCGACCTGGAACAGCGACTGGGCCTCCTGCTCGACGGGCGGTCCAAGGAGCTCGAGCAGCGCCTGTCGACCGCCCTGGACGGACGGTCGCGCGAGTCGGAGCAGCGACTCGCCCAGTCCTGGGAGGCCCGCGCCAAGGAGCTCGATGGGCGGCAGACCGCCCAGCTGCAGGCCACCCGAGCGCAGCTGGACGAGCGGGTGACGCAGAACGCCAAACGCCTGGAGATCGACCGGGAAGCCCGCCTGGCCGAGATCGGCGAGACCCATGCCAAGTCCCTGGCGGGACTCCAGGTCCGGATGCAGGCGTACCTGGACCAGAAGATGCGGGAAGACCAGGACCGGGAGCGGACGAAGTACGTCGAGCTGCTGGCCCGTCTCAAGGCGGAGGTCGACGAGGCGCTGGCTCGTACCATCGACTCCACCCGCTTCGACTCGGCGGTTCGCGAGCGGGTGGCCAAGTCGATCGCGGAAACCCGGGCCGAACTGTTGCATACGGCCGCCGAGATCCGGGCCGACCAGACCCGGGCGATCGGTGAGGCGGAGGCCCGGCTGCGCAACGACCAGGGCAGTTCGATCACGCGCCTGGAGGGCCTGGAGAACCAGATCCGGGCGCGCGAGTCGATTCTCTCGGATACCGAGGCGAAGGTCCGACACGACGTGGAGGACCTGGACCGACGCATCCAGGTGATGTCGGACCGGATGCTCCCCCTCGTCCGCAAGACGTGGGTCCGGATCGAGGAGCTGGAGAAGCAGGTCGCCGCCGGTCCGAACGAGGCCCACTACGCCGAGCTGCGCCGGGACTTGGGCCGGGAGCTGCGGCGCATCGAGACCGAGTTGCACGACGAAGCCGCCGAGCTGCGCGAACGGCTCGAGGCCACCGTGACCAGCCAGGGGAAGATCTGGCTCAACCTGGTCCGACAGATCTCCGAGGCCGGGGCCGGCTACGTCCCCACCGACGAGGAGCTTCGCACGCGGGCGGCCCGTCGCGCGACACGCCGGACCTTGGGGAGCGACGACGCCGGCGACGACCTGCTCAACCGACCGCGCGCCCGGGAGACCCCGTTCGCCACGTTCGAGGACGACCCGGCCAACCCCCTCGACCCCCACACGGGAGCCGAGGAGCGGGCGCCGCCCCGGCGGTCACCCCCGCGCACCGGACGGTCGGCGGGCAGCCAAGGATAAACCGTCCGACCGTACTTCCTCGGACGTGGGCGACAGCATCGACCACCGTCACTGCAAGTCGTGCGGGCGCATCTGCGCCGTGGACGCGGAGACCTGCTCCAAGGCCTGCGCCCGCCGATACGAGCAGGTCCAGCGGTCGCGCCGCCTCTACACGTACCTCTTCGTCGGCATGGCGATCTTCGTCCTGCTCGTCTTCGTCTCCGCCTTCCGGTAGGGTCGGCGCACGGTGACGCGGTACCGCCAGGCCGTGCTCGGCGGCACGTTCGACCGTCTTCACGTCGGGCACGAAGCGCTGCTGGGGACGGCGTTTCGCGTCGGACGGAACGTGGCGATCGGCCTCACGACCGACGCGTTCGTCCGCGCCCACCCCAAACCGGACGGCGAACCGCTCCAACCGTACGCCGTCCGGCATCGCCGGCTGGTCGCGTGGCTCCGTCGACGGTATCCCCGTCGGACCTGGCGGGTCGTCCCGATCGATGACCCATTCGGCGGCTCGGTCCTGCCCGGCGTCGACGTCCTGGTCGTCTCCGCCGACACGGTGAGGGGAGGTCGGGCCGTCAATCGCGAACGCCGTCGACGCGGTCTCCCGCCGGTCCCGGTCGTCGTCGTGCCGCTCGCCCTGGCCGACGACCTGCTCCCCATCGCCTCACGAAGAATTCGGTCCGGTACCATCGACCGCGCGGGCCGCCGGCGGTCTCGGGTGCACGTGCGCCTCCTCCTTTCCGAGCCCAGGGACCGTGGGCCCGCGTCGCGGGCCCTTCGGTCGGTCTTTCCCCGTGCCGTGGTCGACGTGGTCGTGGGGGTGAGGCCCGGAAAGGAGGGCCAGCCCCAGGTCGGGCCCGCCGACCTAACGGTCTCGGTCGTCCGCCGACCGTCGGGTGGCTGGCGCGTCGAGGAGCGCTCGCTTCTCGTCCGGCTGCCCTCCCGCGTGGTGGAGGGTCGATCGCCGGGGCGGCTCGAATCCGGCGTCCGGACGCTCCTCCGACCCGCGCGGGGAACCGTTCCGCCGGAACCGTTTTAGGCGCCCCGCCGCCTTGGCGGACGATGGAAACGTACCTGCGGGTTACGTTCGACAGCGAAGGAGCGAGCCCGTCCGACATCGCGGCGCGGCTGCGCTCCATCGGGTTCGTCCCGACGCAGGGCAACTACGATTTCGTCTACGACTGGCAGGGGAGCGCGAGCCACGACCAGATCCTCGACCTGTCGGACGAGGTGACCCGGCGCTTGCGCGGCTACCGCGTCCTCTTCGAGATCGAGACGGTCTGAACCGTTCGCCGTACCCAAACCCAAATAACCCGGGCCGGCGCTCGACGGCCCAGGAC
>JASHSU010000032.1 GCA_030038605.1 Thermoplasmata archaeon | reverse complement strand
GGTCGACCGGTCCTCGGAGACCCGAAGCGTCCGTTCGACATGCTGACGAATCTACCCTCCGGTTCCGTCCGGGTCGCTCTCGACGAGACCGTCGCCGACGGGACGCTGGTCGGCAATCGGGGGTCGTACTATGACGACGGGAAGGCGACGGAGCCGACCTTCACCTTTGCGAAAGGCAAGTTGACCAGCGCACGGTTCGGGACCGGGCAGGAACGGTTTGACGCGGGATTTGCCCGGGGCAAGAAGGGCCGCGACCAGCCCGGGATGCTGTCCATCGGTCTCAACCCGGAACTCCACGACACGCCACAGGTCGAGGACATCGAGGCCGGCGCCCTGATGGTCTCGGTCGGCGGGAACCGGAACTTGGGTGGACGGAACGCTTCACCGTTCTTCGGCTGGGCGATCCTGGCGGGACCGACGGTCGAGATCGACGGGAAGCTGCTACCCCCGGTCGCCTGAGGGAGGTCCGGCCCGGCGGACCCCCTCCTTGGGTGCTCGCTACCGGTGCGTTCGGGTGAAACCTGCCCACGGGCTCGTCCGGTCAGGCGATGTTCGACGCGCGCGCCACCCACGAGTTGCTGGCCGCCCTGCCGACGCACCCCACGGACGCCGAACTCGCGGAACTATTGGCGCGCCCCGACCTCGACCGGATCTTTCCGGCCGTCGGGTTGCCGACCGCCCTCGGCGTCCGGTATCTCGCGGGCCGGACCTCCCGCGATCCGGAGGTCGCCCGTGACCCCGTCGGACGTCAGGTCGTGGGGTACTTCGAGACCCTCCTCGCGCAGCAGGGCGAACTGGACCGCCTACTGGCCGAACTCGAGCGGGTCGGCCCGGGCCTGGTCGACACCGCGTTCGGCCGGACGCGGGAGTACCTTCCCCCGGGGTCCGAGTTGGGGCCGGTCCGCTTCGTGGTCCTCCCCCTCGGCTTCGACTTCCGCACCGACCGGGACACCGTCTACATGGACCCGCTGAGCTGTTTGGCCTACGGGCCCGGGGGCATTCGACACACGCTCGCCCACGAGCTCCACCACATCGCGCGATACCGGCGCACCGGCGAGGCACTGACGCTGATGCGGCCGGAGGAGGACCGGGCGCCCACGGAGGCGCGGGCGGCCTTCCGAGCGTGGGCGACATGGTCGGAGGCCGAAGGCATCGCCGACCGGGCGTCGAACATGACCGAGTGGGAGATGCCGATCCTGCGGGAGGCGATCGCCGTTCGACGGCAGGAGATGGACGAGTACGGGACGCACCTCAAGGACCTCGTCGCGGCGTTCGGTGCGACGAGCGCTCCGACCGGTGAGGGACTCCGGACCCTGGAGACGCGAGCGCGTCGCTTGGCCCATCCGGTCGGAGCGCGCATGGCGGAAGCGATCGAGCGGACAGCCGGCCGCGCCGCGCTGGCGGAGTGCGTCGGCCGGCCGGACCGATTCCTGGACCGGTATGATGCCGCCGCCCGTGAGTTGGGCCGTCCGAGGATCCCACGGTCGCTCCGCGACGCCGTCGAGAACGGCGGGGAGACCTCGGGCGCGTCGTAGGAGTCTCAACTCCGGCGTCCGCCGGCGTCACAACGGTTTAGGACCCGTTCCACGCATGGAGAGGCACCGATGTCCGCTCGCGCGGAGTCGGGCAGGTCGCTCCGCTGGCTGATCGACGGGATCCGCCAGCGCTGGAAGAAGCTGCTCGTGCTCGAGGTCGCCCTGGTCCTCGCCATCCCGGCGTTGCTCCTCGTACCGATCGGTCACGCCCAGTCGGAACCCTACCTGGTCGCCATCCCCGTCCCGACCAGCCTCCACTCGGCGCCCTGCTCGAACGTCGTCTTCGACCAGGGCGGGACCTACAGCTTCACCTGGCTGGTCCCGAACGACAACCCGACGACGCTCACCGTGTACAGTCCCACCGGGAGCACGCTGTTCAGCGGCGTCACCGCCGGAGGTTCGTCGGGCAGCGTCCCCGTCGACTATCCCCACGAGGTCGAGTACCGGTTCTGCCTCTCGATCCTCTCGTACGTCGCGCCCGGTCCGGACCCGCAGGTCACGGTCAACGGCCGCCTGGCCTACACGACCAGCGCTCCCCTACTCTAGAGCCGAGCCGCGTCCCCGGAGCAGTCGACGGTTCGCTTCGGCCCGCAGGGTATAATCCCCGGGACCCGGTGTTCTCGTCGTGACCTCGGCTCCGTCGCACCCGGTGGTCGGCCGCACGACCCGGCGCTGGGTCCTCCCTCTGCTGGTGGTCGTCGTGGTCGCGGTCGCGGCGGTCGGGGGCGTTCTCGTGTACGAGCACGACCAGACTCCGTCGGCGACGTCCGGAGGGTCGCCGCTGACCACGATCCTCCCTTCCGCGGGCACCCCGTCCTCCTGTATCGTGGACCAGCTGGGGGCGCCCCGTCCGGTCCTCGACCTCGCCGACGGCGCGTACCAGGCGAACACGTACGACGTGCCGAACGGCACGACGGGTCACGCGGCCATGTGCTACGACGCGAGCACCGGCTCGGAGTTCGCGTACGCCAACTGGACGCACGTGGGCGGGACCGGCTACTCCTGGTTCTCCTACCCCACCGTCGTCTACGGGGTGAATTTCTGGGACGGGGCCTATAGCACGTACACGGACCAGAACCCTTCGTTCACCCTGCCCGAGACGGTCGCCTCCGTCGTGCAGCAGGACGTCTGGTTCACCGCCAACTACAGCCTGAGCGCTCCGCCGGCGGCCGACGTCGACGGCTACGACCTCTCGTTCGACGACTTCTTCACCCAGAACTGGCCGGTCCCGTTCGAGGTCGGTCCGTTCGTCGAGGTCGAGACGTTCCTGGCCCACAACATCACCTACCCGTTCGAGTGGGTGCACTGGTCGGCGCCCACGCTGGTGAACGGTTCGCTGACCGTAGAACCGTGGGACGTGGCCTGGTGGTGCCACGGGGCCGACAACAGCACGAACGCGAACGTCAGCTTCGATTTCTCCTACGGCGGACAGTCGTCCCACGGCCTGGCCGCCGGATCGCTGGGCGTCAACCTGAGCGCGTTGCTCGGGGAGGTGGAGCGGTTGATGCCCTCCGTCACCTGCTGGTCGGGCCCGACCACGGGATTTGCCGCGTTCCACCTGGACCAGTCCAACCTGGGATCGGAGGACGGAGCCCGCGCCGGCTCGTCGTTCAACTACAACTGGACGGTGACCCAGTACTGCATCCACACGGTGGACGGTACGCCAACCGGGGCCGGCCTCACGTGCAGCGCCTCCACCTCGTTATCGGACCTGAGGCCCGACCCCGGCGGGCCGACCGATGTCTGGGTCGCCGCGCTACGCGATCGACGGCCCTAGGGCGACGGGCCCGGCCCCGACCCGGTCAGTCGCCTCGGCTGTCGGGGCGGAGGACCAGGAGCGTCGAGGTCGCGTGCGCGTGGACCTTGCCCGCCCGGTCCAGCAGTTGGGCGTCCGCGGTGGCGGTACGGGAGCCGGCGTGGAGGACGTGGCCGACGGCGTTGACCGGCCCCGTGGCCACCGTGACCGGGCGCAAGAAGTTCACCTTGAGCTCGAGCGTCGTGTACCCGACCCCCGCCGGCAGCGTCGTGTGGAACGAGCACCCCATCGCGGTGTCGAGGAGGACCGTGAGGATCCCGCCGTGGACGTTGCCCAGAGGGCTGTACATGAACTCGGCCGGCTCGAACTCGAATGCGACCGATCCGGGCTCGACCGACAGGCCGCGGACTCCCAGCAGTTCCATGAACGGCGGCGGGGGGAATCGACCGTTCAGGAACCCCTGCATGAACTCCAATCCGGGCAGGGTGCGGATCGGTTCCCGGAACACGGCGGGGTCGACCCAGTGCACCGTCCGGCGGCGGTTCTCGTCGGAGACGTCCATGGGGGCCTACGTTCGGTCGCACCGTTCGGGGGCGACCGTACCCCGCCCACGTCCGGGTCCGATTTGATACCTCGCGCGCGCGGTCGTCCGTTAGGGATACTACCCTCCCCGGCGTGCCGAGGTCCATGTGCCACACGGACGACTCCCGGGCCCCGGCGCCTCCCGTACATGGACCGGTCGCCTCGCACGGCGGACTCGAGCTGACGGCGGCCGACGGCACCCGGTACCGGGCCTACGGGGCCGTGCCCGGCGGGACGGCGCGCGCCGGCATGGTGATCCTGCCCGACGTGCGCGGCCTCCACCCGTACTACGAGGACCTGACGCAGCGGTTCGCCGAAGCCGGGTATCGCACCCTCGCCGTCGACTACTTCGGACGGAGCGCCGGTCTCGGCGCCCGGGACGATTCGTTCGACTGGAAGTCGCATTTCGAGAAGGTCACGCCCGCCGGCGTGGCGGCCGACGTGCGCGCCGCGGTGGCCCGGCTCCGGGCGGACGGCGGAGCCTCCCTGCCGGTCTTCTCGGTGGGGTTCTGCTTCGGCGGGGCGACGTCCTGGCGCCAGTCGGGCGAGGGTCAGGGGCTGGCCGGCACGATCGGGTTCTACGGAGGACGGCCGATGCAGCGGGCCGGTGACGTCATCCCGAAGATGACGGCGCCGTTGCTGATGCTGCTCGCGGGCGACGACAAGGGAACCCCGCCCGCCGAGTTCGAGGAGTTCGCCGGCCTCGTCCGCGCCCGAGGACTGGACGTCGAGTCGCACACCTATCCCGGCGCTCCCCACAGTTTCTTCGACCGCTCGTTCGCCGAGCACAAGGACGCCTGCGCCGACGCCTGGGTACGGATCCTGGCGTTCACCGACCGGCACACGCCCCGGGCCTGAGGGGTCCCGCGACGTCGACCGCCCCTCCGGACACCGTCCACCGGGCCGGCGACGCCGCTACGCCCTGCCGTGGCCTTAGGGGTCGAGGCCGGCGATGGAGACCGTCGAGGGTGTCGAGGCGATCACGGTGCATATACGCGACATCGAGCGGGCGCGGACGTTCTACGCCGAGGTTCTTGGCCTTCGGGAGGTCAGCTTCCTCCCCCAAGCCTCCCGTGCGGCGTTCGCGTTGCCGGGCACCCCGACGCTCCTGACGATGCATCCGATGGGAGACGGGGAGGGCGGACGGGAGCCCGGTACGGTCTCCGGCGTCGTCTTCTCCCACCACGACCCGGTCGCAGCGCTCGAGGAAATCCGGCGACGCGGTGGGACGGTCGTCAACGAGGCGAAGACCTACCCCGCGGCGATTGGAACCATTACCATCGGGGTGTTTGCCGACCCGGACGGCAACGAGTTCGTCCTTCGACACATCCATACCTAGGTCTCATCCCCGGTCGCGATATAGCCGGACGACTTCGCCAGGGACGAGGGGCCGACGGTGCGCGACGGAGATGCCCGGGCGAAGGGGACGACTGAGGAGCGAACGGTCGCCTGGCTGCTCGAGCGCGACCAACCGGCGGTGCGATACCGCGCGCTGGTCGACCTCCTCCACCGACCCGCCGACGACCCCGACGTACGCAGCGCCCGGTCCCGGATCGGCCGGGTCGGCTGGGCCGCCGACCAGCTCGCCCGACAGGGCCCGCGTGGGTTCTGGGAGCGACGCCCGCCCCACAACGTCCGCGAGTACGTCGACTTCCTCTACTTTCCGGCGTTCGGCTCGACCAACTGGCGGTCCCTCGTCCTCGCCGACCTCGGGATGGACCGGAGCGACCCTCGCATCCGCCGACTCGCGGAGGTCACGTTCGACTTCCAGCTCCACCTGAGTTCCCCCTTCAACCTGTTCAACGAGGAGGTCTGCCGGTCGGGGAACACCGCCCGGATGATGACGCGCTTCGGATACGGCGACGACCGGAGGGTCCGGAAGCTCTACGCCTGGTTGCTGGAGGACCAACGCGAGGACGGCGGCTGGAACTGCTCGCAGGGTACGCCCGGCACGCTCGATGCGTGGGAGGCGCTGGCGGCGTTCGCGGCCGTTCCGAAGGCCGAGCGGTCCGCGGCGATGGACCGCGCGGTGGAACGCGGGGCCGAATTCTACCTGGAACGGAATCTGATGGAGGAAGGGACCCGGTATCCCCCCTGGCTCCGGCTGCACTACCCGAATCACTACTTCTACGACTTCCT
Source organism: Thermoplasmata archaeon (assembly GCA_030038605.1). Lineage (GTDB taxonomy): Archaea > Thermoplasmatota > Thermoplasmata > Lutacidiplasmatales > UBA184 > Lutacidiplasma. The sequence continues at coordinate 888 of JASHSU010000032.1, read as the reverse complement.
GCTCGGCCTCGACGTGCTGACGCAGCTCGGGTACGGCGGTGACCGACGATTAGGGCCGGCGCTGGACCGGTTGACGTCGAAGCGCCGGGCCGACGGTACGTGGGCGCTCGACCGGTCGCATCCGGACCTGGGGCGGACGAAGGCCACGAACCCGAACGGCTCCCCACTGCGACCGCTGATGATCGAGGCTCCGGGCCGGCCCAGCAAGTGGATCACGCTCCGCGCGCTCACCGTGCTCCAGCGGGTCCGGGCCGCCCGTTGAGAGGGGGGCACACCGCCCCGGCCGGACCCTTACGGGGGATTCCCCACCAGGATCTCCCACGATTCAACGTGTTCGACGAGCACGCCCGACCGGACCCACGGGTCCAGGTCGAGTCGCCGGTGCACTTCCCCCAGGTCGGCAGCCCGGACGACCAGCATCGCCCGCAGCCGGTGTCCGTCGACCGGTCCCCCGAGGACGACGAACCCCTCGGGGAGGGCGTTCATGAACTGGCGATGCGGCTCCCAATCCGGCTGCTCGCGCATCGACCGCCCGTCCACCCAGGCTGGCCCATGGTACGAATGGACGATGAAGTAGGGCATGGAGCGACGGTCGTCGGATGGAACCGGGTCAGGATGAGGCTTTCCGGCCGGCCCGTGCGCCGGGTCGCCGATCGAGCAGACGGCCAAGCTTGACGAGACCGGACCTCATCCGGTCGGCGTCCAGGCCGATGTAATGGACCGTCTGCTCGATCGAAGCGTGCCCGTACAGGTTCTTCAGCTGGATCAGGTCCATGCCGAGCGTGTGGGCCAGGCGTCCGAAGGTCCGGCGCAGGTCGTGGTGGGACACGCGGATCCCGTCGCGTCCGAACCCCGCCCGCGCGGCCGCCTTCTGCAGCAACCCATCGG
>JASHSU010000031.1 GCA_030038605.1 Thermoplasmata archaeon | reverse complement strand
CACGCGCTCCATAAGAGGGAGTGCGGCATCCCCGAACGTGGGCCCCTCGGGAGACGGGCCGGTCGACTCGCTCGCCCGTCGCGCATGGTTGGTTCCGGCGGCGGCGGTGCTGGCGTTGCTCCTCGGATATGTTCTCGCGGGCGAACTCCGGTTCGACGTCGACCCCTCCGGAATCGTTCAGCCCAGCGCGTCGGTCGCCAACGGACTCGATGCCGAGAACGTCATCGTGTTGTTCGGCACGCCGTGGGCGGCTCTCGCCGCGACCGCGGTCGCGTACGCCGGATTGGGGCGCCATCGCGCCTGGCCCTTCGCCCTGGCGGGCGTGGCAAGCGGAGCGGTGATCCTCGCGGGGGTGGGGGCCGCGTGCGTCGGGCTAGGCATGTGGTGGATCGGTCAGTTGCCGACCGACACGAACGCCACCGCCGTCTACCTGACCCTACTGCTGGCCCCCGCCGGCATTCTCTCGTTGCTGTTCGCCACCGGCACGGCGCCGATCGCCCAGAGCGCGACCGGTGCCGCTCGATGGCTGAGATATCTTTGGCTGGGCGTCTTGTTCGGATTCCTCGTCGGGGCACTGATCGGGGGCGATGCCGCCGTACTGACCTGGTCGTACTCGTGCCCCCAGGACGGGTACACGAACTGTTTCTCTGTCTCGAGCGTCCTCGAGTCGGGAGCCCCGCTGGGAGCCCTGGCGGGGGCCGCGGTGGGCGTTCCGATGGCCCTGGTGGCCTGGATGGTCCGACACCGGGGGCCGGTCCCTGAAGGGGCCGTTACCGGGGGCGGGCCGGCGGACGTCCCCCCGTAGCCCGGAGCAATCGGACGAGCTACGGGCTGACGAATCGATATAGGGCGACTCGGGGTCCACGCGATGGAGGCCCCCGCAAGGTAGTGACCACCATGCCACCTCGAACCACCGCCCGCCGCACCGATCCGTCCGCACCCTCCGACCCGCCCGCGCCCGGTGCCGGCGCGCCGGAGTCGATGAAGATCGTCGTGAATCCCCATGGTCCGTACCGGGTCGTGGGCGGGGTACCGCTCGCGGTGCAGACGATCGAACCGAATTCCCGCAAGGAGTCGTGGGAGTGGCGGGAAGGTCGCTCCTTCCCGGCGTCGGCCGAGTACTACCTCTGTCGGTGCGGGCAATCGGAGAACAAGCCGTTCTGCGACAACAGCCATCTCAAGGTCGGCTTCGTTGGCAACGAGACCGCCTCCCGACGCCCGGTCGAACGTCAGTCCGAGCACTTGGATGGACCGACCCACGTGCTGAGCGACGCCGAGAACCTCTGTGCATTCGCACGGTTCTGCGACCCCGGCGGCAAGATTTGGAGCCTCATCGAGCACACGGACCAACCCAACATCCGGGACCTGGTGATCCGGGAGGCCAGCCACTGCCCCGCCGGGCGCTTGGTACTACGGGACAAAGCGACCGGCGAGGTCGTCGAGCCGAACCTCCCGCCGTCGATCGGCCTCGTCGAGGACACGGCGCTCCGGTGCAGCGGCCCACTCTGGGTCCGCGGCGGCATCCGCGTCGAATCGTCGGACGGCACCCCGTACGAGGTCCGGAACCGGCAGACGTTGTGTCGGTGCGGTGCGTCGACCAACATGCCGTTCTGTAACGGCAGCCACGCCTCGATCCGATTCCAGGACGGCCTCCGGTAGGGACGGCGGTCGATGCCCGGTCCTGTTCGGGTCACGGGGGGGTGCGCGCGATGACGGCGCCCGCCACGGCCCCCAGCGCGGAATTCGAGAGCGTCGAGGTCCGAGTCGATCAGGAGGACCGGTACCGATTTCGGGTGAGCTACCCCGGAACGTCGCTGCCTTCGTCGGTGGCGGACGAAGGCCCGCCGCTCGGCACCGGGGCAGGACCCGACCCGGCCCTGGTGCTGGCGAGTGCGGTCGCTCACTGCCTGAGTTCGACCCTGTTCAACACCATGGAGCGCTCCCACATCGGCATCACTCCGATCCGTACCTCGGTCACGGTTCGGTTCGGGCGGAACGCCAAGGGCCGCAAGCGGGTCGCTACGCTGGAGGCCCAGATCGAGTGCGCACCGCTCGACGAAGCCGACCGGGAACGATTCCAGCGGGGCGCCGGTCTGTTCGAGGACTACTGCACGGTGACCGGTTCGGTGCGGGAGGGCGTCGAGGTCCGCACGACGGTGCACCCGCCGACTGCGACGTCTCCCCCGGCGAAATGAGGGTCCTCGACCGGGACGGTTCCGGTCCCCCGGGGCTCGGTGGACCCACCCCCACATCGAGGCGTTGAAGTAACAAGCCCCCTGCCGGTGGACGCACGTGGCCCTGCCCAGCGGTCCCCGCCGCGTTCGCGTCATCGCCGGCGAGATCGATACGCGTCAATTGACGACGCGGCTCCTCGTCCCGTCGGCGCAAGCTCCGAACTGGAGCCCGTTCGTTCGAGTCGCCGAGTCGATCGCGAGTCGGGGTCGGCAGCTCCCGGCGCACTCGCACGACCACGAGGAAGTGTTCACGCTCGTCACCGACGGGTTCGCCGCCTATCAGTTGGCCGACGGGCCGGTCGAGTTGCTCCCCCCCGGAGCCGCACGGCTGTTGGTGAGTCCATCCAAGACGCCCCACCGAGTGAGCCCGGCCCAAGGGGGGGCCATCCGGTGGTTCAACATCGTCCTCTCGATGCCGGACGGTGGAGACGGGAAGCTCGACCTGCAGTCCGCGGGTCCCGGAGGGCCCGGGTTCGAGCTCGACCTGGTCCACGTGCGTCCGTTGGTCGGACCCTCCGCGCCGATGCATTCTCGTTCGGGTCTGGAATGCCAAGTGTTGACCTTCACCGAAGACAGCGCGACGATCCCGAAGGTCGGTCGTGACCGGCGGGGGCTGTTCTACGTACTGTCGGGCGCCGGGACCATCGACGATCAGCCGGTCGAGGCCGGGGAGGCCGCGTTGATCGAGGCCGCCCCCGGCGTCACGATCCGCGGAGACTTGGGGTTCCGGGCGGTGCTCGCTACCGCGCCCCGACCCTCGTAACTACATTCCGGACGTCGGGTAATGGGGAGCCCGCTCGTTCGCGGCGGGCCCCGATCGCCGATGCGGTCTACACCGGGGTCGGTACCAAGCGGACGCGCGGGGCTCCGGCCTCTGCGTCCGGGACGATCATGTGGGCCGCGATCCGCGGCCGTACGCCCCGGAGCACCAGGCCGACCTCGTCGTGATGGAGCAGGAAATGGACATCGGCCATCCGACGAATCGCGGGGGCCGAACCGAGTCCCGGTCCCAGGATGCCCAGGACGAGGTTGCCGAGCTGTCGGGCCCGCTTGACGCCCAGGAAGAACGACTGGGCCGCCTTTTCGCTGCCCAGCAGCGTATCGAAGATCTCGAAGGCGGTCGCCTCGATGAACGGGCGCCCCCGGCCCCCTTGGGCGGCCTTCTCCGCCGCGATGGCCTTGGCGATCGCTCGCCGTCGATCCACGGGTCGCGGTGGCTCCGCGCCGCCGTCGGGCCGGCGGAAATTGACGACGTACGAGGATCCCTCGTCCTCGCCCACGTAGTCCATGACGCGGACACGGCTGTCGAAACGTCGGCGTGTGACGAATCGGGAGAGCCGTTGACGGAACGCATGAGGAGAATCGTTCGACGGCAGTATCGTGACGATCCCCCGAGATTGATAGAGGAAGTTGAGGTAGGTGGGAAAGTGGAGCAGGTCCAGGTCCTCGACGCTCACCGACTCGTCGAGCTCGAACACCACGTGATGCCCCCGGCCGTACCCACCTCCGAGGAGCCGGTCCAGGTCGCGGATGCCCGAAGAAAATCGTTCGTCCGAGTCGGGGAGGGGAGTCCAGGCCGGTGGAGGCGTGCGCGTCGCGGTGGGCATGATAGAGTGATGGCGACGAGGGGTTCTTAGACTGACCGCGACGAAATCAAAAAATCTCTGACGGTAGCGCAGGTCCATTTCCCCGTCCGCGTCGCACGGGGCCCGGTGCGGGGCCCCATCGTAGGGGTGCACGAACCCGCGATTTCGGTACGTGCAACGGAACGGCCTGAGGCCGGAGTCAGCCTCCGCGGGCCAAGTTCGGGACGCACCGCGTATGAGCTCGGGCGTGTTGCCGGCGAGCGAGGGACGTCGCATGGAAACTCGCACGTTGGGGCCCCGGGGGCCCAAGGTCTCCGCGATCGGCTTGGGTTGCATGGGGATCTCGCAGTCGTATGGAACCCCCGACCGGGAGGGGGGTCTCGCGACGCTTCGCCGTGCCCTCGAACTCGGCGTGACGTTCTTCGATACCGCGGACGCCTACGCCGCGGGGGCGAACGAAGAAGTGGTCGGGGAGGCGCTGCAGGACCATCGGGACCGCGTCTTCCTCGCGAGCAAGTGCGGTTTCACCGATGGGAGGGACGGGCAACCGCGGGGTCTCGACGGGTCGCCGGAGCACATCCGCTCGGCCTGCGCGGCGAGTCTCCGCCGCTTGGGAGTTCGAACGATCGACCTGTACTACCTGCATCGGGTCGACCCCCGCGTCCCGATCGAGGACAGTGTGCGGGCGATGGCCGGTCTCGTCGAGGAAGGCAAGGTACGATTCCTCGGCCTGTCCGAAGTCAGTCCGGCCACGCTCCGTCGCGCCCACGCGGTCCATCCGATCACGGCTGTTCAGAGCGAGTACTCCCTGTGGACCCGCGACCCGGAACAGGGTATCCTGGAAACGTGCGACCAGCTCGGCATCGGGTTCGTGCCGTTCAGCCCGCTGGGCCGCGGGTTCCTGACCGGCGCCGTGCGGACGATGGAGGGTCTTCCGGAGGACGACTTCCGACGCGGCCTGCCGCGGTTCCAGGAAGGCCACCTCGAACAGAACCTCGCGCTGGCGGATCGGTTGCGCGCCCTGGCGGCGGCGAAG
>JASHSU010000030.1 GCA_030038605.1 Thermoplasmata archaeon | reverse complement strand
AGGCACTTCTCGGACGACAGTTCCGAGGGGTCCGAGAGGTCCTGGATGAGGATGGAGTTCTTTCCCTCCTCGATGACCTCGGGGCCGATGACCAGGCGGCAGAACTCACGGGAGACTTTCCGAACGAAGGGCGCACGGTCCGGTGCGAATCGGATCTCGATGAGTCCGAAGCCGGAGGTGTAGGCCCCGATGAGCTTGCGCAAGAGGTGGTCGCGTTCCTCCTCCCCCCGCTCCTGGAAGATCATCCGGCGGTCGGCCGGCTTCTCGCCGGCGCGGGGCCGCACCGAGACCGACCCGTCGCTCTCGGTCTCGACGAAGAGCGTGTCCCCCGCTTTTAGCCCGGCGTGGATGACCCAGCGCTTGGGGAGGGAGACCAGGTATGTCGACTTGCCCGCGAGTTGGAGTTTACGACCTTCCATTGCTGCGCCCGGAGAGCCACTGACTTTGAACGCCCATAAGCCGTCTTTCCATAGACTATGTAGGACAGCGGACCATAATGGGACCTACAGGGTGCAATTCCGGTATTTACTAGCCGGAACTGCACGTAGCTAAGGAACCCCATGCCCGGCTTTCCGCGCCTCAAGGAATCGTATGACGTCGTCATCGTCGGCGGCGGCCACGCCGGGCTGCAGGCCGCGCTCAAGACGGCGTTGCTGAATCACAAGGGAGCGCTCATCGACCGGGGCCCCAAGTTCGGCCGGTCGTACTACGCTCCCGTCATGGACAACATTCCCGGGTTTCCGAACGGGATCTCCGGCCACGCGCTGCTCGACCTACAGGCCGAGGCGGTGCGCAAGGTCGACGCCTGGGTGAGTTACTTTTCGCCGGCGGTTGCAACCGGGGTCCGACGAACGGAGTCCGGGTATGAGGTCCCGTTCGAGTGGCTCAAGCAGACCCAGGTGGCCAAGGGCAAGGCCGTCGTGCTGGCCCAGGGTGTGGTCGACCGGATGCTCGAGGTCGGGGGCGAGATCAAACCGATCTTCCCCTGGGCCAACCAGGCGCTCGTCGACTTCTGCATCTTCTGCGACGGGCACACCCTCGGCGCCAAGTCGATCGGCGTACTCGGCCACGACGCATTCGCGGTCCGAACCGCACTCGACCTTCTCCACTTCGGCCCCACCTCGGTGGAGATCCTGACGCACGGACATCCCCTGCTGGAGGGCTCGCCCCCGGCCGAAGCCGACGAGCTCCGCGGGGCCCTCCACGAGAAGGGTGTGACCCACTTCGACGGCGTCGTCACCGGATTCGACGAGCTTCGGGAGAAGAAGTTCGGCGTCCGGTTCGCCGATGGCAGCCACCGGTCGTACGACAAGGGATTCAGCGCCCTAGGATGGTACCAGCTGAACCAGTCGATTCCCCGGTCTCTGGGCTGCCGTTTCGACGGGGATGGCTACGTGGTGACGGACGAGGACTGCCGCGCTATCGCCGACGCCACGGGCGAGCCGATTCCCGGACTCTACTGCGTCGGCGACCAGCGCAACGGATGGAACCAGATCCCGGAATCCTGGGCCACCGCGGAGCGAGCCATCATCCACGCGTATTCCTACTACCTGTAGGTCTCCTTCACGCCGCTCACCGAGTTCTGACCGGGCGACGTGCCGCGATGCTGTCGCCCCCTTCAGTGAGGTGCGCGCAGGTTACGCCGGGGTCGCCGGGCCGGGGACCGCGAGGCCGAGTTGTCGGGCGAGATAGGTGAGGTCCGTCGCGACGGCGGACGCGCCACCCGCCAAGAACCTTGCCTCGCTCTGGGTTGAGGTGCTCGCTTCCGAGGGATCGGGGAGCAGCGCATAGAATCGGACCCTCGCCGCGACGGCACATTCGGCGTCGATCAGGTGGTCTCCGACGAACACGGCCCGGTCGATCGGGACTTCCATTTCGCGCAGGAGGCTCAGGAGCGCCTCCGGCGAGGGCTTGGAGGGTCCGGGCGAGCTGCGCGTCCTCAGGTAGGGGAAGAATCGACCCAGGTTGGTCTTCACGAGGGCCCCTCGGGCGAAGCCCTCCGAACTCCGGGTCAGGATGCCAAGCCGGTACCCCCGCTGCGTGAGGCCTTCGAGCAGCGGCCCGGCGCCGGGGCGGACCTTCGTTCGGGGCAGCGCCTCCAGTTCGATCTGGTCGACGGCATGATGGAATTCGGCCTCGAACCGCCAGAGGTTCGTGTCGGAGGCTCCCGAGTCGTGGATCTCCTGACGGGCGGTCTCCAGGATCTTGTGGATCGGGTCGTTGACGGTCAGGTGACCGGGGACCACCCCGTACTGCTCGGCGATGCGGATCGCGGTTGTCCGCATCCGCAGGAAGTCGTGGTTCGAGAGGACCAGCGTCCCGTCCAGGTCGAACGCGACCCCGAGCAGCGGCTCGAGGAACTGGGGGTCGGGGTCCCGAGGCGGCATGGTCCACCCGCGCCGTAGGCAAGGCGGCCGGGCTCCCGTTAAGGGTTTGCTTCGAGCGGCGGGCGGGCCGAATCAGCCCGCGACGCCCGATCGAGGACGCTCGAGCGTCACCACGGATTCGCGGAGCCGGAAGTTCCGGCGTTGGCCGCTGCGGCGGGAGCGCGCCACCTCGACCGAGAGCAGGCGGTAGCCGATCCGTTGTCCCATGCGGGCGAGAATGAGGTCGCCCGGAACATAGGAACCCGCGAGCAACGAATCCCCGACGACCAGTACGAACCGCCCGCCCGGTCGCAGTGCACGGTAGACGCCCTCCAGCACGGGTCGCAGGTCCGCGAAGTACCGGTGAACGACCGCGTGCATGTCGTCGCGCCGGTAGGTGCCTTTGCGGGCGACGTTCTCCCGGATCTGGGGCAGGAGCTCGTCCAGCCAGGGGTCCGGAGTCGCTCCGGTCTCCAGATACCGGCTGGTCTCCGAGCGCGGTAGGTTGTCGCAGGCAACTTCGGCCGCCCTCAGTGCGGCCAGGTCGGCGTAGGAGTGGGCATACCCGAGCCAGGCCAGGTCGACCTTGTAGTTCATCACGTAGTCCATCCCGTTGACGTAGGGTGGACTGGTGACGGCCAGGTCGATGCTCTCCTCCGGCCAGGGGGCGGCGCGCGCGTCCGACCGAAGGACCGTGGCGGCCGGACCCCAGGACGACCGTTGGGGCGACAGGGTCGCTAGGTCGTCTCGCATTTCGGACACCGCCTCGGCGAAGAGGTCGAACGGTGGCGCTCCCCCTTCCTCGACGCCGTCCCGACGGTAGCCGAGGCACGGGGATCGGTGCAGCCGGCTCGAGGGGATCAACACGCGTCCGAACGCGAGTCGCAACGCGTCCGCTTCCGGAGTCGTTCCCGGGGGGAGAGCGTCCCGCAGACGCGTCAGTTGGTCCAGCGCCCGGGCCGAGAACTGCCGACGCGTCTCTCGGAGGAACGGCAGGGGGCCTCCCGTATGGTTCCGGGCCCGGACGAGCATCCGTCGGGCTGCTTCGGCCAGTCGCCGACCGTCCAGTTCGAAATGCGTCTTGACCCGCGCCGCGAGCGCTGCCGGGGCGAGCAACTCGGTGCCCACCGCGCGGTACCCGGCGCGCCGGGCCTCGACCAGGGTCGTCCCGCTGCCCGCGAACGGGTCGAGGACGGTGGCCCCCGGGGGTAGCTTGGCCCGGTCGAGAACGCCGGCGACGAACTCGGCCGAGTAGCCTTGGACGTACGGCCACCAGCGGTGTACGGGCAGCAGCTCGTTCGAGCGAAAGGTGATGGGACCCGAGTAGCGGCCGAGCTCGATGCCGTTCTCGTGCGCGAATCGCCCCGCGAACGCCGAGGGGCCCGCGAACGTCTCGGTCTCCCGCAGGTGGGTAAAGTCGTGGAGCACCCACAGTCCGCGTCCCATGCGGGTGACGGCCCCGCGGGCGGACAGTCGACCCAACTCGACGGCGACGGTGGCCGCATCGATC
>JASHSU010000029.1 GCA_030038605.1 Thermoplasmata archaeon | reverse complement strand
ACGGGCACGGGCCACGACGGCACGCCCGCGTTCCCGGCGATGGTCGGCCTGTTCAACCGCTCGGTCTTCGGGCCGAAGGTCAAACTGCAGTACACCGACCTGGAGCACACCGACCTCGCGGGCTACAACCTACAGGGTGACAACCTGGCCTACGCCAACCTCTCGGGCGCTGACCTCCAGGGCGCGGACCTCAACGGCGCGGACCTGCAGTTCGCGAACCTCGCCGGCGCCGACCTGCGCGGAGCGCAGTTGAAGCACGCCCAACTGCAGTATGCGGACCTGGCGGGAGCGGACCTCCGCGGCGCGGACCTCAAGGACGCGAGCCTGCAGTACGCCGACCTGAGCGGCTCCGGTCTCACTGGGCTCGGTCCCCTCAGCTATGAGGTAACGAACTTCGACGGCGCGAACCTCCACGGCGCCTACCTCCGCCACGCGATCTGCGGCAGCCCCAACTACATCGTAGCGGTCGGCGCGAACATCGGTGCGGTCGAAGTGCCGGCGGCGTGTCAACCGCCGTTGTGACGGGGGAGACGTCGACGAACCACCGCTCACCGAAGAAGGCCGGGATGGAGACTCCGTTCCGGCCTCGAACCCCTTCCGGAGCGTCCATGGTGAGTTCGGTCGTCGGTAGTCGACCGGCGGGTGCGGTGTATTCCGTCGGTGTACGAAGAGTGCGTGCCCCGGGACTAAATCCCCCCTGCCCGGTCTAGTTGGACTGAACGCACCGATGACGGGGCGACTCCGCCATCATCCACGGGCCGTCCTCGTGGCCGTCGTCCTTGGTAGCTTGACCCTCCTCGGCGCCGTCGGCACCGTTTCGGAGCCCGCCACGGCCTCGTCGGTCCCCTCGGGAAGCGCTGCGGTCGGGTCGGTTACGGCCGCCGTGCCATCGCCCCATTATCCGACGCCGATCCATCACGTCTTCCTCATCCTGATGGAGAACGAGCAGACCGGCCTCGTCTACGGGCCGCAGCCCTACCAGACAGGCCTCGCGAACACCTACGCCTGGGGCGGGAACGCAAACGGCAACACGAGCGGCGTGGGCTACTACGCCGTCTGCCACCCGTCCGCGCCGAACTACCTGGCCCTTACGTCCGGCCAGTCGCTGGAGTGCGGCTCGGACGCCTGGCACAACTATTCGGTGAACAACCTGGGCCACGAGCTCGACACGGCCCGGGAGTCCTGGATCGGCTACGAGGAGAGCGCCTCGGTGCCGTGCCAGGAGTACAACAGCGGCCTGTACGTGATCCGGCACAACCCGTTCCCGTACTACGGGGACCTGGGCGGGAACCACTCCGGGTCCGTCTGCGTGACGCACGATGTCCCGATCGCGAACCTGACCGATGACTACCCCTACAACTCGACGCCGCCCAACTTCACGTACATCGCCCCGAACCTCCACGACGACGGCCACTCCTCCTCCGCGCGGTACGCCGACAACTGGCTCTCGACGTTCATTCCGAAGTTGATGGCCGCCCCCTGGTTCTCGTCCTCGATCATCTTCATCACGTACGACGAGGCGTACGAGCCCGGCGGGGCCGACAACTCGACGGGGTACGACGGTCTCACGGGCGGGCCCGTCTACACCGTCGCGGTCAGTCCCTACACGAAGGGGGTCGGAGCCTTGGACGTGAACACGTCCCACTACAACCTCCTCTCGACCATGGAGTGGCTGCTCGGTCTACCGCCCACCGGCACCGGGCTGGACCAGACGCCCGACTTCCCGGTCATGGTCGGTCTGTTCAACCGGACGGTCTTCGGCCCGCACGTCCGACTGACCGGCTCGGACCTGGAGCACGTCGACCTCGCCGGCTACGACCTGCAGGGCGACAACCTCCGGGGCGCCAACCTCTCGGGGGCGAACCTGACCGGGGCCGACCTGAACGGCGCCGACCTGCGCTCGGCGAACTTGACCGGCGCCAACCTCCAGGGCGCGACCCTGAAGCACGCGGACCTGGCGGGTGCGATGCTCTCCAACTCGACCGTACGGGGTGCCGACTTCCAAGACGCCCAGCTCCAGGACGCCAACCTGAGCGGAGCGGTGCTGACCGGTCTGGGACCGGCCCGGGCCCAGTGGACCGACTTCGACGGGGCGGACTTCAACCAATCCTACCTCGGCGGCGCCGTCTGCGCCCGGCCGAACTACATCGTCGCGGTCGGCGCCGACCTGAACGCGATCCAGGTGCCCGCCCTCTGCCGTCCTCCGTTATGATGCCGTGGGGGAGAACGGCGCCCGGGCTAGGAACCCGCGCGCCGTCCCCCACCCCCTTCCCCTCCGCAGGCTGAAGCCGCACCGGCGATACCCACCGGCATGGTCGAGCTCGAGAACCCGCCCGAGAACCCGTGCTTCGGCTGCGGCCCCCAGCACCCCCGGGGCCTTCGCTTACACTTCGAGTCGGCCGTCGACGCCGACGGCACCCCCGAGGTGCGCACGACGTTCGTCCCGAAGGCGGACGAGATCGGCTGGCCGACCTTGTTCCACCACGGTCTCCACTTCATGGTCCTCTACGAGACGTCGTACTGGACCGCCCTCACGCTGGGCGGCAAACTGTGGGTGAGCGTCGGTCCGATCGAGTACGACGCCGAGCGGTTGCCCCGGGTCGGCGTCCCCCACGTCGCCCGGGCGCAGATCGTCGTGGCGGAACCGGCCCGGTTGAAAGTGCGCGCCCTCACTCGTACGACGGAAGGCAAACCGTGCGGCCGAATGGAGTCGACCTGGAGGCCCGCGAGCCGGACCGTGATCGACCGTGCCGGAATTCCGCTCCCGGAGTACCTGCTCGGAGAGCTCTCTCCCTAGGGCGGGTGTTCCGGGGCCCTGGTTTCGGGTCCGGAGTAGGAGTCGGGACCCGGAGACGGCGGTACTGGGCTCGAAGGACGTGAAGCTTGAGGCGGTGGCGGACGGCGGAGTACGACCACGAGTACGACCACCACCGCGACCACACTGACCAATCCGGACCAGAAGACGAGCGCGAGGGGACCGCCCCAGGGGAACGGCGGAGCACGAATCGGGCCGGGACACCCCGTACACACCGGCGGGTAGCCCCGCACAAAATTCGGCCCGGTGTAGTTGTCGCCCGGCAGAAAACCGTACCAGGTCTCCACCCACCCGCAGAGCCCCGTGCAGTTTCCGGTAACGTTGCCCGGAGGATGGGAGGCGTTTGACCCCGCCAGGTACTGCAGGTTGAAGCTGGTCGAGTTGGAACACGGACACGGAGGTCCCGCACCACCGTATTGCTCCGTGAAGTTCCCGGGCCACCAGAAGCCTGGGGTGGTGGTTCCGTTGGCTGTCACCGGTGGGACAAAGCGCCAGCCGCCCCACTCCGACACCTGCTGAACAAACACCGGGTCGACACAGAGCTTAGCGAACATCGAGGTGATGTCGTTGGCAAAACTGCTCGGCCAGCCGATGGCGGCGACCGTTCCCGACTGATTGCCGACCAGCGAGCAGTCCGTCGTGTTCAGCGGGCTGATCAGTGCGGGCGAGCGGTTTCCGACGGCCGGCGGAGTCGACCCGTCGGTGACACCCGTCCCCGGAAACGAGACGACCACCAGGGCCAGCCCCGTCCCGAGGGCGAGGACCAGAACGACGGACGACAGGCCCCGCATCGGAGGACCCGACGACTCAGTTCGAATCCGGGCTTATACTTGACCCGGAGGAGCCGGCGTGACCGGGACCGTGGAGACCTGCTCAATACCACGGCCCCCGGGCTGGCTCTAGGTCGAGGACGCCCATGCCCATCACGGAACTCGAACAACGAATCGTTGCCGCCGTAGAGACGATCGCACCGAGCGTCGCCGGTATCGAGAGTCTGAAACTCACCGGCCGCCGGGGGAACTCACCGTGGGGGCCGGTCGGCCGCGCCACGGCCGTCGTCATCGACGCGGACGGTCACCTGCTCACGAACCACCACGTGGTCGAGGATGCGACGCGCGTCCGGGTCCATCTTCCCGACGGACGAGACCTCGACGGCGAGGTCATCGGTGGGGATCCGGCGACCGACGTCGCGGTCGTGAAGGTCGATGGGATCGCGGCGACGCCCGCGCAGCTGGGTGACTCCGAGAACCTCCGGGTGGGCCAACCGGTCCTCGCGGTCGGCCACGCCCTCGGGCTGCCCGGCGGCCCTACCGTGTCCCTAGGCCTCGTCAGCGCACTGAACCGGCCCCTCCCGGGCTCGGACTTCATCTTCGAGGGCCTCGTGCAGACCGACGCCGCGATCAACCCCGGCAACAGCGGGGGTCCCCTCGTAGACCTGGACGGCCGTGTGGTCGGACTCAATGCAGCGATGGTGCCGTTTGCCCAGGGTGTGGGGTTTGCCCTTCCCATCCACGCCGTCCAGCGCATCGCCGACGAGCTGCGCCGGAACGGGCGCGTCGTACGCCCGTGGATCGGAGTGATGGTCGCCGAGGTCGGCCCCGACCTGGCCCGTCAGTACTCCCTGGTGCCCGGCTCGGGACTGCTCGTCGCTGAGGTCGTCGCGCGGTCGCCCGCCCATCGGGCCGGGGTCCGCAACGGCGACGTGATCCAACAGGTAGGCCCATTCCCCGTCCACCGCGTCCGTGACCTGCTGGAAGGGCTGACGAAATTCCCCGTGGGTTCGGATGTCCCAATCACGTTGCAGCGTCGGGGTCAGCCGCTGGCCGTCACGGTCCCGTTGCAGGAGAAGCCCGAAGAGGCGACGGCCGTCGCGGGACGCTGATCACCGGGCCGCCGACGCCCGAGGTGGCGGGCGCTCGCCCGTCCGTGGGGTCGGCCACGCTCGCCCGGCGCGGCGGTTCGTCGGGGACCGCGCGTCCCTGTCCCTCCGCCACGTGCCCGACGTGGTTCGGCGGAAGCGCCGAACCCGCGAAGAAGTCGAGGATGACCTCAGCCCCCACTCCGTTCGTCGTCGCCTCGTCGACGGTGAGCGTCCCGCCGGAGATGACCGGGGTGTCGTCCGCCGGGCCGGTGACGGAGTACGGGTACGTCCCGTTGGGTTCGTGGAAGGCGAGGTAGAGGCCGGTCGTCGTCTCGGTGGTCCCGTTCAAGGTCACGCTCCAGTTCGCGCCGGCGGGGAAGCCGAACGACAGGTCGTCGGGGTTCAGTCCCAGGTTGTCGAAGATCACCAGCCGCGTCCCCGGCTGGTCCACGAACGTGAGGTTAACGACCAGGCCGGCGACATCGACATCGACCGCCCCCGTTTCCGGGCTCGCCCAGTACCCCTCCGCCTCATTGGTCTCGGCGACCCACGTCGAGTTCCCGCTGAGGTCATCCACCGTCAGGACGCTGGAATTCCCGAACGCCGAATTGCCCTCATCGCCCCCGGTCACGTCGGTCTCTACGAACGCGTACCAATCGGCTCCGGCCGGAAGGCCGGCCTCCCGGAAAGTGACGTTGAAGGTCGCGACGGGAACGAACGTTAGGTTCGTCCAAGTCGGAGCGCCGTCCACGAGGAGCGCCCCGCGCAGTGGGGCGCCGGTGTACCCGATCGCCCAAGCATCGTAGGTGTAGCTTCCGTTGGGGATTTCCAGGGAATAGGAACTCGTACCCTCGGTGCCCGAGTACTCTCCGCCCGCGACGAGAAGGGTCCAACTCGTGTCGTTGAGCCCGCTCTCGATAAAGGTGGCTCGCCACTCGTAGACAAACCGGACGAAACCCGAGGTGGGTC
>JASHSU010000028.1 GCA_030038605.1 Thermoplasmata archaeon | reverse complement strand
TTCACCGGCCGCACCACCGCTCCGTGGCTCCTCGGGACCGATGCCCCCGCCGACGGCACCCACAGCACCCCCGATGGCCGCCGCACCGCCCCCCAGCGCCGGCCCGTTCGCCCCCGGGACCGCCGCGCCGTCACCCCCACCGCCGCCTCCCGTTCCCCCGACCGGGTACCTGACGAGGATCCCCGCCCCACCGAACGGGAAGTACTGTATCCGGTGCGGTACGCTCATCTCGCGGCCGGCCGTGTACTGTCCGGTATGCCAGCAGCCTCAGGGCCCGTAGGTCGCACGGGACGCCGTGGGCGCCGGACCACGGCGATGGTCCGCATCGCCCGCGAACGTATCGCGGACCTGTTCACTCTGGCCGAACGGGAATCGGCCCGCGCCGACGGCGGGTACGCCGACCGGTACGTGACCCTGGCGCGGAAGGTCGGGACGCGCTACAACATTCGGTTTCCGACCGAGTACCGGGAGTTGTACTGTCGGGGTTGTTCGACGTACTGGGTCGAGGGTCGCACGGTCCGTACCCGGTTGCGTCGAACCGGTCGCGTGCGAACGTGTCTGCGCTGCGGGCGGAAGCGGCGACTTCCGTTGCAGAGTCGGTCCGTCGGGCCCCAGCTGGCTGAGCCGGCGCCCTCCATCGGGGAGCGCGACGACGAGGCCTTGGTGGGGGAGGTCGTCGACGAACCCGAACCGCCCAGCGCCTCGGACCGCGCGGAAGACGAATAAAGTCGGGCGACCCTCGAAGGGACGCGCCGGGGTAGCCGAGCGGCCAAAGGCGGCAGACTCAAGATCTGCTCTCGCAGGAGTACCCAGGTTCGAATCCTGGCCCCGGCACGCCGCCGCCTCGGGACGCGGAGTTCGTCGGCGGCGTGGCCGTCCGAGTCGTCAACCTCGGCGAGACGAGCGGGGCGGGGTCCCGATCACCAGGCGAATCGCACGCGTGAGTTGGGCTCGCGTTTCTTTCGGGTCCCCCCGCAGGGCCGCCGCGGCGAAGGTCCCGTAGAGGAGCAGGAGGACGGCATCCGCGGTGGTCTCGGGGTCCTTCATCCGAGGAATCCGACCGGAGGACTCGAGCCGCTTCAAGACGCCCCGCAGAGCCTCCCGGTCGGCACGGGCGTCCGACTGGAGGGCGTCCCGCACTTGCGGGTCGGTGCCCGAGCTGGTAACGAGTTGATGGAACAGCGTGGGGTCGAATTCGCCGGAGAGGATGCCGTCGACCGACCCCACGATCCCCTCCGCCACGTCGCCGTGGGCGAGTCGCTCCTCGAGGACTTCGAGGTACTGGGCTCGGAACCGGGTCTGGACCGCCTCGAGAAGACGGGCTTTCGAGGGAAAATAGAGGTACAGCGCCCCCTTGCTCACACCGATGGCGCGGGCGACCTCGTCCATCGTCCCCGCGGTGAGCCCTTTCCGACGGATGACCTCGGCGGCGGCGTCGACGATCCGCTTTCGGGCCTGTTCCTTGTATTCGGGAACCACTCGTGGCACGCGCGACCTCGCCCGCCCTTCCGCGGACGTCCGGTGCGAGCGTACTTCCGAGTATAATCTCTTTCTTGTCGCTGATTAAATGACTTAAGGATTTTATACTGACTATGAGTCAGTTATTCCTGAGGCACGCGTCGCATGGTGACATCGAACGTCGATCAACCCCCGGCCTCCGGTCGCACGCCGGGGCTCGCTCCCGTGGCCAGTCTCCTTCTCCTCGTCGGCGTGTTCCTGGCCATCCTGATGGGCGCGATGGACGGGCTGGTGGTCTCCACCGTGCTGCCGACCATCGCCGGCGATCTGCACCAGGTCAACGGAGCGCCGTTTGTCGTGAGTGGCTACCTGATCGCCTCGACGCTGGCGATCCCGATCTTCGCTCGCCTATCGGACATCTCCAGTCGCCGGAACGTCTTCCTGGTGGGTCTCGCGGTCTTCATCGCCGGCTCCGCGCTGGCCGGTCTGAGTCAGAACCTCGGGGAACTGATCGCCTTCCGGAGCCTGCAGGGGTTCGGCGGGGGCGGCATCTTCCCGGTCGCGATCGCGATGGTCGCGGTACTGTATCCGCCGGAGTCGCGAGCGAAGGTCATCGGGGCCCTGACCGGCGCCGCGGGGATTGCGATCGTCGCGGGCCCGTTGGTTGGGAGTTACATCGTCTCGATCACGACCTGGCGATGGGTGTTCTACATCAACCTGCCCTTCGGCGTATTCGCCTTCCTCATCCTCTGGCTGGTCGTCGAGCCCCTGCGGTCGAACACCCGGGGCTCCTTCGACGTGCCGGGCGCTGCGCTCCTGGCGTCATGGGTCGCGGCGCTGATGCTACCGCTCGTCCAGGTTTCCGAGGGCAGTTGGTCGTGGAGCGACCCCGCGACCCTGGGGTTGCTCGGTGCTGCCGCGCTGCTCGCGGGCGCCTTCCTGCTCTGGGAGCTCCGACACCCCCAGCCGCTGGTTCCGGTCCGCATGCTGGGTCAACGGGTCATCGGCTCATCGAGCGCGATCATGCTGTTCCTGGGGGTCGTGTTCAGTGGCTCCCTCACGTTCCTCTCGCTCTATGTCGGCCTGGTCCTGCACGGCTCGGCGGCCGAGATTCGCGACGTCATCTACTTCTTCGCCCTCCCGATGGTCATCGGAGCCGCCGCCTCCGGGCCGATCCTCGACCGGGTCTCCTACCGGGCGATGGTGGCGCCCGGGTTGCTCGTGTCGGGCGTCGCCGCGCTGTTCCTCGGGGGCGTGACCGCGTCGACGCCCCTTTGGCGGCTCGCCTTCGGCTTCCTCCCCGTCGGTGGACTGGTACTGCCGCTGATTCCGGTCGGGTTCGGCCTGGGCCTCGCCTTGGCGGGCGCGACCGTCGCGGTGCAGAACGAGGCCGACCCCGCGGAAGTCGGCGCGGCCGTCGGCCTCACCCGCTTCTTCCAGAGCCTGGGGGGCGCCGTCGGTATCTCCCTCCTCACGATCTATCAGGTCGATCGATTCAACCAGTTGAGCGCCGGTGCCACGACCGTCTCCGCGGTACAAGATGCCCTGGCGGGGTCGTACGCCAGCGTGTTCCTGGCGGCGGGGATCCTGGTGGTGGCCGCCTTTGTGTCGGCCCTGGCGCTCCGGGGTCGGGTCGTACCCACGGCTCCGGTCACGCCGACGTCGGACCCGGTACTGGAGCTGGCCCCCAAAAGCCTCTGAAACGCCGAATCCGTCGCGCGCCGGGACGGGATGCGGCCGGTCCCCTTCGGAGGCGGACGCGACCGTGAGATCGCAGGGATCCGGGGCCCCGGTCTGATAATCTCGCGGGCGTATCGACCGTCGTGAAGGCGCCGCGCCAGGTGGGCCGAATTCGGTCTCCGCCGTTGCCCCGAGCGTGGAGAGGCGTGCTCGGAGCCGACCCCTGGGGAGGACCCGGCAGGCGAACCCGGGTCGTGGCCAACTTCGCGAGTAGCGTCGATGGGGTCGTGGCGCTCGGCGGCCGCGGACCCACCCGTGGTGGGGAGATCACCGGGTTCGACCCGGAGGACCGGCAGCGCATGGCGGTCCTGCGAGCGCTGTCGGATGTCGTGGTCGTGGGCGCCGGCACGGTCCGGTCCGTCCCACGGCACACGTGGACCGCGGAGCATCTGTGGCCGGAGGCGCGTCCCACCGTCGCCTCGTTCCGACGGGCCACCGGGCGTTCCCCCCAACCGTGGATCGTCGTGGTGTCCGGCACCGGGTCGCTCCCTTCTCGCCGGCCGATGTTTCGTTCGGGAGAGGTGGAGGTACTCGTGGTCACCACCCCTGCCGGCGCGCGTCGGCTCCGGTGGGCCAAGACCCGACCTTGGGTCCATCTCCACGTCGCGCGTACGAGAAGCCCGATCTCCGCGGGTGAAATCCTCGGGGCGATCGCCCGAAA
This sequence comes from Thermoplasmata archaeon, assembly GCA_030038605.1. Taxonomy (GTDB): domain Archaea; phylum Thermoplasmatota; class Thermoplasmata; order Lutacidiplasmatales; family UBA184; genus Lutacidiplasma. The sequence continues at coordinate 19,323 of JASHSU010000028.1, read as the reverse complement.
GGTTCCCCGGGCCCGGGTGTTGCTGGAGGGGGGACCCCATCTGTTCGGTACTTTCCTGGACGCGTCGGGCGTCGACGAGCTGTTCCTGACGATCAGCCCCCAGGTGGCCGGTCGAGGCCGGCGCCCGCGCCTCGGGCTGAGCGCCGGAGTCGAGTTCGCACCCGATCACCCGCGGTGGGGGCGCCTCATCGAAGCGCGCGTCGGTCGGCGGATGTTGTTCCTTCGGTACCGTTTCGATCGACCGGAACGTCGTCGGGTTTCGACCGGGCCCTCCCGCGGGGCGAGGCTTAACCGCCGGGGCGGGTGAAGGCCCCGATGCCTCCTCGAACGGACGGCCCCGGTCGGATTCTGGTCCTCGACATCGGAGGCTCCCACGTCAAGGCGGCGTTCTCCGACAGTCCCAAGGAACACAAACTGACGTCCGGCGCCGACCTCACGCCCGCCCGCATGGTGAAGGGTCTCGCCCGGCTGTTGCACGGGGAGACGTACGACAAGGTCGCCATGGGGTATCCCGGGTTGGTCGTCCAGGGTCGGATCGCGCGCGAGCCGCACAACTTGGGCGCCGGCTGGCTCGGCTTCGACTTTGACGGCGCGTTCGGCCGGCCCGTCCGCGTCGTCAACGACGCCGCGATGCAGGCTCTCGGCAGTTACCGGGGCGGACACATGCTCTTCCTCGGTCTCGGCACCGGGCTCGGCTCGGCGATGATCGTCGAGGGACGTCTTCAGCCGATGGAGCTCGCCCACATGCCGTACAAGAAGGGCCGGACGTTCGAGGAGTACACGGGGGAAGCGTTCCTCCGCAAGGTCGGCCGGAAGAAGTGGGAACGGGAGGTCTACCGGGTCGTACAGATCCTCGAAGCCGGACTGGTCCCCGACGAGGTCGTACTGGGCGGCGGGAACGTCCGGAAGCTCACCCATCTGCTGCCCGGCGTCCGTCGGGGCGACAACCGCGAGGCGATCGTGGGCGGAGTCCGCCTCTGGGGGGGCACCGGCTGGCCGGGGTACCCGGCCACGCCGCCGCACGTGGAAACGGCCCCGCCGTCCGTCACCGCCCCCCAGCGCCGGCCGGGTCGGCCCCGGCTACGTCGGCGCTAGGCCGCCCGGGGCCGCCGGGCGGCGGCCCGGTCGACGAACCAGCGCACCGTTCCTGCGGACCGGACGAGACTCGCGGGGCGGGCGCGAGTTCCTCGGGGATACGAGCGCACGACCTCGGCGTACGCCGCGGCCTTGTCCTCGCCGGCCACGAGGAAGAGCACTTCGGACGAGTCGGCGAGCGCCGGCAGGGTCAGGGTGATCCTCGGGACGTACGGAGGCTGGCCGGCGCGGGCGACCCCGAGCACCCGCCGGCGCCGCTCGTTCAGGGCCGGCGCCCCGGGGAACAGCGACGCGGTGTGGCCGTCGGGGCCCATCCCGAGCAGCACCAGGTCGAACCTCGGAGAGGTCCGGCCGCCGGCGGCGAGGTCCACGGCGCGCTCGTACTGTCGGGCGGCGGCGTCCAGCGGTCGCACCTCGCCCGGAATGCGGAGGATGTGGCTCCGAGGGATCGGGACGGCCGCGAGAAACTGGTCCCGCGCCATCGCGTAGTTGCTCTCGGTGGACCGGGGGCCGACCGCGCGCTCGTCGCCGAAGTAGACCCAGGTCGCCCGCCAGGGGAACCGGCCCGGCCGGTCGGAGGCCAGGCGGCGGTACAGGTTCGCTGGGGTGTGCCCGCCCGCCAGAACCCAGTCGAACCGACCGTGGTCCGCCACGGCCGCGCGGGCCCGCGCGCGGACCCGGTCCGCCGCCGCACGGCTCGCGGCTTCCAGGTCCGGGAAGATGCGACGGACGACCGTCAGTCGGTGCTCCACCGGTGGCCTCCGGACTCGGCGAGCCGGTCCGCCTCGGCCGGTCCGGCGGTGCCCGCCGCGTAGAAGACGATCGGCGGCGGGTTCTCGAGAATCGGCGTGTACAGACGCCAGGACTCCTCGACCTCGTCCGCCCGCACGAACAGGCTCGGGTCGCCGAGCATGACGTCCTCGACCAGCGTCTCGTAGCCGTCGGGCAGCGGGCCGAACACGTCCGAGTAGTGGAACTTCATCCGGTGCGTCTGCACCCGGAGCTCGCGCCCGGGCACTTTCACCTCGAAGGCGATCTCGAACCCTTCCTCGGGCTGGAGGAGGATCGTCACCCGGTCCGGGTTCAGGTCGTAGTCCCGCTCGGACTGGAAGAACGACACCGGGGGCGCCCGGAACGTCACGACCACGCGGCTCGATTTCTCGGGCAGGCGCTTGCCGGTCCGGACGAAGAACGGGACCCCCTGCCAGCGCCAGTTGTCGAGGAACAGCCGGAGCGCGATGTACGTCTCCGTGGTTGAATCGGCCGGAACCCCCGGCTCCTCGCGATAGCCGGGGACGGCCGCGCCGGCGACCGTACCCGGAGTGTACTGCCCGCGCACGACGTCCTCCGGCTGGATCCGTCGGGCGCTCCGGAGCACCTTCACTTTCTCGTCTCGGATGTCGCTCTCGTTCCGCCGGGCCGGCGGCTCCATGGCCACGAGCGCGAGGACCTGCGTCACGTGGTTCTGGATCATGTCGCGCAGCGCGCCGGAGGTTTCGTAGTAGCCGGCCCGTCCCTCGACGCCCAGGCTCTCGGCGACGGTCACCTCGACGTGCTCGATGCGGTCCCGGTTCCAGTCGGACTCCAGGAACGCGTTGGCGAGCCGGAACACCAGCAGGTTCTGGACGGTCTCCTTCCCGAGATAGTGGTCGATCCGGTAGATCTGCGACTCGTCAAAGTAGCGGTGCGCGAGCGCGTTGAGCGCCTCGGCCGAGGCGAAGTCGCGGCCGAACGGCTTCTCGATGACGACCCGGACCCATCCCGGCGCCTTCGCGAGTCCCGCTTCCCCGAGCCCCTGCAGGGTCGGCGGGAACGCTTCCAACGGGAGGGCGAGATAGAAGATCCGGTTCCCGGGCAGTCCACGCTGCTGTTCCAGTCCGGCGACCCGCTGCCCGAGCGCGGGGTAGTCCTGGCCGGCCGCCCCGGTGAGCGGGAAGTAACTCAGCACGGACTCGGCGAACGCGCGGGCGTCGTACTCTTTCGTCGAGGGGTCGGCGGTCAGCGAGCGCACGCAGCTCGACCGGAACGTGGCATCGTCCATCGCGTGGCGAGCCACCCCGACGATCGCCGTGCCCGGGGGAAGACGTCCTTCGGTATGCAGTGCGTAGAGCGCTGGCAGCAGCTTGCGTTGCATCAGGTCCCCGGTCGCCCCGAAGACGACGAAGACGTGCGGGGCGGCGGCCGGGGCGCTGGGCATCGTCAGGGCTCCGGTTTGACGGCGTGTCCGCCGAACTTGTTGCGCATCATCGCGAGCAGCTTCTCCGTGAACGGGTCGGCCTCGCGCGAGCGCAGACGCTGCTGCAACGCGAGGGTGATGACCGGCGCCGGAATGTTGAGGTCGATCGCCTCGGCGACCGTCCACCGTCCCTCCCCGGAGTCGACGACCCATGGCGAGACGCCCCGGAGCGTGGGATTCTCCTTGAGCGCGTCCTCGGTGAGCTCGAGCAGCCAGGAGCGGATGACGCTCCCGTACCGCCAGACCTCGGCGATCTGGTGGAGGTCCAGGTGGAACTCGTCCTTGGCCTGGAGGACCGCGAACCCTTCGGCGTACGCCTGCATGAGACCGTACTCGATCCCGTTGTGCACCATCTTGACGAAGTGGCCGGAGCCGACCGGCCCCATGTGGCCCCACCCCTGCTGGGGTCCGGGGGCGAGCGCTTCCAGGAGCGGTCGGATCCGGGCGACGTCCGCGTCGTCGCCTCCCACCATCATCGAGTACCCCTCGGCCAGACCCCAGATCCCTCCGCTCGTGCCGACGTCGACGTACCGGAACCCCCAGCCCGTGACCTGCGCCGCGCGACGCAGCGTGTCCTTGTAGTACGAGTTGCCGCCGTCCACGACGAGGTCACCGGGCGCGAGGAGCGGCCGGAGCTGGGCTAGCGTCTGGTCGACGGGATCGCTGGACGGGATCATCAGCCACACGACCCGGGGCGGGGACAGCTGGCGGACCAGGTCCTCGAGCGAGCTCGCCCCGACGGCGCCCTGGTCCACGACCGCCTGCACGACGCTGGGGGTGCGAGCAAAGCCGACGACCCGGTGCCCCCCGCGGACCAAACGGACCGTCATGTTGCCGCCCATCTTTCCGAGACCGACCATTCCTACGTCCATCGTTGACCACCTCTCACTGAGCCGCCACTCCGGCGCGGGCCAGCTCCTCCCCCACGCGGGCGGGGTCCCGCACCCAGAGGGTGCGCAGCCCCAACTGCGCGGCGGCGTCGACGTTCTCGCGCCGATCGTCGAGGAAGAGCGCCTCGTCGGGCGCCCGCTGGGTGACCTGGAGGGCATACCGGTACGCCGACGGGTCGGGCTTGCGGCGACCGGTGTAACAGGAGGAGAGGAACGCGTGGAATACGGTGCGCAGGCGGAACGTGTGGATCCGGTATTCGTTCAGCTCCCGGGATTCGTTGTTGAGGGCGACCTGCGTGAACCGAACGTCGGCCCGTAGCCGGCGCGCGGTCTCGATCGCGGGCTCGTTCGGGCGGGAGAGCCCCCAGATGAACGTCCGGACCTGGTCGGGGGTGAACGGGCGCGGCGTGTAGAAGATGGTCGTGGCGAGGTACTCCGGCAGCGTGAGCGCCCCCGTCTCGAACGCTTCGGCGACCGCCTCATGTCGGCGTTCCAGGTCGGCCGGGTCCAGCCCGAACCGCTCCGCGGCGGCCGTCCGTCCGGCGTGGTCCCACCCATTCGACAGCAACACGCCACCGACGTCCCACAGGAGGAGCGAGACCTCAGCCATCCAGCGCCTCGGTGAGGCGGGCGAGACCCCCGGTGACGTCCTCCGCCAGGTCGACCCGCAGGACGCGGCGACCCCGTTGGGTCAGCGCCCGGTAGTCGCCGATCGCCTGGGCCCGGATCAACTGGCCGAACGTGTAGTCGGTGTCCGGCACCGGCACGTCGTGCCGGGGGGTGTCGACGATCTGAAGGAACAGTCCGGTGGGCGGACCGCCCTTGTGGAGTTGCCCCGTGGAGTGCAGGAACCGCGGTCCGAACCCCAAGGTCGTGGCGACGCGCAGTTGGCGCAGGATCTTGGTCCGCAGGGCGTCGAGCGCCGAACGAATCTCCGGAGTCGGAGCGAGGTACGCCTGCAACGCGACGTAATCGCCGGGCCGGCACGAACCCCGCCAAGCGGTAAGAGCGGTCCGAAGACCGGTGAGCTCAGCGACCCGGTGCGTGACCACACCGGCGTCCGCCGACGTACCGGGAGGGGCCGCCATCGCCGTGCGGGCCAACTCCTTGGCGAACTCGACGTCCGGCTGGTCGAACGGGTCGATACCGACCACGGAACCGGCGAGCGCAACGGCAAATTCCCATCGGAAGAACTCCTCGCCTAGGTCCCGACGGTCCGGGACGCTGAGCCGGACGACGGGCTGTCCGCTCGCCTCAAGGCGCGCGGTATGGGCCGCGACGAGCGGGTCGGGTGACCCGTCCGCCTCCACCTCCACGAAGAGACGGTCGGAGCCGTAGAACTCCGGAGGCAGCATCGGCTCGTCGACGACGGGCACGATCCCCTTGCCGATCTTGCCGGTCGACTCGGCGATGAGCTGCTCGACCCAGTCCGGGAACGGCGCGAAGCCGGGCGAGGCGTAGAACGTCACCTTGTCGCGTCCGTGGACCGCCAGTTCGCCGAGCACCGCCGCCAGGACGACGGCCGGATTCTCGGGCGCCGACACTTCCGGGCCGCAGCGGAGTGCCATCGTCCGGGCCCGGTCGAGCACGGTCCGGATGTCCACCCCGGCGAGCGCCGCGGGGACCAATCCAAAATGCGTGAGGGCCGAGTACCGACCCCCGACGGTCGGCAGGGCCAGGAATGTCTCGCGGAACCCCCGGTCCGTCGCGAGCTGAACCAGCGGCGTGCCCGGGTCCGTGATCGCTACGAAGTGCTGGTCCGGCGGAAGACCGAGCGTCGCGAGAGCGTCCCAGAAGTAGTGGAAGAAAGAGAGCGGTTCGATCGTGGTCCCGGACTTGCTGGAGACGAGGAAGAGGGAGCGCCGAAGGTCGATGCGGTGGGCCAGGGCGGTCACCGCGTCCGGGTGGGTCGAGTCGAGCACGAGCAGCTCCGGATAGCCCGGCGCCGCCACATGCATCCGGGCGAACACATCGGGGGCGAGGCTGGAGCCGCCCATCCCGAGGACCACGATGTGGCGGATCCCCTCGGCCCGCGCCTGCTCCGCGAACGCGTTGAGCTCCTCGAGCTCGTGGTGCATGAGCTCGGGCAACTGCAACCAACCCAGGCGGTCACGGACGTCGGAGGCCGGCGCCGCGGGCCACAGACTCGCATCCTTCGCCCATACGCGCGACCCCGCCCGCTCGGTCTGCCACCGTGCGATCCGGTCCGTCACGGGCCCGGCCGTCGAACCGAGGGCGAGTTGCTGGGGGTCGGTCGCCTCGGCGAGCAGCTGCGCCCGTTTGGACTCCAAGGACGCGAGGAGGTGGTCGTACGACGCCGCGAACGACGCGACTCCCTCGGTCTGCAGGTCCTCGGTGACGCGATGCAGGTCGATGCCCAATTGATGCAACCGGTCCAGGCGGGACCGGGCCTCGTCCACGCCCTGCACGAGAGCCCCCGGGTGCACCACGCCGTGGTCCTCGAACGCGGTCACGGTCGCCGGAGGGATCGTGTCGACCGTCTCGGGGCCGACCAGTTCCTCGACGTACTTCGTGTCCGGGAACGACGGGTCCTTGGTGCTCGTGCTGGCCCAGAGCACCCGTTGCGGCCGGGCCCCGCGGCCACTCCACGCAGCGAACGTGAGGCCATGGAACAACTCCCGATACCGCGCGTAGATGACCCGCCCGTTGGCGACGGCGACCTGTCCCCGCAACGCCTTCGCGTCGGCGGTCCCCAGTTTGTCGAGCAACGGGTCGACCGCGGAGTCGATCCGGCTCACGAAGACGGAGGCGACGGAGGCGAGCCGGGCCGGGACCGGTGTCCGGGCGAGCGCGCGCAGGTACGCCTGCGCAACCGCCTCGTAGTGGTCCTGGGAGAACATGAGCGTGATGTTGACGTTCACGCCGGAAGCGAGCAGCTGCTCGACCGCTGGGACGCCCTCCGGGGTCGCCGGCACCTTGATGAGAACGTTCGGCCGGTCGACCGCGGCCCACAGGCGTCGGGCCTCGGCGACGGTGCCCGCGGTATCGTGAGCCAGACGCGGCGAGACTTCGATGCTCACGTACCCATCGGCTCCGGCGGTGCGGTCGAATACGGGTCGGAAGACATCCGCGGCCCGGGTGACATCCTCCACCGCCAATCGCTCGAACAGCTCGCTCGAGGTGAGCGTCGGGTCCCGGCCCAGCAGGCCGCGGAGTTGGTCGTCGTAGTCGGAGCTGCCGGCGATCGCCTTGTCGAAGATCGTCGGGTTGGTCGTCGCCCCGGTGATTCCGTCGACCTCGACCATGCGCTGAAGGTCGCCGCTGGTCAACAGGCTCCGTCGAATGTAGTCGAGCCAGGGCGACTGGCCCGCCGCGACGAGCTCGCCGAGCCGGCTCATGGTCGGGTCCCCCCCGGTGCGGCCGAGACCAGACGACGGGCGACGTCCACGACGTGGTCGACGGTGAATCCGAATTCCCGCAGGACGATCGCACCGGGCGCGGAGGCCCCGAACCGGTCCACACCGATCGAGGCGCCGTCCGACCCCACGTACCGGGACCATCCGAGGGTACGGCCGGCTTCGATGGAGACCTTAGGCAGTCCGTGGGGGAGGACCGACGACCGGTACTCGGGGCTCTGCTCGTCGAACAGCTCCCAGGAGGGGAGCGAGACGACCCGGGTCGGAACGCCCGTCTTCTCCAGCTGGACTCGTGCGTCCAGCGCCAGGGAAACCTCCGAACCGGTGGCGATCAGCACCAGTGTCGGCGGGGCTCCGCTCGCCTCCGCCAGTACGTAGCCTCCGTGCGGTACCCCGTCCGCGATGGGGTAGAGTCCCGGATCGAGGACGGGGATCTTCTGACGGGTGAAGACCAGCGCCGTGGGACCTTTCCGTTCGAGGGCGATCTTCCAGGCCGCCGTCGTTTCGTTCGCGTCGGCCGGGCGGAGGACCGTGAGTCCCGGGACGGACCTCAGCCCCAGAAGTTGCTCGACCGGTTGATGCGTAGGGCCATCTTCCCCCATGCCGATGCTGTCGTGCGTGAAGACGAGGATCGTGTGCGTCCTTTGCAGCGCGGCCAGCCGGATCGACCCGCGCGCATAATCGGAGAAGGTGAGGAACGTCCCTCCGTACGGTATGAGGCCGCCGTGCAAGGCGATCCCGTTGAGGATGCCGACCATGCCGTGTTCGCGTACCCCGAAGTGGAAGTTCCGGCCGGCCGAGTCCTGGGCCGAAAAGTCCGGTGCACCGTTGAGCAACGTCTTTGTCGACGGCGAGAGGTCCGCCGCCCCGCCGATCAGCGCCGGCACCTTCGGACCGACGGCGTCCAAGAACTTCTGCGACGCATCCCGGGTGGCGATCGGGCCGACACCGGCCGAATACGTCGGGAGGTTCGCGGCCCACCCGTCGGGCAGTTGCCCCTGCTGCATCGCGGTCCACTGCTGAGCCAGGGCGGGGTAGGCGGTCGCGTACCGGCCCACCAGCGCCGACCAGTCGGAGTGCCACCGCGCCCCACGGTCCCGCGCCGCCCGGAGGTGACCCAGCGCCTCCGGTGGCTCTAGGAAGGTCGGCTCGAGCGGCCACCCGAGACGCTCCTTGGTGGCCTTCAGGTTGGCCGGGCCGAGCGGCTCACCATGGGCCTCGCGCGTGTCCTGCACCGGACTTCCGTATCCCAGGTGGGTGCGCACCGAGATGAGGGACGGCCGGGCCGTGTCGGCCTCGGCGGCACGGATCGCCGCGTCGATGGCTCCCAGGTCGTTCCCGTCGGCCACGCGGGAGACCTGCCAACCGTACGCGGAGAACCGATCGGGCACGCTCTCCGTGAACGCCCACGACGTAGGGCCCTCGAGCGACACGTGGTTGTCGTCGTAGAGGTAGACGAGCTTCCCCAACCCGAGCGTCCCGGCGAGCGAAGCGGCCTCGCCCGAGATTCCCTCCATGAGGTCCCCGTCCGAGACGATGCCGAACGTCCGGTGGTCGACGACGGGGAATCCGTCGCGGTTGAAGAGCGAGGCCAGGTGCCGTTCCGCGATGGCCATGCCGACCCCCATCGCGAACCCCTGGCCGAGGGGCCCGGTCGTCGCCTCGACGCCCGGCGTCAGACCGTGCTCGGGATGGCCGGGCGTGCGGCTCCCCCACTGGCGAAACTGCTGCAGTTGCTCCAGAGGTAGGTCGTAGCCCGTGGCGTGGAGCAGCGCGTAGAGGAGAGCGGAGCCGTGACCGGCGGACAGGACGAATCGGTCCCGATTCGGCCAGCCCGGGTCCGTCGGATTGTGGCGAAGGAACCGGTCCCAGAGGACGTAGGCCATCGGCGCGGCGCCGAGTGGGAGCCCCGGATGCCCGGACTTGGCCTTCTCAACGGAGTCGACGGCGAGGAATCGAAGCATGTTGACGCAGGTCGTATCCAGGTCGCTCATCGTGTGCGAGGGGAGCCGGGCGGTCGAAGGGAGGGGCGGACGCGAGGTCGCCGAAGCGGCCTCGGCGCCTCCGGGGTCCCCCCGCGCGCCTCGACTCGGTACTCGGGCGCCCCCAGCACCGTTGGGGTAAAAACGGCGGTGCCCGCCGGCCGCTCAGGAGACGGTCGCGGCCGGGCTCGGGCGGGCCGGGGCGAAGCCCAGATACACCGAAACGAGCAGTATCCACAGAAGGACGGAACCAAGGAACAGGCGCTCGGTCAACCCCCCGACCCGCGCCGCCAGGTGGGGCACGGCGAATCCGGCCCCCAGTTCGACCACGAACAGCACGACCACCACGATCGCCAGAGGGAACGCCCACTCCTTCGCGGCCCTCAACGAAGGGAGCGCCTCAAAGTGGTCGGCCAACGCGAAAACGCCGACCGCTCCGCCGAAGAAGGCGAGCAGCGCCACCACGAGGTGGATCGCCCCATGCCAGGAGATCGGAGTGCTGGGGACGTCCGTCGGGAACGCCGCCAGCAGGAACGCCCCCACCGCCCAGATCCCCAGAAAGGCGGTCCCCGCGCGCACCGCGGCCCGACCCTCGGCCGTAGAGCGCGCCACGCGCCACAGGGCGAGCAGAAACAGGGTGGAGAGCACCCCGCGGACAACGAAGTTGACGGTCATCACCCAGCCATACGGACCGACCGCCAGGTCGCTCTCGGCTTGGGTGATCGCGCTGTAGTGCGGCGGGAGCAACTGCGCTACCACATCGAGCGCAGCGTACAGTACGACCAGCAGCGCCACGAGCCGGAACCATCGGCGCTCCGCCGCGTTCGGATTCGGCGCCCCCGGCTCGTCGGTCGGCGAACGGTTCGACATGACCTCTCGGGGGCCGGCCCGCTGCGTGCGCGCGGCCGCTCGGAGCCCCTCGAGCGTCGGCGCTGTTAATAGGGACGCGGGTGCCGACCGGCATCGGGATGTCGCAGGAGGGCTGGGACGAACTCGCGGCGTGGCGGGACCGCCGCATGGGGGAGCGCGGGGACCTCTGGCATCGCTCGATCATCGACCCGCCGCTGCTTCGGCTGGTCGGCCACGTCCGTGGGCTGCGCCTCCTCGACCTCGGCTGCGGCAACGGCTACCTGACCCGGCGGTGGGCTCGCGCGGGCGCGGCCTCGGCCCTCGGTGTCGATGCGTCGGGAGCTTCCCTCCGGTTCGCGCGGCGACGTGAGGCGCGACGTCGCACCGGCGCACGATTCCTCCGGTCGGACGCGGCGCACTTGGTCGGCGTCGCGACCGGTTCCGTCGACGTCGCCGTAGCGCACATGTCCTTGATGGACATCGCCGACGCCGCCGGCACGATCCGGGAAGTGGGCCGGGTCCTGGCCCCCGGGGGTCGATTCGTCTTCTCGGTCAGTCATCCGTGCTTCGACGTCGACATGCGGTCGGCCTGGGAGGTCGAGCACATCCTGAACGTCACGACGGTCTACCGGAAGGTCACCGGCTACCGGACCGAACACGAATTCGACGTTCCTTGGCGCGTATCGCCCACCACGGTTCGGAGCACGCGTTCGTACCATCGCCCCCTCGAACGGTACATGGAGTACCTTCGGGCCGCGGGACTCGTGGTCACGCGCCTGGTCGAGCCGCGTCCCGGGCCGGAAGCGGTCCGCAAGAGCCCCCAGGGACCTCTGATGCTCGAGATCCCCCTGCACTTGGTCGTGGAGGCGGTCCAGTGGCCCCTCCCCCCGCGGCCCCGGGGCCCTACGCAACGGGCGTCGCGAAGGTCGGCACGTAGCCCCGCGGGGGGCGCCCCACGATCGGGATCGCGTGGCCGCAGGCGCGGCACCGGTTCTTCGCATCCAAGTTCCATGAACGGATCGTGAACCCGAACCGCGCGACCGCCACCGCCCCGCACTGAGGACAGTACGTGTGCTCGAGCGGGTGCCCCCACGCATTGCCGAGGTAGACGTACTCGAGGCCCTCGCCCTTCGCCACCGCGTGGAGCTTTTCCAGCGTGGGGATGGGGGTCTCGGGAAACTGCATCATCTTGTAGTCCGGGTGGAACCGGAGCAGGTGGAACGGGGTCGACGGGCCCAGGTCGTCCCGGACGCGACGAGCGAGTTCCCGCGTCGCCTCGACCGACTCGCCCACTTCGGGAACGATGAGGTCGGTCACCTCCACGTGGACGCCCCTCCGGTGCAGGTCCGCCATGGTCGACCAGATCGGCTCGGGGCCCTTTGCCGCCACGTACTTGCGCAGGAAGCCAGCTTCCCCGCTGCCCTTGAAATCGACGCTGATCGCGTCCAGGTTCGGTCCGAGCAGTTCGGTCGCCTCCGGCGTCATGTAACCATTGGTCACGAAGTTCGCGAACAGGCCGGCCGCGCGGGCCTCCCGCATGACGTCGAGAGCATACTCGATGAAGATCGTCGGCTCGTTGTAGGTGAACGTCACCCCCGAGCAGCCGTAGCTCTGCGCTCGGGCGACGGCGGCGGCGGGACTCAGCGGCCGCCCCACGACCTCGGTCTCCTGGGAGATCTCGGCGTTCTGGCAGTAGAGGCAGCGCCAGTTGCACCCGACGGTCCCGATGGAGAAGACCCGTGTCCCCGGGTGAAAATGGGAGAGCGGCTTCTTCTCGACGGGATCGACTTGCGTCGCCGCGGCGAGGCCATACGAGAGCAGTTCCAGTCGGCCGTCCACGTTCTTCCGAACGTAGCAGAATCCGTGGGAACCCGGTGGTACCGTGCAGTACCGAGCGCAGGCCGTGCACTGGACCTTGCCGCCGGCCAACGGCCGGAAGAGGACCGCCGGATGCGCCATGGTGCCGCTCCGGCCTTCTAGTCCGCCGGGGCCGTTAACCCCTCCCGTCCGTGGGCGGACCTGCAGCCGAAGGTTCTTCCCCCACAGTGGGCTCGGTCGCCCATGACCGGGCCACGTCGTGCCGGGGCGCCCGACCCGGAGGCCGACCGCGTCGAGGCGGCCGTCGTCGCCCGGATCACCCCCTCGGCCGAGACGGTCGCCCGGGTCGAGAAGGTCCGAACGGCGCTGGTCGAACGGGTGGTCTCGGCCGCCCGGGAGCGCGGAAGCCCCCTGGTCCGTGCGCTGGTCGCCGGCAGCGCGGCCCGAGGGACGTACTTGGCGGACCGCCTGGACGTCGACCTGTTCCTGCTCTTCCCTCCGGACCTGAGCCGGGACCGGCTCCGGGAGGAAGGTCTGGCGCTGGGCCGCGCGGTGCTGACCGAGCCGGAAACCCGGTACGCGGAGCACCCATACCTCCGGGGACGGTTCGAGGGCTTCGCGGTCGATGCGGTCCCCGGCTACGCCGTGACGGATCCGTCCCGGCCGCTGTCGCCCGTCGACCGGACCCCGTTCCACCAGGAGTACCTCGCGGCTCGGGAGTCCCCCGAGATCGTCGGGCAGGTCCGACTGGTCAAGCAATTCTTCCGGTCCCTCGGCGTCTACGGTTCGGAGGCTCGGACCGAGGGTGTCTCGGGGTACCTGGTCGAGTTGCTCGTTCTCAAGTTCGGGTCCCTTCGCGGGCTGCTCACCGCCGCACGGGAGTGGCGCATCCCCGTCCGCATCGAGGAGGCGAGCCGGGACCCGCCCCGGCTGCCCGCCGAAGTCGCCCTGATCCTCGCGGACCCGGTCGACCCGCATCGCAACGTGGCGAGCGCACTCTCCCGCCGAAATCTGGCGCTGTTGATCGTCGCCGCGGGCGCCTACCTCGACCGGCCCGCGGAGGCGTGGTTCGAACGCCGGCCCGTCCCTCCGCTCCCGCGGGACGCGGCGCTCGCGCTGGCCCACGAACGGGGAACCCACGTGACCGTCCTTGGCCTACCCCGACCGGAACTCGTGGACGACACGCTGTATCCGCAGGTTCGCAAAGCGGAGCGGGCGGTCGCCGAGGAGGTGGGCCGCACCGGGTTCGAGGTCCTCGGCAGCGCCTCCGCCGCGGAGGGCGGACGTGTGGTCGTGGTCCTCGAGGTGGCCCATCCTCACCGCCCGGCGGTGAGGGTGCAGGGCGGGCCGCCCGCCGGCCTGGACCGGGTCGGGCAATTTCTCGAGAAATGGTCGGCGGTCGACGCCCCCGCACTGCAGGGTCCCTACGTGCGTCCCGACGGCAGCCTGGGCGTGGACGCTCGGCAGGAGCTGAGGGACGTCGAGGCGGTCGTCCGCGCGTCGCTCCCCCGGCTCTCCCTCGGCCGGGACCTGACGCCGAACCCGCCGGACCGGGCGACGGTCCGGTCCCTGGCGCACGAGACCGACAGTCCCGCCCTTGGAGAGGCCCTGCGCGAACTGCTCGGGCGACGGCTCCCCTGGCTCCCGCCGCGCTGACCTACAGGCCGGTCGGCGAGATGTTGATCAAGAGGAACCAGAGCGCCATCCAGCCGAAGAATTCGAGCGCGATGAGACCCGCCCAGTCGCCCATCGTGTAGGCGTCCGAGTTCGGCCGCATCTCGCGGATGCCGTACGCCGACGCGACGACGCCGAGAATACCGACGGGAAAGACGATCTCCCAGGAGATGCCGGCCACCGTCGAGGCGACCCAGCAGACGACGCCCAGGAGGACCGCGAACAGACCGGCGAACCCGGTGGCGACGGAGATCTCCTTCTCCTTCCAGAGAAAGCCCGCCTCGTCGAAGGCGGGGAACTCGAACGCCGCGGTGGCGTCCTCCTCCATCTTCTTCCGAGCCTTCTTCGCCACGGCTCAGGCCTCCCGCCGGGCGGCCGCCCGGTCGAACAGCTCCTCGGCGTGGTAGGAACTCCGGACCAACGGGCCGGACTCGACGGCCGAGAAGCCCCGGTCGAGTGCGCGGGTCTTCCACGCCTCGAACTCCGACGGGGGAATGTAGCGTGCGACCGGGCGATGGTGCGGACCCGGCGCCAGGTACTGACCGAACGTCACCAGGTCGACGTCCGCCGACCGGAGGTCGTCGAGCGCGGTGAGCAGCTCGGCGTCGGTTTCGCCGAGTCCCAGCATGATCGAGCTCTTGGTGACCAGCGAGGGCCCGCCGAGGGCCCGCGCCCGGCCCAGCACCTCGAGCGAGCGATCGTAGCCGGCGCGAGGGTCCCGGACCTCGTGCGAGAGCGAGCGTACGGTCTCGAGGTTGTGGGCGAACACTTCCGGCGGGTGGCGGAGGATCTCCCGGACGGCCGACTCCGACCCACCCAGGTCACCCGCCAGCAGCTCGACCTTCGTGGAGGGGGCGGTCGCATGGATCCGTTCCACGGTCTCCCGGAGCAGCGCGGCCCCGCCGTCCGGTAGGTCGTCCCGGCAGACTTGGGTCAGGACTACGTAGCGGAGCCCCCACTGTCGGACGGCCGTAGCGACGCGCTCGGGTTCGGTCCGGTCCACGACCCCGCGAGGCCAGTGCGTGTGGACGGCGCAGAACGAGCAGCGGCGGGTGCAATCGGTGCCGAGGAGCATCAACGTGGCGGTGCCCGCCGACCAGCACTCGGGAAGGTTCGGGCAGCGGGCTTCGCGGCAGACGGTCTCGAGTCGGAGCCCCTCCAGGAGGCCCCGTACTTCCGGGTACAGCGGTCCGCGCGGAGGACGCACCCGGATCCACTCCGGCAAACGGGCCGAACCCGGGCCGGCCATGGCCTCGCCGATTGCCACGCCCGTTCGACCCCCCACCGCCTTTAGGCTTTACGAGGGCGGGCACGGCCGATGCGCTCCTCGACGAGCGTCGCCAGGTAACTCGCCGGCAGGTCGTCCATCGCGACCTTGCTCGATTCGCCGGACCCGGCGGCCTCGAGGGTCACGAGTCCGTCCCGTTCCAGCTCCTTGAGGGTGCGCCAGAAGGTCGTACGGCTCATCGCGGGACCTCCGAGTTCCTCGAGCAACGCGGAATGGGCCGCCCGCAGTCGCTGACTGGCGACCGCGGCGCCCCGTCCCTTGAGGGACCGGGAGAGCGCGAGCAGGACACTGAGCTCGTTCGTCGACAGGTCCTCGAGCTGGGACTCCGAGAGCGTGGGTAGGAGCGACCCTTTGACCCGCCGCACATGCTCGGCGAGGACCGTGTCCGAACCGGCGTCCTCCGCCGCGTGGGCGGCCCCGGCCAGGATCTCGAGCGCGAATCGCGCGTCACCGTTCGGTGCGGCGATCCGTGCGATCTGGTCCAGTGTCTCCGGGTCGACACTACCCGGGCGCAGGGCGAGTTCCGCCCGGGCCTTGAGGATCTCCACCAGGTCGTCGCGACCGTACGGAGCGAGCGAGAGCCGGTGCGTCACCCCGAAGCTCGAACGGCTCGGGGCATCCATGTAGGGCAGCAGGTCCTCGGCTGCGATGAGCAGCAGCGAGATCGACCCCAGCGCCACCTCGCGGGAGCGGG
Organism: Thermoplasmata archaeon; assembly: GCA_030038605.1. GTDB lineage: Archaea > Thermoplasmatota > Thermoplasmata > Lutacidiplasmatales > UBA184 > Lutacidiplasma. Next base: position 3,420 of record JASHSU010000028.1, on the reverse strand, counting down.
AGAGCAGGTAGACCAACTTCGTCTCCTGCTTGACGAGAGCGGCCGCCTCGTCCAGGATCACCACCAAGTGCTGCGGCCGGCGCCGCAGTCCCTGCTCGAACACGTCGATCATCTCGGCGAGGCTGTACCCGCGGTCGGGTAGGGAGACGTCCACCGACCGCAGCAGGTCGAGCATCACCGTTCGGTCGCTCGCCCGTCGCCAGCAGTTCACGTAGGCCGACCGCACCGGCAGTTCACTCCCCCGGCCGGTTCGTTCCAGATCCGCGGCCAGCCGTTTGGCGAGCGCGGTCTTCCCACTACCGACGCCGCCGGTCAGGAGCAGATGGTACGCGAGCCCTTTGCCCAGCGCTTCCCGGTACCGCTTCGTCAGGAGTTGCAGCTCCGTTTCCCGTCGCACCAGCCGGGGCGGAAGGTAGGCGGGGTCGAGCGTTTCCTCCTTGAGCAGGATGCGGGCCGGGTTCGGCACGGCGGGCGGGACGAGGGTCCCCGATATCAGGTTCGCGATGGGCGACGACCGCCGCCCGAGCGCGGCTTCACAGGGAAGGCGCGGAGCGTGGCGGCGGCGAGCTCGTCCGTCGGGCGGCGTGCATCCAGTCGTAGCCACCCGCCGGCACGAGCCAGTCTCCGATAGCTCCCCGCCACGCGGACCAGGGTCCGGCGTCGCTCGAGGGGTCCCCGAACCCGAGCCCGCGCTCCGAGCCGCCGGATCGCCTCGGCCGGAGGAAGGTCGAGCCAAACGACCCGATCCGGCCGGACCGTCGCCCGGCGGCTGAGGTCGTCCAACGTGGTGACGGCCGCACGCGATAGGGCGCTTCCCTGGTACGCGAGGGTCGAGTAGAACGACCGGTCCGTGACCACCACGTCCGCCCGACGCAGGTCCTCCATCAACCCGGGCCGTGCCCGCCACCGGTCGAGGGTGAAGTAGACCGCGCCGGTCCACGGGTCGCGGGCGGCCGCGACCTGCGCGAGATGGCCCAGCTCGGGGTCCGCCGGTTCTCGACGCAGCACGACTCGGATCCCTCGCCGTCGCAAGGAGACCCCCAGCGCTTGGGCCAACGTCGATTTTCCGGCTCCGTCGATCCCCTCCAGAGCCCAGAGCTGTCCCCGGCGCCTCCCGCGCGGCGTCATGGGCCTCCCGGGACGGGTCGTTCCGGTCGCCAACCGTACACCTGCTCGAACGACCGGACGAACGGGACCCATAACCGTTCGGTGTCCTCCGCGCCCCGCGCGGCGATCGCGGCCGCCCGGCGCGGGACCGTAGCCAGGTCGAGCACGGCGCCGGGTCGCGCCGGATCGTCGAGGAAATCCGTCTCCAGGAACCACGGGCCGGGCGTGGCCAGGACCTCGTTGACCAGTTCCCGGCGGGCGAGGACGGACGGCGGGATCTCCGCCCGCTCGGACGCCGGTACGACCGATCGCGCGTAGTGCTTGACGACGCGTCCGGCCGCGAGGCCGGCCCGACGGGCACGTTCGGCCAGGGCCCGGTACCCGGCCGCGTCCAAGTCCGCCGAGTGGACGACCACCGGACAGTCCCGGTCCCGAGCGACACCGAGCGCGTGGTCGAAGACCCGCTCGGTCGCCGCCTGGAGCGACGCCTCGACCGGGAAGTGGGGCAGGCCTACCTCGCCGAGCGCGACCGCCAGTCCCTCCGCGACCCAGCGCCCGGCCAGGTCGAGGGCGGCCGTCTGGAGGTCGACCGCGGACTCGAGACCCAACCGCGGGGCCGCGTGGATAAGGTCGATAGGGTACGGCGCCATCACGCACCGCACCTCGATACCGACCTCGCGCCGGATCGTCGTCGCGAGGTCCAGCGTCGTCTGGAACTGGGAGCGGTACGCGTCCAGGGTGTCGGGTGTGCTCCCCGTATAGTTCTGCGTGGCGAGCATCAGGTGGGACCCGCCGGCCGAAGCGAACCGCCGGGCAGCTCCGACGCCTTCGCCGTTGGGATGCAGGTGGCAGTGGTGGTCGACGATCGGTAGGTCGGCGGGCAGCACCAACCGGGGCGCTCCTACGGCAACAGGCCCGCGCCGCGGAGTTCTTGCGCTACTTTCTGGACGGCCGTCTCGATGTCCGCCGGTCGGCGGGCCCCCGTGCAGACCAGCTTACCGCTCCCGAACAACAGGATGACGACCTTGGGAGAGTCGAGTCGGCAGACCAGGCCGGGGAATTGCTCGGGCTCGTACTCGACGCGATCCAGTCCGAGAGTGACGGCGATGGCGTTGAGGTTGATCTCGCTCTCCAGGTCCGAGCTGGCGACGATGTTCTGCACCTCGATCTTGGGGTGCAGGTCGACCTTCTCCCCGCCCTTCTTGATCTGCTGGGCGACGGACGTGACCGACGTCTCGACCTCGTGCATGCTCTTGGCCCCGGTGCAGACGACCTTCCCCGAGCGGAACAGCAGGACCGCCGTCTTGGGTTGCTTCAACCGGTAGATGAGGCCCGGGAACTGTTCGGGCTCGTACTCCGCGCCGTCCAACCCGAGCGCGATCGACTGGAGGTCGAGCGCGTCGCCGAGCGACGTCGACGCCACGACGTTCTCGATGCGGATGCGGACCACCGCACTCCCTCGGCGCGGAACCTTGGGTTGCGTATATAAGGCTACGAATCGCGCGACGACACTCCGGTTTCGGACGGACGGCGTACCCCGTAGACCGGGGGCCCCGCCTCCTCTTCGACCGGATAGCCGAAGAAGTCGCGCAGCACGCGGCGTGTGAAACCCCAGAGGACGTGGCCCTCGTGGACCGTGGCCGGCACGGTCCGAGCGCCGACGTAGGTGGCCCGCTCGACCGACCGGGTCACGTCGAGGGCGTGGCGGGGCATCCAGAAGACGTGCGCCACCTCGGCCGGACTTCGAACCGACGGGCGCTGGGCCTCGGGCCCCAACGCGGCCGCGAAGATGCCCACATCCAGGCGGAACCGTTGGGCGTGGACGATGGTGACGAAGCGGGGCTCACCGTCCAGGTCCCCCCGGACGAGTCCGACCTCCTCTTCGAGCTCCCGCAGGGCGGTCCGTTGGAGGTTGCCGTCGGTCTCCGACACGTGTCCCCCCGGTAAGGCGACCTGCCCCGACGCGGGGTCGTTCGGGTCCTCGGCCCTCTCGATCAACAGCACCTCCACATCGGAGGTCCCCTCGCGGAGGACGATCGTAACCGCCGCACCAGCCGAGTTCGTCGGGGGTCGCTCCGACGTGAAGCGACCCAGCAGTTCGGCGGCCGGGGCGGATGAGCTCGAGCCCACGGCCGTTACTGCTGCCAGTCGTACGACACTTTTTCCCGGACCGTGTCGCGGTCGAGAGGGTGCTCGACGCGCGGGGAGTTGCGCATCATCGCCTCGAGCGACGCGACCCGGACGGTGAGCGCCCGGACCTGGGCTTCTAAGTCGGCAAGACGCGCATCCGGCGAGGGATCGGGGGCGGCCATC
>JASHSU010000027.1 GCA_030038605.1 Thermoplasmata archaeon | reverse complement strand
CCATCCCCCCGCCTCCGGCCCCGAGACGGGTTCGGAGCCGAAGGAAAAGAAGGAAGCCAAAGAGCCCAAGGAAGCCAAGGAGAAGGACGTCCCCGTCGAGGCGACGCCCCCGCCCCCGGCGCCCGAGGCCGAGCCGCTCCCGATCCCGATCGCGCGCCTGGTCCCGAAGCTGAAGAAAAGTGCGAAGCTGTTCGCCGAGGGCAAGAAGCACATCCCCAACTCCTCAAGCTCGCTCATCCGGGTCGCCTCCTACGACCCGTGTCCGCCCTTCATCGCGGCGGGCAAGGGCCCCCGGATCTGGGACGAGGACGGCAACGAGTACCTGGACTTCAACCTGGGCTACGGCTGCCTCATCAACGGTCACGCCCCGCGCGAGCAGGTCAAGGCGATCCAGGAGCGCGCCGAGCTGGGTCTCCACTTCGCGGCGCCAACCTCCCTCGAGATCGATGTCGCCGTGATGTTCCAGAAGATGGTCCCGACGGCCGAGAAGGTCGCCTTCTGCTCGAACGGTTCGGACGCGACACAGAACGCCATCCGGATCGCCCGGGCTGTCACGGGCAAGGATGCGATCCTGAAGTTCGAGGGCCACTACCACGGCCAGCACGACTACGCGCTCATCTCCGCGGAGGCACCGCCGATCGTCGCGGGCCTGGACGAGTTCCCCCGGCCCCTGCCCAACTCGGCGGGGATCCCGCCGGGCGTCACCGACTACGTCATGGTCGCGCAGTACAACTCGCTCACGTCGTTCGAGCGGATGGTCAAGCGGTACCGGGACCGGCTGGCGGCCGTCATCCTCGAGCCCGTGATGGCTAACTCGGGCGTCATCCCGCCGGCGCCGGACTTCCTGAAGCGCCTGGTCGAGATCGCGCACCAGAACGACCTGCTGGTCATCTTCGACGAGGTGTTCACCGGTTTCCGGGTCGCCTCGGGCGGCGCCCAGGCGCTCTACGGCGTCGAGCCGGACATCTCCTGCTGGGCGAAGGCCCTGGGCGGCGGCGTGCCGATCTCGGCGGTGTCGGGCAAGAGCGAGTACATGGACCTGATCGCCCCCGGGCGCATCTCCTTCGGCGGCACGTACTTCGCGAACAACATCTCGCTCGCGGGCGCGCTAGCGAACCTCAAGATCCTCCACCGGGGCGGCGAGGACCTCTACGACCGGTTCGGGCGCATGACCACGCGTCTCGAGAAGGGCCTCGAGGAGGCCGCCCACGACACGAAGGTGAACGTCCTCGTCCAGTCGGTCAACGGGATGCTGCAGTTCTTCTTCACGAAGCGCAAGAAGATCGCCAACTACCGTGAGTCGCTGCAGATCGACTGGAACCTCTACCTCCGGCACCACCAGCTGCTGCTCGACAAGGGGATCTACATTCACCCCGACAACTACGAGCGGCTGACGTTCTCCTCGGCCCACACGGACAAGGACATCGAGAAGTTCATCGCTGTGGCCCACGAGACGTTCGCCGAGCTGAAGACGCTCCCCCGCGACTACCTCGCGTAGGGGGTCGACCCGGGGCCCGATCGGACCCCGTTCCGGCGGGTTAATACGGCGGACTTGCTGGCGGGACGGATGGCGGAGTCGGCCGAACGGCCGCCCCCCTAACGGAGGTTGGGGTGGGACGGAGTCCGAGCGACCTGATTGTCTTCATCGGGAAGCGGCTCCTCCAACTGGTTCCGGTCATCTTCGGCGTCATCGTCCTCACCTTCTTCTTCACGCACCTCAACGTCGGCAACATCTGCAACGCGTGGTACCCGCACGCGGGCGAGGGGACGATCAAGAACTGTGAGGCGTCGATCAACCAGCCGATCCTGAATCAGTTCGCCACCTACCTGGTCAATCTCGTCGAGGGCAACTGGGGCCAGTCCCAATCCGGCGTCCTCGTCTACCCCTACATCGCCTCCGCGGTCCCGGCGACGATCGAGCTGGTCCTGGCGGCCCTGTTCCTGATGGTGGTCGTCGGGATCCCTCTCGGCGTGATCGCCGCCCAGTACAGTGGCCGGTGGGGCGACCACCTGGTCCGGATCTTCTACCTGTCCGGGTGGGCCACCCCGACGTACCTGGGCGCCGTCGTGGCGGCGGTGTTCTTAGGGCCCTATCTGGGCCTGCCCACCCACGGGGAGTACTCGACGCCGACGCCCCCGTTCCCCCAGGTCACCCACATGTCGGTCCTGGACGCGATCATCGCGGGCAACCTACCGTACACGGTGGACGCGATCTCCCACCTCATCCTTCCCGCGACCGTTCTCGCGTTCATCAACATGGGCATCGCGACCCGCATGACCCGGGCCTCCATGCTGGAGGTCCTGCCCCTCGACTACGTCCGTTCGGCCCGGATGAAAGGGCTGACCGAGTTCTGGGTCATGTACAAGCACGCGCTGCGCAACGCCCTCATCACGACCACGACGGTCCTGGGCGTCACGGCGGGCGGGCTGCTCTCGGGCACGGTCGTCGTGGAAGAGGTGTTCGATTGGCCCGGCATTGGGCAGTACGCCTACACGGCCATCGGAGGCGGTGGCAGCGTACCGAACTATGACGGCGCCATCGCGGTCGTCATCATCTTCGCGATCGGGGTCGTGGTGGCGAACCTGATCGCCGACATTCTCTACGGCGTGCTGGACCCCCGCGTCGAGTGGAGGTAGGGAAGCGTGCCGGCCAGCCTGAGTTCGGGTTCACGGACGGCCGGGTTCCGGGAGACCCTCGGTACGTTCTGGCGGGTGCTCCGGGCGAACCCGCTGTCGTTCGTCGGCTTCCTCATGGTGGCGATCATCTGCGTGGCGGCGCTGATCATCGTCGTGGCGCCCGGGCTGCTGGTGCCCTACGGCCCGCAGCAGGAGACGGGCGTCTTCTCCCAGGGGCCGTCGTGGAAGCATCCGTTCGGGACGGACGCGAACAGCTTCGACATCTACTCGAACACAATGCTCGCCCTGCCGCTGGACCTGGGGATCGGGTTCGTCATCGCCGGGGCCGCTCTCCTGGCGGGCGGGGCGCTGGGCCTGGTCGCCGGTTTTTACGACACCTCCCCCCTCGGGGCGGCGGCCTCCGTGACGATCATGCGGATCACGGACGTGTTCCTGTCGTTCCCGAGCCTCATCCTGGCGCTCGCGATCACCCGGGCGCTCGGGATCGGTGTGCTGCCGACCGTCTTCGCGATCTCGCTCACCTGGTGGCCATACTACGTGCGTCTGGTCCGGGGGGAGGTCCTGGCGCTCAAGCACCTGCCGTACGTCATCGCCGCCCGGGCGGCGGGGGTGCGGGAGGGCCGGATCCTGTTGCGTCACATCGTGCGCAACCTGCTGGAGCCGATCATCGTGTACTTCACCCTCGATATCGGGACGGTGCTGGTCACCTACTCGACGATCGGGTTCATCGGCGTCGCCAGCAAGTACCCGGGCCCCCAGCCGGAGTGGGGGGCGATGCTGGCGTACTACCAGAGTTCCGGCTCGATCACGACCACCCCGTGGGAGGTCCTCGCGCCGGGCCTGGCGATTTTCATCACGGTCCTCGCCTTCAGCCTGCTGGGCGACGGCCTGCGGGACATCCTGGACCCGCGGACGCGACGCGCGTTCGTCCGGGGGGCCGTGAGCCATGACCCGCCGCCGGAGCCGCAGTCCGTGCCGTCGAGCCCGGGCACGATCGACGGCGGGCTCGACCGGTTGCCGACGGAGGGAGGTGCGACCGGTTGACCGACCCCGTCCTCTCGGTGAAGAACCTCTCCATCACCTACACGGTCGGTGCAGGGACGTTCCAGGCGGTCGTCGACGTCTCGCTCGACATCCAGCCCGGGCGGGTCATCGGGATCGTCGGGGAAACGGGATGCGGCAAGAGCACGCTCGCCCAGGCGATCCCCCGGCTCCTGCCGGAGCCGCCCGCCTCCATCGGGTCCGGCTCGATCACCTTCCGGGGGACCGACCTGGTCAAGGTGACCCGACGCCAGATGCCGATGGTCCGGGGGACCGGCATCGCCATGATCTTCCAGGAGCCGCTCAACTCCCTGAATCCGTCCTACCGCATCTTCGACCAGATGGTGGAGGCGATCCAGATCCGGCACTACCGCGAGCTCGGGATCGTGAAGACGTTCCAGGGCGGGGACCGACCGTTCGACTACTCGAAACGGCCCACGCCCGACGTCGCCAGCACGCTCGCGCGGCCGGTCCTGCCGGGCGGAGCGGCCGAGGAGGAGGTCCGCACGCGGATCATGTCCCGGTCCGAGTTCCGGGAGGAGGTGCTGAAGTGCCTCCGTCTGGTGCGCATCAACGACCCCGAGACGATCCTGAACCTCTACCCGCACGAGCTCTCCGGCGGTATGCGCCAGCGGATCATGATCGCCATGGCGCTCTCGGAGAAGCCCGCGCTGCTCATCGCGGACGAACCGACCAGCGCGCTGGATGTGACGATCCAGGCCCAGGTCCTGACGCTCATGAAGGACCTGATCGACGAGGTCCACGCCTCGATCCTGTTCATCAGTCACGACCTGGGCGTCATCGCGGAGACCGCGGACGAGGTCGGCGTGATGTACGCCGGTCGGGTCGTCGAGTACGGACCGGTGGACGAGGTGTTCCGCTCGCCCCGGCATCCGTACACGAAGATGCTGCTGGCGGCCGCGCCGCGCAAGTACAAGGCCGACGGTCCGCTCCGGTCCATCCCCGGTAACGTGCCCAACCTCTCCCGGCCCCCCTCCGGGTGTCGGTTCCACCCCCGGTGCCCGCTCGCCCGGCCGGTGTGCAAGGGAGAGAACCCTCCGCTCGCCGTGGTGGACCCGGTGGTCGGCGACTCGCCCCGAGGCGCCCACCGGTCCGCCTGCTACTTCCCCGAGGAGGTCCCCTCGATGCCATGAGCGCCCTCGCGAAGACCGGTCCCCTCCTCGAGGTCGAGGGGGTCCAGAAGCACTTCCCGCTCGTCCGGTCGCTGGGCGA
>JASHSU010000026.1 GCA_030038605.1 Thermoplasmata archaeon | reverse complement strand
CACTATTTCGAGCGACTAGTCGGGTCGGACGATAGAAAGTTGCGGATTGGAGATTTCCGACTTCTAGCGAGCCTCTCTCCGAAGGAGCAGCTCATCATCGTGGAACACTTGGACCACCGCCGGAGGGTGTACAAGTAATCCCTCGCCCTCCGGGCCCAACCGTTCTACCCCACGGCCGTAGCAGCTCCGGGGTCCCGGAGGTACCTGTGGGCGAGGCCGGCCATGGCCCCCGCCGAAAGTAGCGTGGCCCCGAGATAGAGCCAATACCAGGCCAAGTCGCCCGAGAGCAGGGCGGGGGCTAGGGAGCGCGCCGGATTGAGCGAGCTGCCGGTCCAGGGACCGATCAGGTAGGTCGATAGGCCCACGACGGCGGCAGGGAGCAGCAGGGTGATTCGGCCCGGGCGAGGCTTGCGGTCGACCAGGTAGAACACTGTGAGCAGGAGGAGGGAGGTGAACCCAAACTCGAGGGGAACCACCCAGACCGGCCCCTCCGGGCCCGGCAGGGTCGCCCCGAGGTGGGCGCCCGAACCGAGTACGGCCCGAACGATCAGGCTACCCACGAACCCCCCACCGAATTGAGCCCCGAGGTACGGCAGCGTTTCCTCTTTCGGGAATCGGCCCGAGCCAGCCAACGTGAGGGTGACGGCCGGGTTCACGTGCGACCCACTCACGTAGGCGAACGCCTCGACCGGGACCGCCACCGCGGCGAACCAGGCGATCGCGAGAACCCATTGCGGAACGCCACCGACCGATGCTCCGAGGACGATCGCACCCGTACCGATACCGACCAGGAGGGCGGTGCCCAGCAACTCCGCTCCGCAGCGGACGCCGAGCGAGGGAGTCACGAAGGTCCGAGCGACCGACGTAGGTTCTCCACGCGGTGCCGGATATCGTCCCGGATCGCGCGGAACTCCGCGTCACTGCCCCGGGCGGGGTCGGGAAGCTCCCAGTCGATGAGCGGTCGCTCCTTGAGACGAGCAGGGCAGCTCGCGCTCTCCAGACAACCCATGGTGACCCGGATCTGGGCCTCGGTCATCATCTGCTCCGTCAGCGCCTGGGGCGGGTGGGCCGGTGGTTCCAGGCCTACCTCCCGGAGCATCGGCCCCGTCCGCGGGTTGGGCGCCGCCCCCGGGGCCGTGCCGGCGGACACGGCGTGCCAGCCCGGGGGCGGGTCGGCGTTGAAGAACGCCTCGGCCATCAGGGACCGAGCGGCGTTTTCCACGCAGACGAATAGGACGGTCCGGCTCACGGGGTGCAACAGTCGTCGCAGCACCCGGGCGGGCAGCAAGTCGGGTCGCAGCAGTCGGCGTTCGGCGTACACTGGGCGCTCTCGCAGCACGTGTCGGGCATGGCTTCCTCGACCACTTCAAAGGTTGAAGCGGTCATAAACGGCCGCTACGTACGGACAGAGTATCGCACTCACGCCCGGACGACGAGGCGGTCCGGGCGCTCGGTCGCCCCAAGGGGTGATATCGCCGCAGGAAGTACCACCTTCGGAGTCAGTATGGGCGATACCCCGGACAGCGGCAGCTACCCGGATGCGCCGCGGATTCTCCATCCGCCGCCGGGTCCCCGGTCCCGGGAGTTGCTCGCCCAGCAGGCGAAGTACGAGACGGACGCCGTCTCCTACTCGCACTACTTCCCGATCGCGATCGAGTCCGCGCGGGGCGCGACCGTCGAAGACGTCGACGGGAACCGGTTCATCGACTGGGTCGCGGGGATCTCGGTCCTCAACTTGGGGCACCGTCACCCGCGTCTGGTCGCCGCGCTCGAGGCCCAGAGCCGAAAGGTCTGGCATGCCCTCGAGCTGCCCACGGAGGCCCGCGTCGAGTTCCTCAAGGAGCTCGAGGCGTCCTTGCCGGGGTCGCTGCGCCACCACGCGCGCATCTTCTTCACCGTCACCGGCGGGGACGCGGTCGAAACGGCCGTTCAACTGGCGGACCACGCGACCCAGCGCCACGGGACGGTCACGTTCTCGGGCGCCTACCACGGGGTCCATGGCGGCGCGATCCGCTTGACGAGCGGGAGGCGGTACCACCAGACGAGCCCGTTCGCGGGTGGGGTCGTCGTTCGCGTGCCGTATCCGGACCCGTACCGGCCCATCCTCGGCTCCGACCAGGGCGCCGCCGGGACAATCGAGTACTTGGAGCACCTCATCAACGACCCGTCGTCCGGCGTCGACTCGATGTCGGCGGTCCTGGTCGAACCGATCCTGGGCGAGGGGGGTTACGTCGTCCCCCCCGACGACTTCCTCCCGTCGCTGCGCGAGTTCTGCGATCGACACGGTATCCTGCTGATCGCCGACGAGGTCCAGACCGGCCTCGGACGGACCGGCAAGATGTGGGCGGTCGAACATTCGGGCGTCACGCCGGACATCATGTGCATCGCCAAGACCATCGGCGGAGGGATACCGGTCTCGGTAGTGGCCTACCGCGACGACCTGGTCAAGGAACTGCCGCGCGGATTCCACATCGGGACCTACCGGGGCAATCCGCTCGCTCTCGCGGTCGGAACCGAGGTCCTGAAGGTCCTGCGGGAGGGCGACCTCCTCGCCCGGACCCTGAGGCGGGGCCAGCGGACCCAGGAGCGGTTCCGCGACATCGGAGTCCGGCACCCCTCCATCGGCAACGTCCGCGGCAAGGGGTTCATGATCGGCGTCGAGTTCGTGCAGGACCCGAAGACCCGCGCTCCCTGGGGCGACCGAGCTAAGGCGATGCGCTCGGCACTGTTTGCCCGCGGTGTGCTGATGCACACGGCCGGTGCCTGGGACCAGGTGCTCCGGTTCATGTCGCCCCTGGTCATCGAGGACGAGTTGCTCGAGCGGGGGTTGCAGGCGTTCGAGGACGCGATCGAGACCCTCGACACGTCCGGCAACGTGCCGGCGGCGCATCACGGGAAGGCCCCCACGGGGGTGACCGGCTTTCACCCGTCGGTGTCCCCCGAGCTGGGGCTACCGACGCCCGCTTCCCCCTCCGGACCCCACCTGACCGAACCGTCGGAATGAGCATCGCGGGCCCTCGAGGCTCCGCAAGTTTGTATCCGCCGGTGCCGTGGACACACCGGAATGGCCGCCGCGGACGATCCCTCGATCTCCTGCCCGTCCTGCGGGCGGCTCGTACCGGGCGGGACGGACTCCTGCCCCTACTGCGCCGCCTTCCTGCCGGGCGTCGATACGCGGGATCCGCGCCCGCTGATCGAGGGCCAGACGCCGCCGTTCTCCGAGCCCACGGCCGAGGATGGGCCGCCCCCCTCCGACTTCGGCATCACGTCGCCTCCGACGCACACCCTGCCACGTTCCCTCGGACGTCTCCTCCTCGGACTGGGTATCGCGCTCGTGGTCGGCGGGATCTTTCTGATCGCCGCCGGCGACTTCGTCAATCACTCCGTGCAATCGTTCAACCAGCAGTGCGGGACGGTACCGGGGTGCCACCCGGAGACGAACGCGAGCTTCGACCTGTACGTGGGCGGCATCGTCCTCTTGGTCGTCGGCTGGGTCGTCGTCGTGCTGGGCTATCGTCGGAGTGAGTCCGGGGCCACCTGGGCCCCGCCCGACGACTTGGACGAGTAAGTCGGCCGGTACGGCGGTTAGGCTCCCGCGTAGTTCACGGAGATGAGCTTCACTTCCGTCATCTCTTCCATGGCGTAGCGGAGCCCCTCACGGCCCAACCCGCTCTCCTTGACGCCCCCGAACGGCAGTGCATCCCAGCGCAGGTTCGTGGGGTCGTTGAGATGGACCCCACCGGCCTTGATCCGCTTGGCCAGGGCGAACCCCTGGGCGATGTCCCGGGTGTACACGGCCGCCTGCAGCCCGTAGGGCGTGCTGTTGGCGATGCGGACCGCGTCGTCCAGGGAGGAGAAGCGCAGGATCGGAGCCAGGGGGCCGAACGGCTCTTCCCGGGCCACACGGGCATCCTCCGGCACCGCGTCCAGGACCGTCGGCAGGTAGAACGACCCTTCGGCCGGGGTCTTCGGGCGGCCCCCGCCGGCCAGCACCTTGGCCGAGTGCTGCTTGGCGTCCTCCACCAGGCTCTCCATCCGCTCGACGGCGGTGCTATCGATGAGAGGTCCGACCTCGGTTTTCTCGTCCTCGGCGGGCCCGAGGCGCAGGTTCTTCGCCCGCTCGGCGAGGGCCTTGGCAAACTGGTCGGCCACGGTGTCGGCGACCAGGAACCTCTTCGACGCGGTGCAGACCTGGCCGGAGTAGGAAAAAACGCCCCGGGCGGCAGCTTCGACGGTCGAGGCGAGCGGGGCGTCGTCCAGCACGACGAACGGGTCCATGCCCCCCATCTCGAGGATCACCCGCTTGGCGTTCCGGCCGGCTTTCTCGGCGATGGCCTTGCCGACCTCGGTCGAGCCCGTGAACGTGACCAGACGGGTCCGGGGATGCTCGACCAGGGTGTCGCCGACCGACGCGCCCGGTCCGACGACCACATTGAGCGCCCCGGACGGCAGGCCGGCCTTCGCGAGATGCTCGGCGAGCCGGAGAGCCGTGAACGGGGCGGCGCTGGTGGGCTTGGCCACGACAGGGTTGCCGGCCGCGAGCGCCGGGGCGACCTTGTGGCAGAGCAGGTTCAGCGGGAAGTTGAACGGCCCGATGGCGACGACGACCCCGATCGGGTCGCGGACGGAGAACAGGAACCGGTGCTCGTTACCGGCCGGCCGCTCGTACGCGTCGGCCGGGTAGCTCTCTCCGCCCAGATGCCGGATCTCCTCGGCGGCGAGCACGAAGACACCCGCGGCCCGGTCGGCCTCGACCCGGGCGTCGGTGATCGGCTTGCCCACTTCGTGGGCGATGAGGAGGGCCAGCGTCTCCCGGTCGGCCCGGATCCGCTCGGCGGCGGCCCGGAGGATACGCGCCCGGTCGTGGCCGGGGTGCGACCCCCAGGCGTCCTCGACCTTCGCGGCCGCCTCAACTGCAGCTCGGGCCTCGTCGGCGGACGCGACGGGGGCCTGCCCGATCGGCTGGCCCGTGGACGGGTCGACAACCGGCCGGTACTTCCCGCCCTTCGGGGCGCGCCACTCGCCGCCGATGAATAGGGAGCCCTTGCCGCTCGGCGGAATGCCCGCGACCGACATCGACCGCTCGCCCCTAGGCGGGGTCACCGTAGGTCGTGTAGTGCCAGCCCTTCCGGGCCTGGCCGGTCAGGTCGACGTAGATCGTCTTCAGGACCGTGAAATCGTTCAACGAGTCGACGCCCAGGTCCTTGCCGAATCCGGACTGCTTGAACCCGCCGTGAGGGGTCTCGGAGGCGAGCGGCAGGTGGTCGTTCACCCAGACATCCCCGAACCGGAGCGAGTTGGCCGCCCGAATCGCGGTCCGGACGTTCTGCGTCCACAGGCTGCCGGCCAGACCGTACTCGACCCCGTTCGCGATGTCGATCGCCTGGTCGAACGTCTCGAACTCGATGACGTCGAGGACCGGCCCGAATATCTCCTTCTGGGCGATCTGCATGTCGGGGGCGACGTCGTCGAAGACGGTCGGCGTGACGAACGCGCCCTTCGGGTGGGTCTTGTCGTTCGTGCCGCCGGCTTTCAACTTCGCGCCCTCGTCCTTCCCTTTCTCGACGAACTCCAGGACCCGCTTCTGCTGGGTGGCATGGACCAGGGGCCCCAGGTCGGTCTGACGGGAGAGCGGGTCCCCGATGCGGACCGTCTTCACCCGCTCGAGAAGGCCCTTCACGAACTTGGGCCGCACACTTTTGTGCAGGATGAGGCGCGTCGCGGCCGTACAGTCCTGGCCGCCGTTCACGAAGCCGGCGACCATCGCCCCCTCGATGGCGGCCGGGATGTCGGCGTCCTCGAAGACGATGAACGGAG
>JASHSU010000025.1 GCA_030038605.1 Thermoplasmata archaeon | reverse complement strand
TTGGCGGAGTTCTCGGAGGCCCAACGGGCCGTGTTCCGAGCGCGGTCCCACGACCGGCCCCCGACGGGTGCCTGGCCCCCCGGTCTCGACGCGGTCGTCCTGGCCGCGATGGTGAGCTCCGCCTTTCTGGGGGTGGCGTTCGAGGAGCCTCTGCTCGCGCCGCTCGACCTGGTCCTCGGGGTCGTCGTCGCGCTCGGCGCGCTGGGCGTGGTCGGGGTCACGCGGCCGCGACGATCCCGGACGGCTACCCCGCCGGCCCCGTCGCCGGGCCGGACCTAGGCTCCGCCTCCGCGACGCAGCCAGCGCCGGGCTCGCCGAGGGATGGGTTCGGGTTCCGGCGGGGTGCCGTCGGGCTCCGGTGCGGGGGCCTCGGGCGCGCGCAGGACCGTCAGGTAGACCAGGGCCAGTCCGACCGCGACAAACGGCAGGACCAGCAACGGCCAGACCGAGACGGCGTCCGGCGGGAGCAGCGCGAGGCTGTTCTGGCCGCCGGGGCCGTTGCCGGACGGTGCGGGCGTGAGATTCACCGGGAACCGTGCGACCACCTGCCCCACGGTCAGGGTCACCGCGGTTTCGTTCGTCTCGTACCCCGGGGCGGAGGCGATGAGACCGAACGTGCCGGCGGAGAGTCCGGTAAAATTCGCCCAGCCCGACGGGCCGGTCAGCAGGGTGGCGACCGTCGGCATCTCGACCGTGGCCCCGGGGATCGGTCGGTGGCTGACCGCGTCCAGGATGATCGTGTCGACGGCCCCCAGCGGGACGCGCGTCAGCTCGACCGTGATCGGGTCGATCACGCCCGGCTGGATCCACTCGACCGGGACGGAGGCGTTCGTCTCGTACCCGGGGGCCCAGACGGTCAGGGAGTAGTTCCCGGCGAGCAGGGAGGCGAACAATAGGCCCCGCGACGCGTCCTCCCCGAACTGGAGGGGGGTGACGGTCGTGGGCGCGAGGCGGGTGAAGTTGACCCGGACGGAGGGGACCTGGGCCTGGGTCGTCGCATCGACCACGGTGACGACCAGCGAACCGGCGGGCGCGGAGTCGAGCTCGAGGTTGGCGTACACGGTCCCGGTCGCCGGCACGACCACGATCGTCTGGTTTCCGGCGAAGTAGGGCGCGGTCACGTTGACCGGCGCCGAGCCGAAATCGCTCGTGGGCACGGTGAGGGTCCCCAGGATGTCGGTCGACCCAAGGTAGACCGTCCCGAGCCGGACCGTGGCCCCGTTGAGCGGGACCACCGTCCCGTTCGGCAGCCGGCCGGTGACCTGGACGTCGAGGAGCGCGAGGCCCAGGAGGGTCAGTCGGACGACGAGCGTCTGACCCGGGGCGAACGGGAGGTCGGTGAGTGAGGTGTGGTACCCGACGGACCAGGCGGACACCGAGCCCGTGAACGCGGGCACGCCGGTGAAGTTGACCCAGCCCTCGGGCCCGGTGGTGCCGTTCGCGATGGGAGCGGCTCCCCCCGCACTGACGTTCACGTAGGCACCGGCGACCACGTCCCCGGCGGTGTCGTTCACCGCCACGTCCAGCGTTTCGGTGGCGACGCCACGGAGGGCGACCGTCAGGTCCGTCGCCTGACCGGGCGCCAGCCAGACCGACGTCGTGACGGGCGCATAACCCAGGTCCACGGCGAGCACGGTCGCCTCAGCCGAGACGAGATTGTTGAACGTGACGTCGCCGGACGCGTTGGTCGCCACCGGAACGCCCCCGTCGAGGGCGACCGAGGCCCCCGCGAGCTCGGCCAGGGACGTCGCGTTGACGACCGACACGGAGAGGCTGGCGGTCGAGGCCAGCCGCCAGGTCTCGTTCACCGGTCCGCTCTGCCCGAGACCGCCCGTCATCAGCAGGGTCTCGTTGTCGGTCACGTTCAGCCAGGTCGCGGCCTGCCCGTAGCGGGGGGAGGGCGCCGGAAGCGCGGACTCGAGCGTCCACAGGGCCGCCCCGGCGAAGAAGAGGTAGGTGTCCCCCGCGATGCTCGAGCCGTCGGTTCCGCCGAAGAGGACGTCCGCGTCGAGGGCGGGGTCGTACGCCCACGCCGACTCCATCCGGGGACCGGGCGCCGTGCCGCCCGTCGCCAGCGAGGTCCAGTCGGCCGAGGTGAGGTCGAACTCCCACACCCCCGAGGAGCACGGGTAGCATCCGCCGAACATCAGGAACTGCTCCGCCACCGGGTCCCAGGTGAGCGAACTCCCGTAGACCGCCGGCGGCCGGTCGCCGCCGGGGCTCAGTCGGGTCCAGGCATCCGAGGAGAGGTTGAACTCCCAGGTGTCGGAGTAGGTGACCTGACCGGTCCCTTCAAAGTCCGGATCCCACCCTCCGTACAGGACGCCCAGCCCCTGGTCGGGGGCGATGGAGAACGCCGCGCTCTGCCGGGGACCCGGCGCGACCGATTCGGTCACGTTGGTCCAGCGGTCGTCCCCGAAATCGAACACCCAGGTGTCGTTGGTGGACGCCCCCGTCGTCGCGTTCGTCTGTCCGCCGAAGAGGACGGCAAGACCCAGGACCGGGTCCGACGCCAGGGCGAACGAGCTCCGAGGCGACGGGGTCGGCCCGTCGATCGGAAGCGTCGTCCACGTGTTGGTCCGTTCGTCGTAGAGGCGGGTCGTGTTGGTGAGGCCCGAGGCGGAAAGTCCGCCGAACTGGAGAGCCAATTGGGACGGTGAGTCGTCGGCCAGACCGGCTCCGCTGAGATTGCCGACTCCTTCTCCGTCGAGCTGGGTCCAGGCCACGGCTCCCGACGTCGCGGCACTCCGGGCGGAGGGAACGGGGGTCACCCCACACCCCGCAGCGGCCGGACCGTCGCACCGGGGGGCCGCCCCCACGAGTGAGGCCGGGCCCGCGAGGCTGGGGGCGTGGGTCCCGGCCCCCGTGGAGGGCAGGCCGAGCATCAGGACCGTTACGAGAACGACGAGTCCGCACGACGCAATCGAGGACGGGCTGTGCATCGCCAAGGAAGCCCTGGGGTCGTCCCGAGGTACCTCACCGGCCGGACAAATAGTTCGTCGGCCCGCGACCGGACCCTCCGGTCGACCGATAGCCTCGGCTCATCGAGCTCCCGCGCCGATCGGTGAGGCGGAGACGAGCAGGGACGATGGTGCGTCGGCGCCGCAGAAGGAGCAGGGAGGGCTCGGGCTGTCGGTGAGCAGGTACGGATTCGGTCGCGGGTCCCAGTCGCCCCGGTGCGCCGGCAGGCAGTCCTCGCAGCAGGCGAGCGGACCGAGGGCGCCGTCGGTCATCGGAGGCACGGAGGGCGGGCCCGCGTAATAACCTGCCCCCGGTCAGACGCGACCACAGCGCCGTAGGACCGTGAGCGCGGTCAGGGTGATCCAGCGGCTGGGGCGGCCGGGGTACTCGAGCGCGAACGGATAGTACGGTGGCTCGATCTGGTACGGGTCCTCGGCGGGCAGGTCGGGATGCAGCGCGTCGAGGTTCCACGTCCCGTCGGCGTTCTGCCGTGACACGAGCCACTCGAGCGCGGGACCGAGCCGGGCGTCGCGGCCGTACCCAAGCCGGGTGAGCACGTCCAGTCCGACGAGCACGTCGTAGTAGTAGTGCAGAGGGTAGTGCGTGCGGAGCCAAGGTGCGTAGGGGACGTCCCCCTCCCGGTCCAAGCGGTGTTCGAGGTAGAACTCCGCGCCTCGTTCGATGGACCGTTGCACCGCCGGCGACCGTTCCCCGCTGGGGATCGTCGCGAACGCGGCCAGCGCTTCCCAGCAGTCGAGCGTACCGGTAGCCGCCTCCGGGTCACAGTGCCAGCCGCCGTCGGCCTTCTGGGTCCGTACGAGCCAGTCGAGGGCCGACCGGATCCGGGGATCCTCGCCGTAGCCGAACCGGCGAAACATCCGGACGCAGTTGCCGGTAAAGCAGACCTCGCTGCTCGACCCGCCGATCCCGCCGGTCGGCCCTCCTTCGCGCTCGAGAAGGAGTTCCGCGCCCTTGGCCACGCCCGGCGTGGAGCGCGTGAGCCCGAGGTCCGAGAGGACCAGCAGTCTCCAGTTGCTCGCGATGTACTTGGGGCGATAGAGCGCCGACGACTCGGTGCCGGGCGACGTCCACTGACCGTCCGGGAGCTGAAGGGCCAGGATCGACTGGGCCCACCCCGAGCCCGGGACCTCAGCGAGGGCCGACACGACCTCCGGGTCGTCGTCCGCTCGGTCGAGGAGTTCCCGCAGGACACGGTACCGGACGCTCGGGTCGGCGCCCTGCTGGAGCCAGTCGAGCGTGGACCGGTTGATCATGGGGAGCCCGTCGCGTCCGGCCGTCCGGTCAGGATCCGCGCCCCCTCGCCCTTGGCCACGTACACGTGGAGCGCATCGCACGTCTTCCGGAAGTAGGCCGACCCTTGGGCGCCGAAGCCGGCCTTCAACCGCTCATCGATCTCGGCGTCGGTCAGGGCCGGGTCGACCTCGGGAGTGAACATGCACTCGAACACGAGGTACCGGTGGCCCTCCAGTTCGAAGCGCGAGCTCTCGGGACGACCGCAGAACGGACAGTGAAGCACAGAGCCAGCACCGTGGGGCGGGGCTTAGCCTTGACGACGGTCAGTCGATGTAGCCGAGGGAACGGAGCCGGTCCTTGAGCTCCCGCTCGTCCTCCTCGCTGAAGACGGCGTCGCCGGCCGGGTGGTCGACCAACCGGCCCAGGATGTAGGCGATCAGTTCGTCGACGGAGTGGAACGAGGAGCCTTTCATGCGGGCCTCGAGCGCCCGCACGACCTCTTCCGGTAGGTGGACCGTCCGCCCGGGGGACGGTGTCGGTGGCGGCGACGTCATGCTCACTCCCACTCGATGGTCGCGGGCGGCTTGTCGGTGATGTCGTAGAGGACGCGAACGACCTCGCCGTGGAGCGAACGCGTGATCCGCTCGGCGATCCGCCGGGCCACGGCCCGGGGCAGCTCGACCGCGGTCGCGGTCATCGCGTCCACCGACTCGACCACGCGGACACTGATCGCCTCCCCGTGGACCCGGTTGTCTCCCAGCACGCCGACCGTGCGGCCCGGCAGGAGGACGGCGAAGTACTGCCACGGAGGCGACAGCGTGTGCTCCGCCACCGCCCGTTCGACCTCTTCCTCCACGATCGCGTTCGCCACCCGCACCCGGCGGACCCGGTCGGGCGTGACCGGACCGGCCACGCGGACGGCGAGGCCCGGCCCGGGGAACGGCTGCCGGTCGGGCGAAGGGACTCCGAGCGACCGGGCGACGGCCCGCACCTCATCCTTGTAGAGGTCCCGCAGGGGTTCGACCAGCCGGAGCCGGCTGTCGGCGGGGATGCCGCCGACGTTGTGGTGCGTCTTGATCGTGTCGCGCAGCGAGCCGCCGCTCTCGATCCAGTCGGGCGCGATCGTGCCCTGGACGAGACGGTCGGTGCCGAACGATGCCGCTTCCTCCTCGAACAGCCGGATGAACGTCGCCCCGACGGCCCGGCGCTTCTGCTCGGGGTCGGCGACGTCGCGCAGCGCCGCGAAGAACCGGTCCGAGGCGTCCCGGACCTCGAAGCGCAGCCCCGCCGTCCGGAACAGCTCGCTGACACGCTCAACTTCCTGTGCCCGCAGCAGACCGGTGTCCACGAACACGGCGCGGGCCCGGTCGCCGAGGGCTCGCTCGGTCAAGACCGCCGCGACGGTGCTGTCGATCCCGCCCGAGGCGGCGATGATCGCGCGCCCGTCGATGTCCGCCCGGAGCCGGGCGACCGCCTCGTCGACGAACTGTGGGGGGTCGATCACGCCGGCGTGCCTGCCTTCGCTTCGGGTTCCTCGCGCCACTTGGCGCGATAGGACCGGAGCCGAGCCTCGAGCTCGGGATGCTTCAACGCGAGGATGGCGGTCGCGAGCAGCGCGGCGTTCTCCGCCGCGTCGAGGCCGACCGCCGCCACCGGTATCCCCGGCGGCATCTGGACCAC
>JASHSU010000024.1 GCA_030038605.1 Thermoplasmata archaeon | reverse complement strand
TAGCTCGGCGCCTCGGGTGGTCTTCGTCGGCGAGGCGCCGGGTGCGACCGAGGACCGGCTTGGCGTGCCGTTCGTGGGGCGGGCGGGGCGGCGATTGGACGCGGCCGTCGCGGCGGCCGGGATCCCCCCGGACGAGTTCGGCGTGTTGAATCTCATCAAATGTCGACCGCCCGGCAACCGGTTCGACCGGGCGGCGGGCTCCACGTGTCGTCCCTTCCTGGACCGTCAACTGGCCTTGTTGCGACCCGCGGTGCTGGTGACGCTGGGGGCTCACGCCCTCCGTGCGGTCGACCCAGAGGCGCCCCCGGTCCTACGCGCGGCCGGAACGGTGCGCTCGTCGGACGGACGGTCGGTGTTCCCTCTCATCCACCCGGCGGCCGCTCTCCGCTCTCGGGCTTGGTCCGAGCGGTGGGAGAGCGACTTCCGAACGCTCGGTCGTTGGCTCCGCGACCCGTCGAGCCCCGGTTTCGGGGCATCGTCTTAACGGGCCGAGGGATTCGAACGGCGTGTCGGCCGTCGAGCTGTTCGTCCTCGACGGTTCGTACCAGACCGCCGACGATGGAGTCGTCGTCGAGCTGTATGGGCGCACCCGCGACGGTGAGGCGATCGTGGCCCGCTACTACGGCTTCCGCCCGTACTTCATTCTCGCCGAGCCATCGGCCGAAGCGATCACCCGACTCAAGTCGGACTCCGAGATCGTCGAGGTCCGCGACACCACGATCTGGCTCGGGGGACGAGAACGACCCGCGGCCCATGTGACGCTCAAACACCCGTTCCTCGTGCCCCAATATCGGGACCAGTACCGGGCGCCCGGCGACGAGCCGAACGTCCTCTCCTGCGACATTCCCTTCGTCCACCGGTTCCTGTATGACAAGCAGCTGGGCCTCACGGTCGCCTTCGAGGCCGACGACGAGCCCGAACCGGTCCGGGCCCGCTACGGCGGTATGCGGGCCGTTCGCGTCCTGCACGATGAGAGTCGCGATATCCACGCGGCCCCACCGTTCCGGCCCGACCTCCGGGTGCTGTCGTTCGACATCGAGAACGCGATCCGGGAGCGGACGATCTTCTGCATCTGCGGGGTGTCCGAGGGGGGCGGTCGCGAGCGGTCGACCTTCCGGCTGTGGGGCAACTCCGAGCGGGAGATCCTCGATGCGTTTTGCCGCGAGATCGCCAGGGACGACCCGGACGTGATCACCGGCTACAACATCGGTGGGTACGACTTTCCGCTGCTCCTGGAACGGGCCAAGGCGACGGGCCTCGGTGCCCTGGCCATCGGGCGGGACCGGACGGCTCCCGAGGAGTTCGGGACCCGCCTGTGGAAGGTCCACGGCCGGGTCATCGCCGACGCCTGGTGGTCGGTCCGCAAGGAGCTGCGGCCCAAACAGGAGACACTCCAGTACGTCGCCCGAACCCTGCTCAACGATTCGAAACTCGACGTCGACCGGCGGAACATCGAGGCGGAGTGGGCCAAGGACCCGGAACGGGTCCGCGAGTACTGTGAGCACGACGCCGAGCTGGCGCTGCGGATCGTCCAGAAGATCCGCACCCTCGAGAAGGCGGCCGACCTGGCCACCGTGGCGCACCTGCCGCTCGAAGAGGGGCTCAACGGCCGGACCTCCTTGTTCATCGACTCGCTCCTGGTCCCGCGCGCGGACGCGCAGGGCGTGGGGGTTCCGACCAACCACTACGCCGGGCGCGACAACCCGATCGAGGGGGGGTACGTCCATGCGATCCGGCCGGGCATCTACCGCTGGGTCGTCGTCCTCGACTTCAAGTCGATGTACCCGTCGATCATCATCAGCCGGAACCTCTGCTTCACCACCCTCTCCCCCGACGGGACGATCCGGGCGCCGTCGGGCGCCAAGTTCCTCGACCCCTCGGTGCGCAAGGGCCTCATCCCCGGCATCCTCTCCGAGCTGCTCGCCGAGCGGGACCGGTTCCGGCAGGCCCAACGCTCCGCCCAGGACCCGGAGCTGGCGGCGTACTACGACGGTCTCCAGAACGCGGTCAAGATCCTGATGAACTCGTTCTACGGCGTCCTCGCCTCGAGCTTCTACCGGTTCACCAACAAGGACATCGGGGCCGCGATCACCGCGTTCGCCCGGGAGGCGATCACCTCCATCATCACCGAGCTCGAGAAGGACGGTCTGGAGGTCGTCTACTCCGACACCGACAGCGTCTTCGTACGGTCGCCCGAGGCGTCGCTCGAGGGGGCCCGGGCGTTCGGCGAGTCGGTGGCCAAGCGGTTCACGCACGAGGGGACGACCTTCGAGTTTCAGTCGGTCTACGCGTCGTTCTTCTCGCACGGCGCGAAAAAGCGGTACGTCGGCCGGTGCGTCTGGCCGAAGGAGGAGATGGTCGTCCGTGGGTACGAGACGCGACGTACGGACGCCTTCGACTACCAGTCGCGCGCCCTCCTCGAGGTGTTCGACCTGGTCCTCAACACCGACACCGACGGCGCGATCCGACGGTCCCGTGAGCTCGTCGCCGCCGTACGGGACCACAAGGTACCGGTCGAGCAGTTGGTCATCGCCCGGTCGGTCCGCTCCGAAGGAGAGTACAACGAGTCGACGCGCGACTCGCTCCCGTACCTGCGCGTCTTCCGCAAGCTGAGGGAGGAGGGGTACGACGTCATCCCCGGGATGAAGGTCGCCTGGGTCGTGACCGATTCCCGCAAGAGTCCGCAGGAGATCGAGCCGTGGGTCGACGGCCGGCCCTTCACGGCCGAGCCGGATTGGGAATACTACGCCGACCGTACCGCGCAGACCCTGGCACGGGTGACCGAGGTGTTCGACTGGGACGCGGCCGCGCTCCTGCGGGGCAGCCATCAGCAGCGGCTGGGCGGCGGCCCGTCGACGCCGGCGTTGGCCCGGGGAACCCCCGCGGCCCTCGACACACCTCTGGGCGACGTGGGGCAGGCGCCCCGGCGCAAGACGAAGAGCCTCGCCGATTTCGAATAGGGACCGCTCGCTACGAGCTCGGGGCCCGGGCCGCCGGAGCGGAGGTCGTCGATTCTCCGCGGAGCGTCAGGACCGCGCCGACGACCGCGATCGGTACGCCCAGGGCGGCGACGAGCGGCACGGCCAGGTGGAGGACCGTGGCGCTCAGTACCAGCGTGAACACCGGGATGCCGGTCATCAGCATCGGCGGGATGACCATCCCGACGTCCGATATGGCACGGAAGTAGAGCCACGGGGCGAGGAAGAAGCTGGTGACACCGGTCGCCACCAGGACGGCGAGGGTCCCGGGGTCGGTGACGACGAGCCCGTGCGCGCCGCCGGGGATGGCCACGGAAAGAGGCAGGGACAGCACGCCCGCGGCCAGCATCGACTGGCTGACGACGGCGAGCGGCGAGGTCGTCTCGTTCGCCCGGGCGCAGAGGATGAAGTACAGCGCGACCGTGAGCGGGATCGCGGGCACCACGAGCCAGCCCGCCCCGGACACCGCGCCCAGGGTCTGTCCGCCGGCGATCGTCAGGGACCCCCCGACCAGCGAGAGGACGAGGCCGCCGGCGAACCACCACGTCCCCAGGTGGCCGCGCTGGTGGGCCCAGACCAACCCCACGAGGAGCGGCGTGAGGACGATGTCCCCGATGAGCGAGAGCAGGGACGAGTCGACCGGGCCGATGAGGTAGGTCGCCGCAAGGACGGAGAGCTGCATGCCGACGAGCATCGCGACCCGCACCCAGGCCGACGGGTCGGACCACAGTCGGAGGAACGCACGGCCCTGGCCCTGGATCACGGCGTACACCGCGTAGAGCGCCCCGCCGAACAGGAACGGGTAGGCGATGGTGGCGGACGGGGCGGAGGTCGACTGGATCGCCAGAACGAACGGATAGTAGGTCGCCCACAGGAACGCCGAAGCCAGCGACAGTATCGTCGCCTGTTCGCGGAGTCGGCGGTCGGAAGGCACGGCGGAGGACGCCCGGCGCGGGATTATCGTTTGGGGCGGCGGACCGTCAGGAGTACCCTTCGTACCGGACTCCGAACTCCGGTACGCTCACGCCCGAGCCGGCCTCGACATGGCCGATCGCCCGAGCGTCGCGGGCGCCCGCACGCGCGAGCTTCTGGAGAACGGCGGCGGCCCGGTTCGGGCGGACGACCAGGGCGAAACCGATCCCCATGTTGAACGTCTGGAACATCTCGGCGTCCGCGACCGCGCCCAGTCCTTGCAGCCAACGGAACAGGCCCGGGACGCGCGGCCAGTGGTCGAGGACAAACTCGGCCTTGGCGTGCAATCGGACCAGGTTCCGGACGCCGCCGCCGGACAGATGGGCCAGCCCCTGGACGCCCGGGTCACCGGCGACCGCGTCGACGGCGACCGTGTAGACTCGGGTGGGCGCCAGGAGTTCCTGGCCGACCGTGACCGGTCGACCGGGGCGCGGCGTCCGAAGGTCGACCCGCGACTCGGAGAGGATCTTTCGGATCAGCGTGTAGCCGTTGGCGTGGAACCCGTTCGACGGGACTCCGAGCACGACGTCACCGGGTCGGATCCCCTGGCCGCTCACCGGCCGGCGACCGGACGGGAAGTACCCCAGTGCGGTGGCGCCCAGGTCGATGCCCTTGACGACATCCGGCACGACCGCCGTCTCCCCGCCGAGCAGGGAACACCGCGCGGCCCGGAGCCCCCGACCGAGACCCCGACCGATCGCCCGGAAAACGTCCGGGCGAGGACGGTCGCAGAGGATCGTGTCCACAATCGCCGAGGGACGCGCCCCGACCGCGGCGAGGTCGTTGACGTTGACGCCGACAATGTCCTCTCCGACCTCCTCCCACGCGCCCAACTGCTCGGCCAGCAGGACCTTCGTCCCGACCGTGTCCGTCGTGAGCGCGACCGTCTCCCGCCCGAGACGAACCAGGCCGGCAAAGTGACCCGGCAGTTCGACCGGGCGCCCGGCGGACGGTGGCGCGCGGTACTTCGACTCGCGCAGCAAGGCGGCGAGCGCGGCGGTAACGTCCGAGCGGTCGACCCCGCTCTGGGCGTACGTCCACCCCCGGTCGCGCGACGTGAGGGCCCCCCCGGCGCCGGGAGGAGACCGGGCAGAAATATCCTCCTCCCGCGCGGGGCGCGACCCCTAAAAGCGCGGGCCCCTTCGAGAGGGGATGCCCCCGCCCGTGCGGCGCCGCACCGAAGAGGAGCGACCACCCCAGGCGGACACGGCGGCCTGGGTCCTGGCGGGCCGGGCGTTCGTCCGCGGTCAGCTGCAATCGGTCGAGATCGGCATCTCGGACGACGGCGCGATCGTCTCGGTCGGCAAGGTTCGGAATGATGCGCCCCGGCACGACGTCGGGGACGGCGTCATCCTCCCGTCCGCCACGGACCTCCACGTCCACTTTCGTGAGCCCGGGGCTCCGGCGACCGTCGAGTCGATCGCCTCAGGTACCGTCGAGGCCGCGCTCGGCGGGGTCGCCCTGGTTGGCGAGATGCCGAACACGCAGCCTCCCGTTACCGAGGTCGAGGTCCTGCTCGACAAGGAGGCCCTGGTCCGCGGACGCGCCGCCGTCGACGTCCTCCTCTACGCCTCCCCCACGAACCCTCGGGCGCTCGACCGACTCGCGACCCGGGCCGGCGCGTTCAAGCTCTACCTGAGCCCCACGACCCATATCGACGCGCCGCCTCCGATGGGTGAGCTCGGCCCGCTGCTGGGCCGCCTCGCCGAACTGGGTCTACCCCTCACCGTGCACGCCGAGGATCCCGGTCGCTTTGGCGCCCTCTCGGAGGCCCACGACCCGGTGGGGTGGAACTGGGCCCGTCCGATGATCGCCGAGCGGGCGGCGGTCGACCGGCTCGTCAAGCTGGCGCCGCCGGGACTCCGCCTCCACGTCGCCCACGTCTCGCAATCGGAGTCGGCCGACCTGCTCCGGTCGCACGGCCACTCGTTCGAGGCCACGCCCCAGCACCTGTTGCTGTCCGAACGATCGCGGTCGGACGCCCGGACGAAGGTCAACCCTCCGCTCCGCTCCGAGAAGGAACGCAAATCGCTCTGGGAGCGGTTCCTTCGGGGCGAGGTGCCGGTCGTGGCGAGCGACCACGCTCCCCACGGCCTCGCCGCCAAGGAAGCGCCGTTCCCGAGCGCCCCCAGCGGCATGCCGGGCGTCGAAACGACCCTGCCGCTGCTCTTGTCGTTCGTCCGGGCGGGTACCCTCGGTCTTCCCACCCTCGTCGCGGCCGCCTGCGACCGACCGGCCCGTTGGCTGGGTCAGCCGCACGGACGGATCGCCCCGGGCCACCGCGCCCACCTGGTCGTGGTGGACTTCCGTCGGCGCACCCGGCTGGCGGCGGAGAACCTGCGCGCCCCGTGCGGCTGGTCGGCGTTCGAAGGCTGGGAGGCGATCTTCCCGAAGGAGCACTACGTCCACGGCCAGCGGGTCGTGGACGGCGGCGAGTACGTGGGCCGCCCCTCGGGCTCCGTCGTTCGTCCCGAGTACGCGCCGCGGCCGCGCTGACCGCTCGTCAGGCGGTCGGTGGTCTCAGCGGGGGCGTCTCGTCCGGCGGGTTGGCTCGAGCGATGCGGCGGGCCCGGACGAACAGCAGCAGACCGTAGACCACGGCCAGCGCGATGAGCGCGTACGCGACGTAGTCGAGGGGCGCGAGGTAGGTCTGAACGACCGTCCATCGTTGCCCCAGTACGATGCCGGCGTACACCAGGGCCAGCGTCCAGGGGATGCTGCCGGCCAGCGTGTAGACCCCGAACCGGAGCGGGGACATCCGGGAGGTGCCGGCCGGGTAGCTGATGTACGCCCGGACGACCGGGAGCGACCGGCAGAGCGCGACCGTCAGCTCGCCGTGCCGGGTGAACCACTGGTCCATCCGCACGAGGTGCCGTTCCTCCAGATGGAACGGGCCCAGGCGCAGGCGCGTGAGGCGGTCGCGCCACCAGCGACCGATGGCGTAGGCGATGTACGCCCCCACGAGCGCGCCGACCAAGGCCACCACCAGGGTCGGAACGAGCGGGAACACTCCCGTGCCCACGAGGAACCCGGCGAACGGTAAGATGACCTCGCTCGGGAGCGGCGGGACGCCAAAACTCTCGACGGTCATGAGGGCGAACAGCCCGGCCAGGCCGCCCGCCGTGAGGACGGTGACGACCAGGTCGATAACGGTCCCGACCAGCGAGAACGTCACGCCGCCCCGCTCCCGTCAACCCCCCGGAGTCGGGTCGACCGTTGCCACCGGGTCGAACCGGAGCCGGAAGGGCGTAGCGAGCCGGGCATTGGTGGTCGCAGGGATTCCGTCAAAATCGAGCGGGACCGAGCACCCCCCGCAGGAGACCGCCGGGCGGAGACGGCCGAGGGTGATCGAGAGGGCGATCCCGACCTCGATCTGGGTCGGGCGTGACGGAGCGGCGGCGACCGCCCGACGGAGCTCGTCCAGCCGGCGCTCGTCGTCGGCAGTCAGGCCCGGGTCCTGTGCCATCGACCAGAAAGGGGCGTCACGAGTTCTTAAGGGTGGACGGGCGGGCCGGTAACCCTACGACTGGGTCTCGTCCTCGCCTTCGGCCCCTTCGGAGCCGCCCTGGCCCTGCTTGGGGGCCTTCTTCAGGATCTCGCCGCTGATCTTGTCGAGCTCGGCCATCAACGAATCGATGTCGGGCTCGGCCTCCCCGGCGGCGGCGCCGGCCCCGGCGCCCGCCGCGGCGGCGGGCGGGACCTGGCCGACATCCTCGGCGGTCTCAACATAGGCGGGGGCGGCCGCGCGGGGTGCGGGCGCCACGGTCCCGGCGGGAGCGACGGGCGGCGGAGGAGGTGCGCCGGCGGTGGGTGCCGCAGCGGCGGAGGCACCCGCCGGAGGTTCCCACGCCTCGGGTGGGGAGGGCTGGGACGGCGGGCGCCGGCGGAAGAGGAGGAGACCCAGGAGGGCCGCGACCACAAACACGGCGATGACCACGGCCACGATCCACCAGGGGAAGGGAGAGGCCGAGCCGGACGAACAGTCGCCGTACTGGCAGCTGCTCTGGGCGACGACCCCGCCGACCGTGGGGGCCAATCCTGCGGCCACCACCGTCACGAGCATCGCGACCCCCAGGGCGAGGGGTACGATACGTCGACCGGACGTCTGTTGTACCATGAAACGGGGTCCGCCGGGTGAGGCGTACGATGCAAGGCGCCCTATGTAAACCTGCCCACCCGACCGTCACAAACCCGGCGGTTCCGAGCCAGTTGTTTTGAGGGCGCGCGAAGGTCGAGACCGGGATGGAGTTCCCGTACCTCGAGCTGTTCGGGGCCCTCCTCCTGGTCTATCTCGGGTACTCCTACTGGCAGCAGCTGGACCCCCGGTATCCGGTCGGAGCGGGGCTCGTGCTCCTGATCGCGACCGCCCTGGTCGAGGCCGGGGGGGCCGATGCGGCCGCGGACCTCCTGGCCGAGTTCGTCTTCCTCCTGCTCCTTGGCGGTGCGGTCCTGCTCCTGCTCGAGCGGTTCCGGCGGCCGGCCCACCCGCGGGAGATCTCAGGGGCCGGGGGCCCCGGCGGGGAAGAACAGGCGCCCGACACGACGGATGAGCGGGAGCGGGCGACCCAGGATCCGCTCGACCACCTCCAGCAACAGCCGGTCGCCCCGGTCGACGCTCCGGGTGGCGAGGACGACCAGGATGAACGCTCCGGCGACTGCGAGCCCTAGGACCGGCAGGCTCCAGTACGGCACCGTCGGGTGCAGGACCGCCAGGGCCACCCCGATCGGGATGCCCGTGAGGGCTAGCGGGGTGAGGGAGTGGTCCCGGAACGGGTGGATTCCCGTCGTCCAGGCGAGCTCGCTCAGCGACAGCGCGGCGACGAGGGTCGCCGCCGACGCCCAGGCGATCGCGCTGCCGACCGAGCCGTACATCGGGACGAGCCAGAGGGCGAGCCCCACGTCGACCGCGGCCGCGGTCGCGGAGTTGTAGGCTACCAGCCGGGTCTGCCCGAGCGCCACCTGCGTCGCGGACGCCGGGCCGAACAGCGTCGAGGCGAAAGCGCCCACGACCGTGATCTCGAGCGGGGCGATGATGGACGTGTAGTTCGACCCGTAGACGAACCCCAAGGATCGGCTGGGGAGGAAGAAGAACAGGATGAACAGCGGCATCGAGAACAGGGCCATCCACTTCGTCACCGTCGCGTAGGTGAGGCGGATCGATTCGTGGTCCCCGTCCCGGTAGAGCCGCGTCGTGACGGGGAGGAAAATGTAGGCGGCGGCGCCGATCCCCACCTGGAGCAGCCGGGCCAGCGTGACCGACGCGGAGTACGCACCGACCGCGCGAGGGTAGAAGATCCCCAGGATCAGCGTGTCCCCGTTGCCGGTCGCACTGGAGAGAATGGAGGCCGCGAACAGCGGGACCGCGAAGACGAGGAGTTGAGGGAACGCCGGGGGGTGGTGCGGGCCGGCGGGAAGCTTCCGCGGTAGACGTACGATCAAGTAAGCGACCGAGAGGACGAGGACCGTGAGGCAGGCGCCGGCGTAGGCGACCAGAGCCCCTCGGAACGTGACCCCGCCGGGCTGGGTCAGCTCGAACGAAAGGATCGCGACGAAGAGGAGCGGGGTCAGGACTTGCTGCAGGAGGCCGTTCGGGGTGACGTCCTCGTACCCCTGGAAGATCGAGGCGATGAGGTTCGAGGCGACCTGACTGCCGACCGCGATCGCGAGGAACTGGAGCGCGACACCGATGTCGGAGTCGCCCAGTCGCGCACCGATGAGGGGACCGACCACGAACAAGGAGACCGCGATCGCCGCCCCGGCGGCCGCGCCGGAAATGAGCGTCCCGCGGACCATCGCCCGGCGTTCACGGTCGTTCTCGGCGAACGGGAGGCTCCGGGCGATCGCGTTGGGGAGACCGAGCGTCCCGAACGCCGCCAGCAGGCCCGCGAGGGTGAGCGACCAGGAGAAGGCGCTCCACTGGTCGGGAGTGATGCTGCGGACGATGACGACCCGGGCGACGAAGTTGAGCAGGACGAAGAGCAGCGTGGCGACGACGAGGAACAGCGTCCCGCGGGTCACCGTGGACAGGCCGTCCCGCGTGCGGTCGGTCGAGGGAGAATCCACGGCGATTCCCGAGACTCCCGGGCGGCGCGGAACGGTATAAGGACACCGTTTCGGCGGCAGAAATCTTGTAGGCGACCGGCCGTCCTCGGGACGTGACCCTGCCGGGCCCGACCGGGGCCGTACTGGTCCTTGAGCTGATCGGGTTCGCCGGACTGGCCGCGTTGCTGGGCGAAGCGCTTCGGGGGACCGTCGCTCGATGGGTGACGAACTGGACGCGGCTGGAGTCGGTCGAGCGGGCCCTGCTCGACTTCTTCCTCGGTGGGGCGGTGCTGTACCTGGTCGCGGCCCTCCCGGTCGGCGGCTTCCTTGGGCCGACCCTCGTAGCCCTCCTCGCCCTGGCGGGGGCCCTCGTGGCGTTCCGCCTCCTTCGGAGCGGAGCGGCCGGCCGGGCCCTGGGTGCCTTTCTTCGACCGTTGCTGCGTCCGGCCGCCCTCGGGGCCGAGGTCGCCGCTCTCCTCCTCCTAATCCTCGAGGTCGCGGTCGCTGTGCCGGTGGGGACCGGGAATACCTACGACTCGAGTCTGCTCACCT
>JASHSU010000023.1 GCA_030038605.1 Thermoplasmata archaeon | reverse complement strand
GGCCAAGGGGGTCCTGTTCACGGACACCGACACCGCGGTCAAGGAGCACCCCGAGATCGTCCGGAAGTACTTCGGCAAGGTCGTCCCGTACAACGACAACAAGTTCGCGGCGCTGAACAGCGCGGTCTGGTCGGGGGGCAGCTTTGTCTACGTCCCGCCGGGCGTCGACGTCGGTATCCCGCTCCAGGCGTACTTCCGCATCAACGCGAAGAACGTTGGTCAGTTCGAGCGGACGCTGCTCATCGCCGACAAGGGTGCCAAGCTCCACTACATCGAGGGGTGCACGGCCCCGGTCTACTCCACCGATTCGCTCCACGCGGCCGTCGTGGAGGTCGTGGCCGAACCGCGCGCCAAGATGCGGTACACGACCGTCCAGAACTGGTCGAAGAATGTCTACAACCTCGTCACCAAGCGCGCCGTCGCTTACGAGGACGCCCTCGTCGAGTGGGTGGACGGGAACATGGGTTCCAAGGTGACGATGAAGTACCCGTCGGTCTACCTCAAGGGCCGGGGGGCCCGGGCCGACATCCTCTCCGTCGCGTTCGCGAGCCAGGGTCAGATCATCGACTCCGGTGCCAAGGCGGTCCACTCCGCGCCGGACACCTCGAGCAAGATCATCGCCAAGTCGATCGCCATCCGGGGCGGTCAGACGAGCTACCGGGGCCTCCTCCACGTCGCGCCCGGCGCGACGGGGGTGAAGGCGGCCGTGCGCTGCGATGCGCTGCTCCCGGATGCGGAAGGACGATCGGACACGTACCCGTACAACGAGATCCACGAGGAAGACGCCACCATCACCCACGAGGCGGTGGTCGGCAAGATCGGCGAGGAGCAGATCTTCTACCTCATGAGCCGCGGACTCAACGAGTCCGACGCGATCCACCTGATCCTGATGGGGTTCCTGGCGGAGTTCGCCAAGGAGCTTCCGATGGACTACGCCATCGAGCTGAACCGGCTCATCCAGCTCGAGATGTCCGGGGCGGTCGGGTAGCGCCCGGACCGGTTACGGGGTCGCGGTCCGGCCCCGGGGCACGGTCGGGACGTCCGTGTGCGACTTCACGAGGTCGATGACCGCGAGCATCGTGGCGTAGGCGAGGTTCGCCTCCGCCGCGAGCTCCGCCTCGGACCGGTCCCCGGAACGGGCGAAAACCGCCCGGGCCGCGTCGACGAGCTCCTCCGCCGTGCGAAGACTGGCCGGGTCGAGGACGGTTCCCCGGGGCGCACGGATCATCTCGACGACCTCGCCCAGGTCGCCGACGAGGGAGCGGTGAAGCTCCTCGAGCACGGGTCGGGGGAGGGCCTGCGGGTCGAGCACGAGCGGCATCGGCCGACGCCTCAGCGAAGCTTGGTGTCGAACCGCCATTCGGGGGCGGCTTCGGTTCCGGAGACCGGAAGCTCCGGCAGAAGAGGATACGAGTCGGGGGACCAGAGTACCGGCCGCCCTTCCCACCGCGCGCTCAGGGCGGGGAACAGTGCCTCCCGGAGTCCGGTGACTGGGGCCCGCTCGAGGACGTACGAGAGGAATCCTTCGCCGATCATCCGGATCGCCTCGGTCTTGGGCATGCCTCGGGATTCGAGGTAGAACACCTTCTCCGGGTCGACCGGGGCGACCGAGGTCGAGTGGGTCGCCTTCACATCGCGGCAGAGGATCTCGAGGATGGGGATCGTGTCCGAGCGTGCGCCCTTCGACAGCAGCATCGCATGCTCGGAGATCACCGCGATCGTCTTCGCCGCATTCGGTTCGATGCGAACCAGCCCGCGGCTCATGCCGCGCGCCGAGTCGGTGAAGACCCCTCGGGTGATCGACTGACCGTGCGTATCGGTCGAGCTGTGAGTCAGGTCGAACGAGCTGTCGAACGACTGCTCTCCCGACCCGTAGTACGTCTGGAGATCCTCCACCGACGACCCCGGACCCGTGAGGCGGGTGTGGTTCCGCACCTTCGTCCGGAAGCCCCCGAGACCGTTCCACAACCAGGCCAACCGCGCGCGGGAACCCGTCACCGCACTGCGCCGGTACACCGCCACCGCGTGCAGGTCCGGGGCGTGGACCCCCAGGTAGACGACCTTCGCGTCGTCACCGAGCGATAGGTCCGACCGGGACGCGTAGAGCCGCTGTCCGCCGTGCCCGTTGGGCGCGGAGAACACCTCCTCCGTCGCGTAGAGCTGCACCCCGTCGCCGGCGCGGACCGATCGACGTACCGAGAGAGCCTCGTGCGGCTGCGACAGTACGGTGATCTCCTGTAGGCGGATGGGCGTACGCCAGTGGTTCGGCAGCTCGAGTCGGTAGCCCCGATTCCAGATGGCGGTCGCGAGGGCCGAGAGCCGGTCGGTCGGCTCTTCGGTCTCGGATGCGGCCGTGTCCTCGTCACTCCCTTCGGTCCTCCGCCACTCGTCGAACGGTACGAAGCGTGCCCCGCCGGCGAGCAGGTCGTCGGGAAGATCCGCCCTGGTCCCGGACGCATCGTGCACCACGCGGATCGCGCCGCGAACCGGCGGAGGGAGCGGTAGGGCGGGTCCATGGACGTCCGGGTCCAGCCCCGTCAGGTCGACTCCGTTGAAGTACCCATACCCGCGGTAGAGCGGATTCGGCTCGAGCGGGAGCCGAAGGAACCGGGCGTGCGATTCTTCCCGGAGCGCCCGCAACTCGGGGCCGTCGCCGAGGTCGTTCGACAGCTGGCGGACTCGGTCGAGGGTGAGCCACTCCTCGTACCGGGCCACCTTAGCCGCCATCGGATTTAGACACGTGATAGTGTTTATAAGGTGGCGGGCTTGGCGCGGACGCGAGACGGGTCCGGCGGAGCAAGCCGCTCGTCAAATAGACGCCAACGAGTACACGAGCTCGGAGGAATGCGATGGCCTACGACATGTACCAGGAGGTCATCCTCCAGCACTACCGTTCTCCGAAGAACTTCGGCCCCCTCTCCCCGGCCGACCGAACCGGGGAGGAGTCGAA
>JASHSU010000022.1 GCA_030038605.1 Thermoplasmata archaeon | reverse complement strand
TCCGGCTTCTCCAGGATCATGACGACGTCGGCGCTCGAACCCTCCACGAGGTCCTTCTGGAGGGCCATGACGAACTCTTCCATCTCGAGGCCGTACTTGTGGGTCACCCCCTCGAGCGAGTCGATGACCAGGAGCGACTTTTCCGGCAGGGCCCGCTCGATGCGGGTGTAGACGTTCTCCACCTCGGGCATCGGACTGCGCTGCAGGAGCGCCTGCAGGTGCGTCCGGTCGACCCGGGTCGGGGGACCCCGCTCCTGGCCGAAAGTACCGAGCACCTCGCGCCCGGCCCGGATCTTCTTCTGCTCGGACTCGGGCAGGGGCTTCTCCGCCGTCTTGCCGGACGCCCCGATGGTGTCGAGGAACAACTTGGCCGCGTCCAGGACGCGGGTGCGCATCTCGCTCGTCTTGAGCCAGGGGAACTGGCGGTAGAGCGCCTCGTCGCCGACGCGCGTGGAAAGGTAGTACGACCGGGACGGCTGACCGACCCGCTCGAGCAGCTCGAGGCCGAAGGTCGTCTTTCCGGTACCGGCACCGCCCTTCACGATCAGGGAACGGCCACCTTTCCCGGAGAGGAAGGCGATGACCTCGGGAGGCACGCCCCCGACCGTGCTACCGTCGTTCGCGCTCATGTGAGAGGAGGGTTACGGACCGACCGAAGGGTTGCGCGCCCTCGAAGTCATCCGATATCCCGTCGAAAGGATGGGCAACTTCCTAAGGTAAAGGTTTGCTTCGCAGATGCGGCCGTTTTCCTCAGGCGCCGGCCGCCGACCGGGCGGCGGCCCGGGCGGCCTCCATCGCGTCGGAAAGCGGCTGACCGGGTTCACCGACGGCGGTGGCCGCCGAGGGGTTGCCACCGCCTCGCCCACCGAACGACGGTTTGGCCGCCTCCACCAGCGCGGCCGCGGCAATGTGGGGCGTGCTCGAGCCGACGAAGAACAGCCCCGTACCGTCCCTCTCGCTCGCGAGCAGGGCCACGCGTTTCGGCTCCCGGGTCAAGAGCCGGGAGAGCTCTTGGAGGGCCGCCCGATCGAGTCCGTCCCGCCGGGCCCGGACCACGGTCACATCTCCGAAGACGTCGACCGCGGACGGGTCGTGGAGGAGCGCCTGGGCGGTCTGACCCAGGTCGTCCTTCGTACGGGCCTTGGCGACCTTGCGGGACTCCTCGACCTCGCCCAGCAGACGGTCGATGCCCGAGGGAAGCCCGGTCACCGGCACGCCCAGGCGGCGCGCCGCTTCCGACAGGATCGCCTCGTGCTCCTCGCGTACGTCCAGGGCCCGCTCCCCGCTGACGTAGGTCAGCCGGACGATCCCGTCCTGGATCCGCTCCACGTCCAGGATCCCGATCGCCCCCACCTCGCTCGTGTGGGTGCAGTGGGTGCCCCCGCACGCCTCGACGTCCATGCCCTCGACCTCGACGATGCGCAGTTCCTTGCCCGGGACCGCACCGCCCTGGTAGAGGGTGAAACCGAACCGTCGCTCCGCCTCGCCGCGGGACTCAAAGTAGCTCCGAACCGGTAGGTCGCGACGCACGACCTCGTTGACCCGCCGCTCGACCCGGTGGAG
Source organism: Thermoplasmata archaeon (assembly GCA_030038605.1). GTDB lineage: Archaea > Thermoplasmatota > Thermoplasmata > Lutacidiplasmatales > UBA184 > Lutacidiplasma. Next base: position 2,361 of record JASHSU010000022.1, on the reverse strand, counting down.
CTCCTCCTTGCTGAGCGGTTTGTAGTGGGTGATGTCGATCCGGGCCGACTCGGGGCCCTTGTACGCGCCGGCCTGCCACACGTGCGGTCCGAGGACCTCCCGGAGGGCCCCGTTGAGCAGGTGGGTCGCGGTGTGGTGTTGCATCAGCTGCATCCGGCGGGCCTTGTCGATCCGGCCCCGGACCCGCTCCCCGACGCGCCAGCCCGGAGCGCGTTCCAGTCGGTGGAGCACCCACGGACCCACGCGGGCGACATCGACGACCTCCGTGTCGCCGAGAAAACCGCGGTCCGCGACCTGGCCTCCGCCGGTCGGGTAGAAGTACGTCCGGTCGAGAACGACGTACGGGCCGTCCGCGTGGACGACATGACTCTCGAAGGTGTCGGTGTACGGGTCCAGGTAGTACAGGACCTCGGTGGCAGGGGTCGCGTCGGGGGGACGGGGCAGGCCCTCGGACCGCTCCGCGTAGTCGGTGGCCGGAGCGTCCGACTCATGTCGGGCCGCGGCCCGGGCGTAGAAGTCCGCGGGGATCGCCGGCGGTGCTTGGAGTTCCTCGACCGCGACCTCGGGGGGGACGCCGAGCGAGTCGTACCAGCCGAGCAGGTCGTCCGCGGTGATCGATTGGCCGGTCGACCGGGCCCGCTCCTCGCTCCGTCGGATCACACTTCGGGCGCGATCGATCGCGTCGGCGTAGCGCTCGGCCTCGTTCTCCACGACCCGGTGCAGGTCGTCCCGGTGCTGACCGATCTCCGGATACTGGTGAGCGAGGTCGCGGGCCATGCGGTCGAGAAGGGCGGTGAGCGCCGGCGCATCGGGAGTCTTTCCCAGGATGCGGAGGGACCGGCGGATCGCCAGCCGCGCGAAGTATCCCTCCTTGCTGTTGGACGGGACGACCCCGTCGGTCACGAGGAAGTTGATGGTCCGCGCGTGGTCGAGCAGGACCGCCGCCTCGCGCGGCGGGAACGTCCGGCGGACCTCGTCATACGCCGCGCCGAAGACCGCTTCGTAGGCGTTCTTCGTGCCGTGGCTGGCCCAGACGAACCGCTCGAGGCCGTATCCCGTGTCGACGACGGTGAGCGGCATCGGACGCAGCGCGTCGCCGTCCCGGACATACTCCATGAACACGAGGGTCGCAAGCTCCAGGCCCAGCACCCCGACGCTGAGCGACGGACCCAGGTTGCCGCCCCCCTCCCACACTTCCTCCTTGTAGGTGATCCCCTTCGGGTCGGTGCCCAGCTCGTCCGTCAAGAGTTCGTGGCAGAGTTCGACGGTGCGGTCCTTGAAGTAGACCTCGTGGTCCGGCCGGTTGAAGGCGTGGTGGGCCATCATCTCGAACTCGCTGAAGTGGCGGCCGCTGCGGCCGATCTCCTCGAGGTCGTTGAACCGGAGGCACGGCTGGCTGATCGTGAGCGGGTTGGCCGGCGGCGGGATGGTGCCGCTCGTGACCCACGGCTGGAAGTCGTAGATCGACGCTTGCGTGAAGAAGACGTCATTGCGCCATCGGCAGACGGTCGGGTACCGTCGCAGTCGCGTGTGGCCCCGGTGCTCGAAGAACGCGAGGAACTTCTCGCGCATCGCGGCGTACTCGTAAGCGTGCGGGAAGATCGGATGACCGATGAATCCGTAGTCGCGGCACGGCGCTTCCTGGCACCGGTCGTGGTCGCCCAGGGACCAAAAGCCCGAGCCGCAGACGACGCAGGTCCGGCGCTGGAACCCGTTCCGGCGGAAGAACGCGAGCTCGTACTCCGCCGGCTCCATGGGCGGCGCGCCGACGCCCCTCCCCGCTTTAACAATTCTACCGCATCTTCGCCGAGGAACGCGATGCGGACGGGTGGGAGCGAGCGGTGACCGCCCCGGACCCCGGCGCGCGTCCGCTCTCACCGTCCGAAGTGACGCGGGCCACCGCGCTGCTGATCGCGCTCCGCGTCGGGTACGCGTACAACTGGTTCGATGTCGGCCCCGCTCTGCCCGCGATCGGGCAACAATTCGACGTCGGGATCGCCGACTGGGGCCTGCTGATCGCGTTCTTCCTGGTGGGTGCCGGACTGTTCCAGGTCCCGGCGGGATTGCTGGCCCGTCGCTACGGCTCCCGTGTCGTCTCGCTCGCGGGGACCGCCTTGCTCGCCGTTGGCGGCCTGGGGAGTGCGGTGGCCCCCGACTTCCCCGCCCTCCTCGCTCTGCGACTGCTCTCCGGGGTCGGGGCCGGACTGTTTTTCTCGCCGGCGATCGGGCTGGTCGCGAGCCTCTACCCGGAGGGGCGTCGCGGGGTGCCCGTCGGGACCTTCAGCTCCGCGTTCAGTGCCGGCGCCGCGTTCGGCCTCCTCGGCAGCTCCGCGCTCGTCCCGGTCGTAGGCTGGCATGCGT
>JASHSU010000163.1 GCA_030038605.1 Thermoplasmata archaeon | reverse complement strand
GAGCGGATTCGAACCGCTGTCGCCGGCTCCAAAGGCCAGCATGCTTGGCCACTACACCACGGGGCTGCCCCCGTCCAGCCACGGGCGCCGCTAAAGACTCTCCGCCGCCGGGACCCCGTGAGTTTCGAGGCCGACCGACTCAACCCCGGTTGGGACCTGCGGCGCGGCTGGTCGGTGGCCCCGGACGAATGCCAGTAACGGCAGGGGAACGATCGCCGCGGCTCCCGCGAGGAACCACGCTGCGGTGTAGCCGTCATACGCCGCGACAAACGCAAACCCCACCGCCAGGGCACTCCCGGCGAAGATCTGGACGGCGTTGAGGAGGGCCAGACCCAGCGAAAGGCCCTCGCCGGCAGTCTCGGGGAGGTACGTCGGCAGCAGGTACATCACCGCGAAGAGAGCGCCGTCGAAGAAGCCCAGAGCAACAAAGACGACCACGAGCTCGGACCACGACGCGAACGGCAACAGGCAGATCGCGACCGCGGTCGGGACGCCCGTACCGACCAGCAGGAAGCGCATGTCGCGTACTCGCTCGCCAATCCAACCCCCCAAGGGGCCGCCGATGACCTCGACGGCGATCATGAGCGTCGGGAGCCCGGCAGCCAGCGTCAGGCTCCAGGTCGGGTGCACCTCGTGAGCGTACTGTACGAAGTACTGGGCCGCGACGTAGAAGGCGGTCCAGAGTCCCATGCACGAAACCGCGAGCGCCCACAGAGGCCGGGACTTCAGCACCGGCAAACTGGCCCGCCAGAGCTCGTGGGCCGTGCGCCTTGGCGGAGCCGTACCGACCTTGGGGAGGGCCATCGGAGCCAGCGCCGCCATCCCAAGCAGGGCGAGGCCGCCCACGGCCAGTGCCCACGGCCATCCGAAGGCTACCCCGACGAGGGCTCCGGCGAACAACCCGATGCCCGACCCGATGCTGAATCCCGCATTGTAGAGGCCGATTACCGGCCCGCGCGTCCCGACCGGGTAGTATGAAGCGACCAGGCTGAGGCCGGGGGCGAAGAAGAAGGCGGCACCAGCCCCCACGCCGAACCGAAGGGCCGCCAAAACGATCCAATCGGGGGAGAAGGCGGACGCGAGGGAGAACGTTCCCATCACGGCGAGGGCGGCGATGGAGACGACTCGGTTGCCCCATCGCAGCGCGACGAAACCGGCCGGGATCTGAAAGACGGCGGCGCCCGCCAGAAAGGCTCCCAGGACCAGCCCCAGCTCGGGCGTCGTAGCGCCGAGGTTCCGGCCGATCAGAGGAAGCACGGCGCCGACGTTATACCAGTTGAAGGCGTAGACGACCCGGGCGAACAACAGACCGGTCGCGGCCCGTCGCCGGACGGCCGGCGCGACGCTCGTCAGGGGCTCCTCGACGGCAGCTCACCGTGGGTCTCAAAGTACCGAAGGAACCCCCGGGCGGCGAGCTCATACCCCGAGACCAGCGACTCGCGCTCCGCCTCGGAGGGCGAGACCCCCTCGGCCTGCAGCGCCCGGCCGTCGTACTCCTCCAACCGCCGGGCCACGTACGAGGGCGCGGGATCCTCCCGGGCCGCGTCCAGTGCGACCGATCTCCACCCCTCCACGATCGTGCGGTACCGTCCCAGGTCTCGGACCCCGTCCGGGCTGGGCCCGAAATGACTGAACAGGACCAGGCGCGGTTCGCGTTGCCGCATCATCTCCACGCTGGCGTAAAGTTGGTCGAGGTCGAGATCAGGGGGCGGTACCGCCGGTCTCAGATGTGTACTCCGTTCCAGGCGGACCCCGGCGCTGTCCCCCGTAAACACAGCCCGCAACCGCGAATCGTAGAACGCAAGATGATGCCGTGCGTGGCCGGGCGTCGCCAGCACCTCCAACTCCCCTCCGTGGACCGCAAACCGCTCGCCGCCCGCCAGGGGTGTAATCCGCGCCGCGGGCACCGGAAGGATCGGCCCCCAGAGCGGGTCGGCGGCGGCGCCCCAGGCCCGACGGGCGCTCGCGATGAGGCGGGTCGGGTCGACCAGATGCGGAACTCCGAGCGTGTGGGCAAAGAACTGAGCCTCCGGGAGGTCGTCCATCAGCGCTCCGACGCCTCCCGCATGGTCTAAGTGGATGTGGGTGACCAACACCCGTACCACATCGGTCGGATCGACTCCAGCGCGGCGGAGGCCCTCGAGCAGCGCGGGGCGGCAGGTCGTGGGACCGGTCTCGATCACCGTCCAGCCGTCGTCCCCGGGAACGAGGTAGGAGGCCACGAGGCCCTCGGTGTCCCGGAAGTCCAGGTCGAGCAGCAGCCGTCCTTCCCCGAGTTCCCGGACGTCCGGTCCCGCCATCGTGGGGCCTAGAAGGCGAAGGGCAGGTACGAGTCGTACAGGGCGAGGGCCGCCAGCGCCGCGAGCGACCCGGCGACGATCAGGGCGACCACCCAGACCCCCGTGTTCCAGGAGAGGACCTTACGTCCATCCAGGGGGCCGAACGGGATCAGATTGAACGTGGCGAACCAGCCGTTGATGAAGGCCAGGAAGACCAGCCAGAACGCGAGGTCGGAGCCCACGGCGATGGCCACGAGGGTCAGGACGTAGAACACGGACGAGAAGACCATGTTGATCGCCGGACCCGCGAGGGCGGTCTTGCCCCAGTCTTCCTTCCGTCCCATGCCACCGATGACCGTGGCGCCGGGCGCGGCGAACAGGAACCCGATGAACGCCGTGAAAAGGGAGAACAGCAACCAGAGCGGGGCCATACGGAACTCGGCCCAGAACCCCCGTCGCTGGGCGGAGACCTTGTGGGCCATCTCGTGGGCGACGAACCCGGTCAACGCGGCCAGCGCCGAGACGGCGACGACCTCCAGGATGAGGCGGGCGCTGGAGTACTGGAGGAAGCCGACGCCGCCGCCCGACAGCACGATCGTGAGGTCGATGGTCAGTACGATGAAAGCGATCGTCACGTCCCGCAGCTCCGTGGGCGACGTGCTCACGCGGCCGACGGGCGGCTGGGCGTACACCGGCCGGGCGGTGGTCGTGTAGGTGTACTGTGAACCGTACGGTCCGCTCATGCGGTGGCTCCGGCCGACGACCAGGGCGCTACCGGCATCGGCGCTTCCCAGGGTTCGTCATCGAGCAGGTGGCGCAACAGTTCGACGCCGTCCGCGAGGCGCGGACCGGGGCGACTGAAGTACGCTTCGTCCACGACGTAGGCCCCCCTAGGGGCGTGCACGGAGGCTACCTGGGCTCGTACGGTGGGCGCCGCCAGCTCGCGGAGTGAGCGGTCCACCGGGAAACTGCAGGGGCTGAGTACCAAGAGATCGGGCGGCGACCGGGCGAGTTCGTCCCAGCTCACGCGCCGACCCGGCGCACCCGCTGGACCGGCCCCAAGCCCCCACGGTCGGGCGCCGGCGGCCGCCACCATGTCGGGGGCCCAAAGACCCGCCACGATCGGTGGGTCGAGCCATTCCACGACGGCGACCGTCTCCGGACGCCGGTGCCGGGAAACCGAGGTACGTCGGCGTAGTTCGGCCGCTAGGCGTCGCCCGGCCTCGGCGTCGTCCAACGCCGCGGCCACGACTTCGATCGAGTCCCAGACGTCCTCCAGGGTCCGCGGGGACAGAGAGACGACGCGGGGGCTGATCCCCGCCGCCCGGCACGCGGCCTCCAGTTCGGGACCGGTGACCGAGCACACTCCGCAGAGGTCCTGGGTGAACACCACGTCCGGGCGAAGTTGGCCCAACGACCGGTCGTCGATCCGGTACAGGCTTTCGCCGCGCTCTCGCGCCGCCGTAACGCGGGCGTCGATCGCGCCGGACGCCGCCTCGAAATCGTTCGTTCGGGGTGCCATGACGACGGGCAGACGGCGAACCCACTCGGGGGCATCGCACTCGGCGCTCCGACCGACCAAATCGGAGTCGTGACCCAGCGCGCACACGATCTCGGTGGCGCTCGGTAAGACCGATACGACGCGCATGGAGTCCGGGGGACTCGCGACGCGGGGCGGTCCTACTTACCTTTGCGGGGCGGGGAGCGCCGAGTGGGCAACGAGCGCCGTCGCGCCGCCGGGGCCGCGGGGCGTCGGGTTCGAGCGGGAGCACGAGCCCGAGCCCGGGCGGCCGCCTTCCGGCCGGTCGGAACCGGGGGAGCCGGTCCCGCGTCGGTGCGGGGCGCCGGCGAGGGGAGGCCGAGGTGCTGGCACAGGATCGCTTCGCGTTCGAAGGGAAGGCCGAGACGACGCGCTTCCTCCCGCTCCCGCTCCCCTTCGGCCGCGAGCCCGAGTTTGGTCTTCGCGACGCCCAGCAGAAATCGAAGTTGCGCGTCCTCCGGGGTCCGGTCGAGGAGGGCTTCGATCTCCACGCGCGCTCCGGCCCAATCCCCCAGGTCGACCAGCGCCGCGACCAAATGGGCACGGACCTCCAGTCGGGCCTGGTCCTCGGCGAGAAGGGTCCGATAGACGTCGATCTCATCCTTCGGGCGCGATTGCGCACCGTAGGTTGCCGCCAGTCCCAGCCGGGCGTCGACGTCGTCCGGTCGAGAGAGGAGCACCTCCTGAAACGAGCGAGCGGCCTCCTCGATCAGACCGAGACCGAGCAGCGACCGTCCGATGCCGATCTTGGCCGGCACGTACTCGGGTTTGGTCGCTGCGGCCTGACGGTAGAATCGGAGCGCGAGCGCGGGGACTCCCCAGTCGAGCCACGTCCGGGCCCGACCCATCACCTGGTCGAGCTGTTGCGCACTGGGCAGCAACCGACGCGCCCGGGCGGGCGGAGCCCGGGGTTCCTCACCGAGATAGGTTTCGAGCCCGAGCTGGCGCACCAACTCGTGAAAACGGCCCGACTCGACCACGGTGCCGCCCCGGCGGAGGACCTCGGCCGAGATCGCGAGCGGCAGCCGGGCCGGGGTGAGGACGACCAGGTGCACCGGAAGCTCCTCGCCACCAGCCAGCCGGCCGACCGTTTCCAGCGACACGTTCGAGGGGTCCTCGAGGAACGCATAGAGAAACCCATCGCCCGTGCGGATGGTGAGGCCCTCGGGTACCGGGCGCACCGCGTCCAGTCGCTGGCCCATGGCTTCGAGCAGCCCGCTCGCGAGTTCGACGAACGGACCCGTCGCCATCGAGGTGTCGATTGCCGGGTGTGTTAAATATGATGGCCGCCAGCGGCAATCCGCCGTGGACTTCGCGGAGCTGTACCGATACCTTCCGGCGCTCGAGCGGCGGTTGCGACAGGACTACGCGGCGACCCGCAAGGAAGCTCCCCCGTCGGTCCGTGAGTACGTCGACGTGAACCGCGAGTTCACGCTCCGCGGCGGCAAGCGCTTCCGCGCGATCCTCGTCCTGGCGGGGTACCATATCGCGACCGGCGGCTCGCCCGCGCCCGCGCTCCCAGCCGCCGCGGCCATGGAGCATTTCCAGAGCTGGATGCTCATCCACGACGACATCATCGACCACGCCGACGAGCGACGGGGAGGACCGGCCGTCCACCGGCGCCTGGCGTCCGAGCATCGCGCGTCGGGCCGGGTGGGAGCCAGCGACGAGTACGGAGAGGGGATCGGCATCACGCTGGGGGACCTCGAAGAACCCTCGACGGTCGAGGCGATCCTGAGCGTCCCCGCGCCCGCGACGGCCCACCTGGCCGCCCTGACCGAGTACGTCCGCATGACGCGGCTCACGGCCTTCGGCCAGCTGCTGGACATTCGCAACGGGACCTTGCCGCCGGGCGACGTGACCGAGCAGGATGTGCTCGACGTGCACCGGCTCAAGTCGGCCCTCTACACCGTCGTGTCCCCTCTGCGACTTGGGGCCCTGCTCGGACGGTCCCGGGCGTCGAGTCTCGTGGACCTGGAGTCGGTCGGAACGGACCTCGGTGTCGCCTTCCAGCTTCGGGACGATGTGCTCGGGGCCGGAATCGATGCCGGCGCGGCCGGGAAGAGCGCCAACGACCTGGTGGAGGGGAAACGAACCCTGCTGGTCATACACGCGTGGCGACACGGCTCCGCTCAGGACCGCTCCCGACTCGAGCGCGTCCTCGGCCACCCACAGGCGGCGCCCGAGGACGTGGAGCGCGCCCGGGACGTGCTCCGGTCGACCGGTAGCCTCGCCTATTCCGAGGCTCGGATCGCGAAGCTTACCGAGCGGGCCTTCGACCGGTTGGACCGCAGCCGGCAGATCCCGCGACGGGCCAAACCCCTGCTCCGCGACATCGGCGAACGGCTGGTCCACCGCAGCGCCTAGGGCGCCGCGACGAGCGGTTCACTCCGGCCCGGGGGGGGCGGGACCGGCTGCGAGGCCCTGGGCCTGCAGCGCCTGACTGAGCTCCTGCTGCATCGCGGTGTACCGTTCCTTGAGATGGTTCTCCTGCCGTTCGATCGCCTTCAGCCGGATCTCGAGGGTCTCCTTGTCCTCGGTGAGGAGGTCCTCGACCTCCTTCTTCGACTTGGCCTTCACGAGCAGGCCCCCGATCGGCCGGTAGACGACCGCGTCCTCGGTGAGCTCCTTGAGTTCGTCCAGGGTGTGGCCCAGCTCCCGGACCCGAAGGTCGATCTGGAGTCGCTGTTGCTGGACCCCCCCGAGCTCCTGCTGCAGCCGCTGAAACTGCTTGATGTCGTTCTGGAGCTTCGCCGGGATTGCCATGCCCGGTGGGACCGGGTCGTGGTGATAACGCCTTCGGCGCCGCCGAGATCCGGACCGTTCACGGCGGAGAGCGGGCCCGCGCGGCGGTCGCGAGCGCCAGATCGACCCAGCCCAGGTATGTGTTCATCGCGGCCCGGATCGAGCCCGTGTCCCGGGCCGTCAGCGCGATCTCGAAGCGGTCCGACCCGGTGGACCGCAGCTCGGCACGGGCCCTCGGAACCTCCCGCGCCACTTCGGGCTGCAGCGCTCGAAAGAGCCACTCGGCCCAGGCCCCCTCCGCCACGCGGACCGTGAGGGTCGCGGTCCACCCGAGATCCGGTTCGCTCATGCCGCGAGTTCTCGGTCGAGGACCGCGAGGACCCGATCGGTCTTTTCGGACGCCGCCCGTACGTACGCCGCGGGGTCCAGCAGCCGGTCGACATCGGCGGCCTCCAACCAGGTACGGACGGTCGGGTCCGCCTTGGCGCGCTCGGCCAGCGAGGGGCCGGTCCCCGGGTCCTTGGTCAGCCGACGGAGGAGCTCATGGGCATCCGACCGCGCGAGCCCGCGGCTGGTGAGGGCGAGCATCAGGCTCTCGGTCATCGATCCGCCCGCCGACCGGTCGACCTCCGCCGCCATGCGGTCGACGTCGACCCGCAGTCCGGCGAACACTCCGGTGAGCTTGACCAGAACATCGTCCGTGAGCAGGATCGAGTGGGGAAGAACGACCCGTTCGTTGGCCGAGTTGGCCAGGTCCCGCTCATGCCACTGGACCATGTTTTCCAGCGGCGGAAGAGCGAACGCGCGGATCAGCCGGGCCAGGCTGGTCACATTCTCCGACTGCATCGGGTTGCGTTTCTGGGCCATGGTCGAGCTACCGACCTGGCGGCGCTCGTCGAACGGTTCCGCCACCTCCGCGATCTCCGTCCGTTGCAGGTTCCGAACCTCGGTGGCCAGGCGCTCGGCCGTGCCCGCCACGAGGGCGAGCCAGTTCGTCAGCTCCGCGATACGGTCCCGCCCCGTGATCTGCGTCGGCGCCTCGTCGGCCTCGATCCCGAGCCGGCGCATGACGCCCTGCTCGACCGCGGCGGCGTGGGCGCCGAAGCCGGCGCCCGTGCCGACGGCCCCCGCCATCTTGCCGACGACGACGCGCGGCAGCAACTGGTCGAGTCGGCGGCGGTGGCGCATCACTTCCGCGGCGGCGACGGCCATCTTGTAACCGAACGAGATCGGGACGCCGTGCTGCCCGTGGGTCCTCCCGACCTCGGGCGTCGCCCGGTGGGCCCTCGCCAGGACCGCGAGCGCTCGAGCGAGTCCGGTGAGATCGTCGCGCAGCACCCGTCCGGCGTCCTGCAGTTCCAGTGCCAGCGCCGAGTCAGTGATGTCCGCGCTGGTCGCCCCGAAATGGACCCATCGACCGGAGGCCCCCGCCGACTCGGCCAGCGCCCGGGTGATGGCCATCACATCGTGCCGGAGTTCGCGGTCGAGGGCCTCGACGCGCGCCACCGTCACCTTCTGGGTGGTGGCGGCGGACTCGATGTCGCGAGCGGCGTCCGGAGGCACCATCCCCAGGTCGGCCTCCGTGGCCGCCAAGGCGGCCTCGACGCGCAGGGCCCGACCGAGGCGCGCCTCACGGGAGAACAGGCGGCGGACCTCCGGCCGACCGTACCGGAATTCCAGCGGGCAGAACAATGCGGCGTCGTCGTCCGCCACGCTCGGGGACGTGGGGCCGCGTATATATCCCTCCCGCGCCGCGCCCCACCGGGCGGTACCGGATCGGCCTCGCGGAAAGCCTATGGCGGGGTCGGCTCTGCTTTCGTAAGCGTCCGATCAGACGGTCGCGCCAGGTCCGATTCCGTGCGTCGGGTACACGTGGTGGACTCCCATACCGCCGGAGAGCCGACCCGCGTAGTGATGTCGGGCGGCCCCGACCTCGGGTCCGGAACGTTGGCGCAGCGGAGCCTGAGGTTGCGGGAGCTCCACGACGAGTTCCGCCGGGCGACCCTGCTCGAGCCCCGAGGGTCGAACGTCCTCGTCGGGGCGCTCCTGGTGCCGCCGGACGACCCGCGTTCGGCCGCGGCGGTCGTGTTCTTCAACAATGCGGGCTACCTGGGCATGTGCGGCCACGGCACCATCGGCGTGGTCGCCACCTTGGCGCACCTCGGTCAGCTCGCGCCGGGCCGCCACGTCATCGAAACCCCGGCCGGTAAGGTCGAAGCCACCCTGCACGCGAACGGCGAGGTCAGTGTCCGCAACGTGCCCTGCTGGCGGAGCCGGCACGCGGTCGAGGTCGACGTGGCCGACCACGGCTCGATCGTAGGGGACATCGCGTACGGGGGGAACTGGTTCTTCCTGACGGACCAGGCGCCGTGCGACCTTACGCTGGCGAACGCGGAGGTGCTTACCGCCTACACCCGGGCGATCCGCTCCGCGATCGACTGGGGCCGGGTGACCGGGGCCAACTCGTCCCCGATCGACCACATCGAGATCTCGGGGCCCCCCCACCGGGCCGAGAACCACGGAAGAAACTTCGTGCTGTGCCCGGGCGGCGAGTACGACCGGTCGCCCTGCGGCACGGGCACGAGCGCCAAGGTCGCCTGTCTGCTGGCCGACGGGAAGCTCAAGGAGGGTCAGGTCTGGCGGCAGGAGGGGATCCTGGGCACCGTCTTCGAGGTGACGGCGGACATGGCCGGCAAGGAGCTCCGTCCGCGGATCCGGGGGTCCGCGTTCGTCACGGGCGAGGCCGACCTGTTGTTTGACCCGCGCGACCCATTTGCCGAGGGGATCGCTCCGTGACCCCCACCTCCGGAATCCCGTCGTGGTCGGGGATTTGGGTCGCCCAGACCACGCCGTTCGACCCGAGCGGAGAGGTGGATTTTCCTGCCCTGCGGGCCCACGCCCGCTGGCTGGTGGACGCCGGGATGGACGGCCTTGTGGCCGGAGGGTCCCTGGGAGAGGGTTCCTCGCTGGACGCGGTCGAGCGACTCCGGCTCGTCGAGGCCTTGGTCGCCGAGGTCGGCGACCGGGCCCGGGTCATCGCCGCCGTCGCCGCCGCCCGGACTGCTGACGCGGTCCGTCAGGCTCGCGCCGCCGAGAACGCCGGCGCGCACGGACTCCTCGTCCTCCCTCCGTACGTCTATCGGCCGGACGCCCGAGAGACCTTGGCCCACTTCCACGAGGTTCTGGGTTCCACCGGCCTGCCGTGCATGCTGTACAACAACCCCGCCGCCTACGGTACCGACGTGCGACCCGAGCAGGTCGTCGAGCTGGTCGAAGCGCATCCCGGTCTTACGGGAGTCAAGGAATCGAGCGGCGATGTCCGGCGCTTGACCGCATTGCGTCACGAGCTCGGCGATCGGGTCGAACTGGCCGTCGGTCTGGACGATGCGATCGTGGAGGGAATTTACGCCGGTGCCGTGGGCTGGGTCGCCGGGCTGGCCAACGCACTCCCACGCGCCTCCCGGGAACTGTTCGACCGGGCCCGGGCCGGCGACCGTGGCCGGGCGGACGAGATCTATCGATGGTTTCTCCCACTGCTACGCATGGACACGACGGTGAAGTTCGTCCAGATGATCAAGCAGGTCCAATCGGAGATGGGTCGCGGCTCACCCCGTGTTCGGCTGCCGCGGGTCGAGCTCTCGAGCGACGAGCTCGGCACCGTTCGAGCCGCCGTACGCGACGCCCTCGCGCATCCCCCCACCGGGTTGCGGCTCGACTAAACGGACCCTTCGCGACGCTCGCGCCGGAGCCATCGGTCGACGCCCGTCCCGTACTGGAGCGCCCGTTTGGGGCGGTCCGCGGCCTCGTCGGGCAAACCCCGGCTCCGTGCGTACGCCCGTAAGGCGGCCTTCGGAGTTCCATCAGCGACCAGCTCCGCAATCGGTACGGCGCGAGCGACCCGGACCACGTCCGGGTCCAGGAAGGGAGCCCGCACGGACCGGCCGAGCGTGGCAGCGATGCGCTCCGTTTGCGGCCAGGCAAATTCGATCAGATGGGTGAGGTCGGTGGTGGAACGAGAGCAGAGTTCGTCACGGTCCAAGCCTCGGTAGTGGGCGTATCCGAGGAACAGTTCGTCAGCGCCCTGACCGCAGAGGAGCGGTCCCGGGGGCGCCAACTGCATGGCCGCCGCGAACGCCAACTGCACGGAACGTCCGGTCGCGCCCAAGGGGTGGAGCTCCGTTGCGAGGAGGTTCGAAAGGTCGCGGAGGAGGCTCGAGCTCAAGGTTCCTTGGACCCAGGGAAGGCTGAAACGTTGCGCCGTGTCCTGAGCGGGAGCGAAGTCCTTCGCCCCGTCCAGCCCGACGGTGAAGAGCCGGAGCCCCGGCTCGCGTCGGAGCTCCCAGGCGAGTAAGGACGAGTCCAGGCCGCCCGAAAACAGGACGACACGAGGGCCCGGCACCCCCTCGGTACGCGCGGCCCGCTCGAGCGCGCGGAAAAACGCCGTGTACCACGGTCGGTCGAAGGCGGAGCCGTCTCCCATCGCGGCCTCTCGGCGCCACGCGAGCCCATAAGCGCGCGGGCTCTAGCGAGACCATGGTCGAGAGCCGCGCCGCGGACGACGGGGGACGAGCGGCGCTGTTCGTCGATCGAGACGGCACACTGATGCCGGACCTCCATTATCTCCGCGACGCCGAGCGGACGGAAGTCTATCGGGGCGTGGGCGAGGCGCTGGCCCTCGCCCACAAGCACGGGTTCCTGGTCGTCTGCGTGACGAACCAGTCGGGCATCGAACGCGGGCTCTATACGGTCGAGGACGTGGAACAGATCCACACCCGTGTGAACGCGATCCTCAGACTGTCGGGTACCCGGGTCGATGCGTTCTACTATTGCCCGCACGCGCCGGGGGCCGGTTGCCGTTGTCGCAAGCCGGCCACCGGGTTGTTCGAGGATGCCGCCCGGGACCACGGGATCGACTTCGGGCGGAGTGCCATCCTGGGAGACCACACGCTCGACGTGGAGGCCGGGCGGAGACTGGGCCTGCTGACGGGGCTGGTCGTTCCGCCCGGGCACGAACACTCCGTACGCGAGGAACTCACGCGGGATGGCGTCGTTCCCGATGTGACGGCGTCGACCTTCTTCGGCGCCGTCCGGCGCGTCCTGTCGCGCGGCTGAGCGCCGGGGAAGCCGTTATGCGCCCGGCCCCCTCCCACCTCGGGAGCCGACCGTAATGCTCCCACTCGTCCCGGCGCTCGTCGCCATTCTGGCGACGGTCGCCCTGGCACTCGGTGCGGCGTTGGCGCGGGCGCTCACGCCCGCCGCCGCCGTCGTGGCGGCCGCGTTCGGCGCGATCATCGTCGTGTTCGTCGGCTTCGCCTTCCTGGCCTTGCTCATACTGTTCGTGGTGGCCAGCGTCCTGGCCACTCGCTACCGGTTCGAGGTGAAGGAACAACGCCACGTCCAGGAGGGCCAGCACGGCGAGCGGGGCATCGCCAACGTGATGGCCCACATCCTGGTGCCGACAGCGCTCGCCCTCGCCGCCGGCCTCTCGCCTCCGCTCCTTCCACTCCGCGCCACGACCGTACTCTTCGCGTCGGCGCTCGCCTTCGGGGCATCCGACACGTTCGGGAGCGAGTTCGGCGTGCTCGCGGGGACGGCGCGCAGCATCCTGACGGGACGACCGGTGCCGGCCGGAACGAACGGCGGCGTCTCGGCGAACGGCGAGTTCTGGGCCGCGGTCGGTGCTGTGACGACGGGCGTCGTCGGGTACGGCCTCTACCTGCTGTTCGGAACTCCCACCCCCGCCGGCGTGGTCGTGGTGGGGGTCTCCGCGCTCGCCGGGTTCCTGGCGTGCCAGGTCGACTCGGTGCTCGGCGAGACCCTGGAGAATCGGGGTTGGCTCACGAAGCATTCGACCAACTTTCTGGGCATGGTCTCGGCCGTTCTGATCGCCGCCGGCCTGCTCAAGGGACTCGGAGCGTGGGGATGAACCGTCGACGCCGCCGAGGCAGCGTCGTCCTGCTGTCCGGCGGGATGGACTCCGCGACCTGCCTGGCCCTGGCGGCGCTCGACGACCCTCCCGTCCATGCGCTCACGGTCGAGTACGGTCAGCGACACGCGCGCGAGGTCCGGTCGGCGCGCGCCCTCGCCCGGCGCTATCGAGTGGCCCGGCACACCGTCCTCCGGCTGCCGCTCGCCCCGTTGCTCGACTCCTCGCTCACCCGGGCCCGGCGCGCCCTGCCCCGGCGGTCGTCGGCGAAGGGCACCATTCCCTCCACCTACGTTCCGGCGCGGAACACCATCCTCCTCGCCGTGGCCCTGGGGTATGCGGAGAGCCACCGGCTGGGGACGATCTATCTCGGGGCCAACGCGATCGATTACTCGGGCTACCCGGATTGCCGCCCACCGTTCCTCCGCGCGTTCGAACGGGTCGCCCGCCTCGGCACCAAGGTCGGCGTCACGACGCGCCAACCGATCCGGATCCAGGCCCCCTTGCTGCGACGCTCGAAAGCCTCGATCGTTCGCTGGGGGGAGCGGCTGGGCGTTCCCTGGGAACTGACCTGGAGCTGCTATGCGGGGGGTCGACAGCCGTGCGGGGTCTGCGACGCGTGTCGATTGCGCGCCGTCGGGTTCGATTCAGCGGGGGTCCGCGACCCCACGCTGCGCCGACGGGCCTAGGAGCTGGCGGCGGCGGCGGCGGCCGGCGCGGGCGGGGCCGCCGGGAGCTGGGCCGTGCAGAACGCGCATCGGGTCGCCTGGATGTTGATGCTGGAGAAGCAGTAGGGACAGTTCTTCGTCGTCGGGGCCGCGGCCGCCGCTTTCGCGGCCTGCCGGGCCTTGTACCGCTGGTAGGGGAGCGCGATGACGAAGAAGATGACGAGCGCGATGGTGACGAACGAGATCAGCGCGTTGAGGAACGCCCCCTGCATGATGATGCTGCCGTTGAGGTCGTAGACCCAGCTGGCGAAGTTGAAGTGGCCGGCGGCCCCGATGAGCGGTGTGAAGATGTCGGCGACCAGCGCGGTCATCAGCGCCGCAAAGGCCGCGCCGATGACGAAGGCGATGGCCAGCGTGACGAGGTTGCCCTGGTTGATGAACGTGACGAAATCTTCGCGCAGGCCCATGCGGTTCCCGAGGAAGTTCTGGGCTTAAAGGGTCGCGAGCGCGCGATTACATCGCCTCGAGGCGCGTTATCCCGAGCAGGTCCAGCGTGTTGCCCAGCGTCTGCCGAACCGCCGCGACCAGGGCGATCCGCGACGGACGCTCGACCTCCGACCGGAGGACCGGCACCGCATGGTAGAACCGGTTGAACTGCTCGGCCAGGTCGTGCGCGTATCCGGCGAGGGCGTGGACGTGGCTGCGCCGCGCGGCGGAACCGACAACCCGAGGAAACCGGGCAAGTGTCCGGATCAGCTCGAGTTCATCGGCCTCGTGCAGCGTGCGCGCGTCGAACGGATAGGGGCCTTGGGTCGCCTCGGCTTTCCGGAGCACCGCCACCGCACGGACGTACGAGTACTGGCAGAAGGGCCCGCTGCGTCCTTCGAACGAGAGGGCGTCCTCCCATCGGAAGACGACCGGTTTTTCCGGAGCGACGCGAACGATGTGGTAGCGAACCGCCCCGGTGCCGACGGCCTCCGCGATCGCGTCCACGGCGGACGGTTCCAGGTCCTCGTGCCGCGCCAGGACCTCCCGACGAGCCCGCTCTACCGCCTCCGCGAGCAGGTGGTCGAGCCAGACGGCCGACCCGCCCCGCGTCGACATCCGCCCGCCGTCCGGCACGGTGATGTCCTGGTAGATGACGAACTCCGGCCGCCGAGATTCGCCGATCTCCGCGAGCAACGCATCGAGCGTCAGGGCGTGGAGGCGGTGGTCCTGTCCCAGCACATCCACGACCCGTTCGAACCGTGCGAACTTGGCGAGATGGTAGGCCACGTCGCGTGCGACGTACAGGCTCGTGCCGTTGCCGCGCTGGACGACCACCGTGGTCGACTCCTTCGGTAGGCCGTACGTGCTGGTGTCCACGGCCCACGCTCCGTTCGCCTCCCGGACCGCGTGGGGCGCGTGATGGAGCCGGTCGAGGACCCGCTCTACCGAGCCGTCGTGCAGGAAGTCGGACTCCCAGACGAACTCGTCGAACCGGATCCCGAGGCGGGCGAGGGACTGGAGCATCCCGTCCAGGATCGCCTGCGTGAGGGCCCGGTGCTGGGAGGGTGCGTGACCGTTCTCGATCTGCTCGACGAGCGCCGCGACCTGCGCCTGGGCCTCGGGGTGCGACTTGAGGTAGGCACTGACCGCCGGGTACGGACGTCCCCGATGTGCGTCAACCTTCTCGCCCGGTACCTCCTGTCCGTCCACGGCGGCCCGGATCTCGGCGGGCCACTGCTCCCGTGGCATCGACCAGATCCAGGTGATCATCGCCGCCTGCCGGCCCATGTCGTCGACGTAGTACTGGGTCGTGACGGGCGTGCCCGCGGCCCTCAGGGCCCGCGCGAGCGTGTCCCCGATGATCGCGTTTCGGACCCGACCGATATGGAACGGACCGGTAGCGTTCGCGCTGGTGTGCTCCACGCACGCAGGTCGACCTAGCGCCTCGAGCGAACCGTACCGATCGCCCCGGGTGAGGACGGCCTCAAGCGTCCGCTGCGTCAGGCGCCCGATGTCGGCCCGGAAATTGAGGTAGGCGCCCACGACGTGGACCTGAGCGACGTCCGGCCCCGTAGAGAGCTGCGCGCGGAGCTGTTCGGCGAACGCGGCCGGGGTCTGACCGGACTTTCCGGCGAACCGGTGCACCGGGAAGGCGGCGTCCCCTTGGGGTCCGCCGTCCAGGTTGAGCTGCGA
>JASHSU010000162.1 GCA_030038605.1 Thermoplasmata archaeon | reverse complement strand
CGCCGGAGCCGCAGCCCGCGGCGGGGGAGTCGATGCCGGGGGCGGGCTCGGCCGTGGAGGCGCGGCAGGGGTGGGGGCGACCGGGGTCGGGGTGGGGCTCGCACCCGGCGGGGTCGCCGGAGGCTCGCTCATCCCCATCCGCGGGGCGCCCTGGCCCTGCTGGAGCTTCCACTGGCTGTAGGAGACGTACGTCGGCTGGCGCTTCCACCAGTCCCAGAAGGAGCCCTCGGTGTAGTTCTCGCCGAGTTCCTTCTTCGCCTCGGCCCGGTACTTCTCGGTGAAGTCCTGGTAGCCCTGGCGCTCGGCCTCTTCCGGAGCCGCCCCGGGGACGCCCAGGAGTTGGGCGGCGCATTCGGGGCAGACGACCGAGTTGGCCGGGATGGTCGACGCGCAGCGACTGCAGCGGACCAGGTCGGACTCGAACTCCGCACCGCACTTGGGGCAGACGGTCGCGTCCTCGGGGATCAGGTTGCCGCATTCGCCGCACTCGACGACCTTACCGGCCGCCTGGCGCCGGAGGACGAACAGGACCGCCACGATGGCGACCGCCGCGCCCGCCGCGATGGCGAGCCACAGCCAGAGCGGCAGGCCCAGGAACGTCGACGTGAGGAAGCTGGTCGGCGAGATGCTGCCGGGCACCGAGTAGACGCCCGGCAGGTTGTAGCTGGCGTTCCCGTGGTTGTAGTATGCCACGGCCTGGAGTGTGTAGGAAGTGCCGGGCGAGAGCTGGGAGTTCCCGCCTTCGTTGAGCGGGTACCAGGTCAGGTTGAACTCGCCGGGCATGGTGGTGCTGTAGGCGATGAGGATCGGGGCTCCCCCGCTCGTGGGGGTCGCGAACAGCTCGAGGGACGCGGACTGCGAGCCGTTGTACGCCAGGACCCCCGTCGAGACGTACGACTGAGAGATGTCGATCGTCGACGGCGGCAGCGAGAACGACTTGAACGCCATCTGGGACGGCAGGATCGTCACGTTCTCCGACACCGCGATCGTCCCGGAGAGGCCCGTGACGTTGCCCGGGTTCCACGTGAAGACGACCGAGAAGGCGCGGCTCTCGGTCCCGTTGAGGCCCGTCACCGTGTCGTTCATCGGCCAGCTCAACGTGAACGTGTACGACGCGCCGACCTGGGAGAGGTCGATGTCGGTCGTGCTGAACCGGTTCAGGACTCGGCTGGAGGAAAGGTTCCCCCAGAGCAGGTAGGCCGAGAGCGAGGTGATCGGGGCGGGGCCGGTCGAGTTGATGGTCGTCGCGAACCCGATCTCCTGGCCGATGCGAACGCCGGCCGCGGGCGCGGCCGAGCCGTTGGCGAGGACCTTCGGGTTCCCGTAGAGCGCGGCTCCGGCGAAGTACTGCGGGAAGTGCTGGGCGGGACCGTAGTCGGGGCCCAGGTAGCCCGGCGAGCCCAGGGCGACCCCCTCGGGGTACGGGCTCACGGACCAGTTGAACCAGCGGGTCGTGTTGTGCTCGATCGGGAGCGTGAGGCCGACGTGGTAGGTACCGAGGAAGTTACCGTCCGGGGTGGTCGGACCGGTGAGCTCGGTCGAGGCGAGGAGCAGCGAGGTGACGCCCGCCCGCCCGCTGACGCCGTAGGCCGGGTGGCCCATCTGGCCGTCCCGGAACAGGACGTAACCCCAGATGGCCGGGTCCGCCGTCGACAAGGCGTTGAGGCCGTTGGCGGTGGCGTTGTTCGCCTGAGAGCTGTCGTAGGCGTAGAACGCGTGCTCGGTCGCACCGTAGATCGGCACAACGCCGCCCTGGCCGGTCAGGTTGAGGCTGGCCCAGCGGTAGAAGAACGCGGTGCTCGTGGCGTCCGGCAGCACCGCGGAGGTGCTGAACACGCCCTCGATGGGGTTGGAAATCGACAGGTTGCCGAGGTAGGCAGTGGCGCCGTCCTCCAGCAGGAGCTTGTTGGAGAGCCAGGGATACGGGCTCACCTCTGACCAGGGCTGCGCCGGGGGAGCCGCCCAGGTCAGGTCGAGCACCGTGTCGACGGAGCTGATCGTGGTGCCGGCGCCGGAGGCCACCATGTTGTACTCGAGGTTCGGGACGAGCGCCACGCGAACGGTACTGAACTCGGCCCCGTTGAACGAGACCGCGACCTGACTGGTCCCACCGAAGATGCCGGTGTTGTTGAGGTAGGCGAGGAGTCCCTGCGCGTTGATCGCGTCGATCAGCGCGGGAGTGAAATCGATGTACGCCACCCCGTTCGACTGGTTCTGCTTGACCGGGATCGAGCCCAGCGCGTAGCCGACGCCGAGGTACCAGACCGTAGTGGGGACCTCCGCCGTCGTGTTCAGTGGGGAGGTGGTGTTGTACCAGACCGTGACGTTGCCCGCCGGTACGGGTCCCGGGTTCAGCCAGTCCTGGGTCAAGTTGGCGGGAGTCGACGAACCGTAGAGGTCGGTCACGTTGACCGCGCCGGCGACGTTGTTCGCGTAGAGTGGCGCGATGGTCGCGACCCCGTTGGTGAGCAGGTCGTTCGCATACGTGGCGTTGAGCGTGGAGTTGAAGGCGTTCAGCTGACCGCCCGCCAGCACGTTGATCGAGGCCGCCCACTCGCTGTCCCCGAGGATCTCGGACGGCTCGCTCAGGCCCGGGATGCTCGGGTTGTTGGTGACGAGGGTGCTGTTGAGCGTGAGGACGGCGCCCACCCCCTGTACCGTGACCCATCCGGGGAAGGCGAACGTCGAGTCCCAGGCGGTCAAGGTTCCGGTGACGGTGAGGTTCAGCTTGGGGTAGGCGTTGAGGATGTTCACGTCGGTGGTGATCGTCGAGTTGGTGACCTGGACGGTCCCCTCATCGACGAAATGGAGGACGTGCGAGAGCCGCGACAGGGCGGTCCCCGCGTCGGCGACGTACTGGACGAAAGAGAGCGTGACGTTCTCGACGATCAGGGTGCCGCCCGCGAGGACGGTGATGTTGCCCCCCTGGAAGTAGGTCCGACCGCCGGCCGTCGGTTGGATGACGAACGTCTGGCCCGCGGCGACGATCAGGTCGCCGTGGGTGACGACGGCGGGCGACGGGGCGGACGTCGGCTGGTACGCCAGCGGGCTCGTGGAGGCCGCGCCGGCCGACGGGAGGGGTACGGCCACCGCGACGAGCCCCGAGCCGCCCAGCACCACGAGCAGTCCCACCAGGCCCAAAAGGGTCCCGTAGATCAATCGGCGAGGGGCCGGCCCCAATCCTTCGGACGATGAAGGATGGCCCGAAACTCGGTCCACGCTCGAAGAAAGGTCGGGTTCCTGTATTTAAGGGTCGTTGCGGGGTTCGCGCACATTCCGGCGGGAATCCACCCCGAATCTGCGCGAGTATGGCCCAGTCTACGGGACCCGGAGCACGATTTTGCCGAACAGCTCGGGCGCGTCGAATCGTGCCAGAGCTACTGGGGCGTCCGGCCAGGCGTGCACTGAGTCGATCACGGCGTGGAGCCGTCCGGCGATCAGATGGCCCAAGACCGTGTCGAACTCCCGGGCATTCGCCATTGTGCTGCCCCGCAGGGAGGCCTGACGCCAGAACAGGGTCCGCAGGTCGATGGCGGCGACGGGGCCCGCGGTCGCACCGATCACGACGACCCGGCCCCCCCGGGCGAGGGCCCGGACCGAGCGGGGCACGGTCGGGGCCCCGGCCGAATCGAAGACCACATCGAACCCCCGCTTCTGACTCGCGTTCCAGAGCGCCCCGTCGAGGGGCCGGGCGTCGTCGAAGGTGACGAAGTCGTCCGCCCCCAGGGCCCGCGTGGCCGGCTCCTTCTCGGAGCCGCGGGAGGCCACCACGACCCGGGCGCCCAGTAGCTTGGCCACCTGGACGACCGCGGGTGCGACCCCCCCGCCGGCGCCGACGACCGCCACGGAGTCCCCGGGCTGAACGGCACCGACGGTGGCCAGCGCCCGCCAGGCCGTCTGGAAGACCAGAGGTACGGCGGCCGCCTCTTCGAACGATAAGCTGTCCGGTATCGCGTGGACGTTCCGGCGGGGTACCACGACAAAGGTCGTCGCCGTGCCCTGGGTGTGTTCGCCGACGAT
>JASHSU010000161.1 GCA_030038605.1 Thermoplasmata archaeon | reverse complement strand
GGCACGTCGGCCGGGGGCGTCGCCCGGCGGGACGGCTTTGTGACCGGGGCCGAAGGGGCGCGGGCCGCCGCGGCAGAGCGGTCGGACGCCTTCTTCAACGAGTGCGCCCGGGTCCATTTCAGACGGTGCCCGACCCGGCCCAGGTGGAGATGCTGCTTCCGGCACGAGGAGGTGCAGAAGTGGAAGATCGACCCATCGCGCTTGACGAACATCGTGCCCGTACCGGGCTCGATCTCGGCGGCGCAGAACGAGCACTGGCGCTTGATGACCATGGAATCCTCCCTACCGGACGGAGAGCTTCCGTGCCTCGCGCGCGGTCTCGCGCAGGATGAGCACGTCGCCCAGCCGGATCGGACCGGCGACGTTCCGGGTGATGATCTTGCCCCGGTCGCGTCCGGCAAGGACGCGGACCTTGACCTGGGTCGCCTCCCCGGCCATGCCGGTGCGCCCGACGAGCTCCACGACCTCGGCCGGGGAGCCCTTGTCTTCCGCCATCGACGCGCCTCCGTTGGGTCCCGGCCTACTTCTTCAGGCTCGAGAATTGGGCGGCGATCTCGTCCAGGAGCGACTTCGCATCCCCGGGCTCGACGATCGCCACGCTCGCCGCGGACTTGGAGAGGCCGGCCGACTGGCCGAGCCGCTGCTTCTTCCCGACGTAGACGTACGGGATCCGCTTCTCCTCGCAGAGCATCGGGATGTGGACGAGGATCTCGACGGGGTCGACGTCCTCGGCCATCACGACCAGTTTCGCCTCGGAGCGCTCGCTGGACTTCGTGACCTCGTTCGTCCCGACCCGAACCTTGCCGGTCTCGCTCGCCACCTGGACGAGCTGCAGGGCCTTGTCGGCGAGTTCGGCGGGTGTCTCGAATCGCACGTAGAGCGGTCGCGCCATGGTGTTCCTCGCGTCAGCGGAACCCCCGTACGGGGGGTCCTCGGCTCACGGGTGAGGTCGGGCTACGGCCCGATTTATTTAACGGTACCGAAGTCGGGTCGGGCGAATGCCCGCGGCTCGAGGTTCTCATCGGCCTCCCGAGGACGAGTGGGTGCGCTGGCACCGGCAGTACGCCGGCCGGGGACTGCTCGCCCGGCGCCTGGTGATGGTGCAGCGGCGGCTCGGCGAGGCGCTCGACCACCAGCCCCCCGGACCGATCCGCGTCCTGAGCTTGTGTTCCGGCGATGGCCGCGACCTGCTGGGGGTACTACGCTGTCACCCCCGGGCCGGCGATGTGCAAGCCCGACTCGTCGACCTCTCGCCTACCCTTGTGAACCGGGGTCGGCGTCGCGCTCAGGCTCTCGGGTTGCACCAGGTCCGCTTCCGCCGCGCCGACGCGGGCTCGACGACCGCCGCCGACGGTGCGGTACCAGCCGACATCGTGCTCGCCTGCGGTATCTTCGGCAACGTCTCGGACGCCGACGTCCGAATAACGGTCGAGACACTTCCGAGCCTGTGCGCGCGTCACGCGACGGTCCTATGGACCCGGGGGCGGCGAGCCCCGGACCTCACCCCGACCATCCGAGGCTGGTTCCGGGGTGCGGGGTTCACGGAGGTGGCGTTTGACCCAATCCCCGGGACAAGCGCCTCTGTGGGCACCGCGCGCCTGAAGAGGCGTCCGGCAGCCTTTCGACCCGGGGTTCGGATGTTCACGTTCCTCCCTCCGGACGAGCGACCGATGGGCCGACGCCGCACGAGGAAGACCGTGGCCCGCTCAGCACGCTGAGGACGGCGGACGCCTGCCCAGCTGTCCGAGACAGATAGGCCTGCATTATATACGAGCCAAAACTTACTGTTGTTGTCAAACCTGAGGTAGGACATGACGAACGAGATCCACGAAACCGAGCCAACGAGCGACCCCTGGACCGACCTCGACCGTTCCCTGGACGCGACCCGCACGCAGTTCTTCCGCGCCCTCGGGCTCGCGCCCGTGGGACGGTCGAACGGCGGCTACCTGCGACCCGCCCGGGTCGATGTCGCCGACACCGGCGCCGCCTTCCGCATCACGGCGGAGATCCCCGGCATCCCGAAGGACCAGCTGGACATCCGCGTGAAGGGCACGAGCGTAGAAATCCGCGGTGAGCAGACCAAGGAGAGCGAGGAGAAGGGCCAGGAGTTCGTCCACCGCGAACGGACGTACGCTGGCTACTACCGCGCGCTCGAGCTCCCGGAGCCCGTCGTCGGCGCCCAGGCGAAGGCCAAGGTCGACAACGGCGTGCTCGAGCTCGAGCTGCCCAAGGTCACCCCCACCCCGTCCGAGGACGAGGTGAAGGTGGCCGTCGCCTAGGCACCGAATCTACCCTTTCCGCCCCGGGCGCTCGACGCCCGGGGCCCCCCGCCCGCTCCCCCGCATCAGGAGGGAGGGGCGCCCGGTCCGGCACCGGACCTCTTCCGTCGCACCACTAGTACCACTAGGGCCACGGGCACGGCGACAGCAATCGCGAGCCCGATCGCCTCGAAATCCAGGGCGGTAAGACCCGCCGGTCCGACCTCCGTGACCACGACCTGGAGCACGCGCACGGAGCTGTTCCCCGTCTGGTCGGCGACCGTCACCGTGACCCGGTAGGTCCCGGCGCCGGCGTAGGTGTGGATCGGGTCCTGAGCGGTGGACGTGGTACCGTCCCCGAAGTTCCAGACGAAGGTGTACGGAGGCAGGCCCCCGGCGGGAGAGACCGCGAACGTCTGGGTCCGTCCGCTGCCGCCCATCGTCGCGGCCGTCGCGTTGAGCGGCAAGGTGAACGCGTAGACGTCGTCGTCGCTCGATCCGGCCAGGATCTCGCCGCGCGCGACCGACGGCGCTGCCACGAAGACCCCGGGCGTGGCGTACTGATACAGGGTCGCCCCGGTCGCCGCGTTGAGGACCATCAGCGTCCCGTCATCCCCGACGACCAGGAGGCCGTTGACGTAGAGCGGGGCGGCGTACCCGTAGTCGGAGCTTAGGTTGGCGAACGCCCGCTGCCAGACGACCTCGCCGGTGAGGGGCGCGAACGCGGTCACCGTGCTGTTGACGAGCGTCCCGTTGACCGTGCTGTTCGACCCGACCGCGTAGACGAGGCCGCCGCCGAACGAGGTCGAGATGTGCTCCGTCTCGAACCCGTTGCTGCAGCAGAGCCGGTGCTCCCAGACCAGGGAGAGGTTCGACTGGTCGAGCGCGTAGAGGAGGCCGTTCTTGTTGGCGGCGGTCAGCATCGGAGGGCCGCCGGCCGGCGTGAACAGCGTGGTGGTGACCCCGAAGTCACCGTCCGGGATGACCTCGCTCACAGGGACCTGGAACTGGGACTGGAGGGTGAAGTGGGATGCATTGAAGCTGAGGACCGACTCGGCGCCGCCCGTGGGGTGAAGCGCGAACGAGTTCCCGGTGGCGACGAACAGGGTCCCGGTCGCCGGATTCACGGCCGGCGAACCCCAGATGCTCGACCCGTTCGGGTTCGGGGCGCTGGTATTGTAGAACCCGACCAGCTGGTGGGTCGCCAGCGAGTACTTGGCGAATCCCGCGGCGACCAGCGGATGGACGCAGGCACTGGCGGTGCCGATGTACGCGTCGCCCTGGTAGATCAGCGGGCTCGACCAGTCGTAGTACCCCAGGGTTGCCGACCCCCCGAGCGGGGTCGACCACTCGACCGCTCCCGTCGTGGCGTTCAACGCGTAGAGGTTGGGCCAGCCCCCGCCGACGTAGACCGTACCGTTGACGACCGAGGCCGTGGACGTGACGCCGTAGTCGAAGCTCGCCGGGCACCCCGAGTCGTTGTCGTCCTGACCGAGGAACGTCTTCCACAGGACCGAACCGTTCGCGGCCGAGAGCGCGTACTCATACCCGGACCGACCGCCGACGTAGACCACGCCGTTCAGTTCGACCGGCTGGGACTGGACCTGCCAGCCGTTCGCGTCGAAGGCCCACTGGAGGTGCAGGTGCGACGCGGTGGAGACATTGATGAACGGGTCGGGGTCGGCAGCCGAACTCCGCTCGACGTTCCCCAGGTACATGGGGTAGTCCGACCCCGGGGTGACCTGGGCCACCCGGAGCCCGGACGAGGTCGCCACGCTCGCCGGTCCGGCGCTGACGCCGACCGGGAGGACCGACGGCAGACCGAACAGCACGAGGGCGGCGAGCACCACCGCCGGTCCGGCCGATGCCCTCGGACGGAACGATCGGCGCCGGGACCCGGGACGCGTGGGCGCACCCTCGCGGAACACGGCGGCCCGACCTGACCCCCGTTTCAAAGGCGTTGTGAGTGACGCACGGCGTCGGTGATTCCGAGAACGGGGCCCGTCGCACGTCAACCCGGCGCCACCGTCCGGCCGCCCTCCCTGACCCGAATCCGGCCCGGGAGTGCGACGTCCCCCGGAGCCCGGGGCGACCCCCGGTCGATGCTACGGCCGCGAAGAGTCGTTCGAGGTCATTCGGGGCCGTAGACGATAGACGAACATCCGGTCGGCCGGAGTCTCGGTGACCGCGCCGGTGGCCCGGTAGAGCCCGACGGCGGCCGTGTTACCGGGGTCGGTGAAGACGAACACCTCGTCCAGTCCGCGTCGGCGACAGTCGGCCAGCAGTGCCTCGACCAGCGCTCGTCCCACGCCCCGGCGTTGGACCCGGGGGTCGACCGCGATCTCGTAGAGGAACATCTGGCGGTGCGGCGTATCGACCTGGTCGAGCTCGGTACCTCGCAGGAATCCGACGGCGCGACCCTCGTCCTCGGCCATCAGGAAGACGTTCCTTCGATGCCGCAGGTACGCCCGGACCGCCGTCCGCACGGGAGGGTCGTCGAACAGGGCGGCGGCGTCCATCACCCGGTCGATGTCGTCGACGGTCAGCGTACGGACCTTCACGGGGTCAGGGCTCCCCCGCCCGGCGACGGCACCAGATAATGACCGCAGCGGGGACAGACGGTCCCGCGAGTGATCCCGTGCCAGGCACACGAGGGACATTGGCGGTGCGTGGCGGTGAGGGGACCGTCGCTCCCGGCGCCGTCGGACCCCGGTCCTCGGGGCCAGCGGGCCGCCACCGAACCGGTCCAGACGATCATCGCCCCGTGGACGGAGACCCCGACCACGAGGAGTACGGACCCGACGGCCACGAGGGTCAGGGAGGCCCAACCCACCCCGACCAACAGGACCGCCACGCCGACGATGACCAGCACGTGATACGCCAGAAGTCCCGGAAGCGCACGCCGGAACGTCAGAGGACGCGCACCGGCGCCGACTGACGGCCCCGGACCCGGCGAGGGATTCACGCCGGGGCGACGCCCGGTTCCGACTTGAACCCGACGACGGCCGCCCCGGGGCGGCTACGGCGTCGTGGACGGCGCGGTGGCGGCGGCCGAGCGCTGGCGGAACGCCCGAATCCGCGCCTGGTCCTCGTTGAAGAACTCCTCGAAGAGGCCCAAGACCATCGGCTGGACCTCCGCGTCGGACAGGTCGGGGGAGACGAAGTGCCCGACGACCGTCACCCCGGTTTTCGCGCCTTTCGGCGTGTAGTAGAGGAAGTACTTCGAGCCCGCCAGCGGCCCTTCGAGCGCTTCGCTGCTCGAGCCGAGCGGCGGGAAGACTGCGCCGCGCCCGACCGTGCGGACCCATCGGCTCTGCATCCATTGCTCCATGGCGAGCACGAAGCTCGAATCGGAGGCTTCGGTCACCTCGAAGTTCCGTGTCTTGGGATGGGCCAGCCGGTGCTCGCCGGGCGCGGACAGGTACGCCCAGACCGTCTCCAGCGGGGCGTCGAACTCACTGCCCGAATCGACCAGGAACACCATGGCCCTCCCCCAGCCGGAGTGACCTACTAAGCCTCCGGGTCGGCGGTCCTACACGCCGCCGGACGGTTCCCAGAGCTCGATGCGGTTCCCTTCGGGGTCCTTCAGGTGGGTGAACTTCCCGTTCCCCTCGCCGTCGGGGCCTTCCGTGATCGGGTCGACCGGCACGCCCTTGCGGCGCAGGGCGCGTACGAAGGCCGACAGGTCGTCCACCCGGTAGTTGAGCATCGCCTGGTGTCGCGTACGGCCCAGGGGTTTCTGCGTCGGCATGATGGCGAGTACGGTGTGGACCTTCCGGCGGGGGCGGGCGAGCGACCGGCTCGTGAACACGAGGTACTGGGTCGCATCGCCCTCCATCGACTCGAACCGGAGTCCGAAGACGCGTCGGTACCACGCCGCCAGCCGTCGCGGGTCGCGCGAGAAGAGGAACGCGCCGCCCAACCCGTCGATGTGTGCGGGCAGAGATCCTCCTACTTCTTCGGCCGGCGTCGGTGACCGGCACGCTTCGTCCGGGCCGGACCCAACCCGCAGCGGCGGGCCAGCCGACGGTGCTCCGCCGGCGAGATCCACTCGACCTTCAGATAGTCGATCAGCTCCTTGCGGGTCATGCCGATCCGTCGCCCTTCGTCGATCGTCTTTCGGTACGCCTCGATCTCGGACGGGGCGTCGACGTAACTGAGCTTCGGATAGAACAGGGGTCGCCCCTTTCGGAACTGCCGGACGTGACAGAGCTCGTGGACCAGGTCCAGGTAGACGGTGCGGAAGTCGCTGTCGTGCAGGTGATGGGTGCTGATCAGGAGATGACCGTCGACGTCGCTCGTGCCCATGTAGCCGAAGCGCGCCGAGAAGAACTCGACCTTGAGTCCGTGGAGGACCCGCTCGGTCTGGGCCCCGAACAGCGCCCGCACGGCCGGTACCGTCTCGAACCCACGGAAGAACCGGGTGAACGGCAGCAACCGCGTCGGCGCGTCCCGTTGGATCCGAACTCCGAGCCCCCGGTCGACCTTCGCCCCCCGCGCCATCCGTCGCCGTAGGTCGGCCGGGTCTAATCGCCTTCGGAGCGTACACGGGACGGACTTATCGGGGGTACGAGGGTGGTCGGAGGCGTCGCGATGGAGATGCCCAAGCTCACCCCATCCGCCGAACGACTGTTCCACTCGCTCGTGGCGATGGACGCACGACTCGAACCCCGGACGATGTTCGGCCAACCCGCGGCCTTTGTCCGGGGCCACCTCTGTCTGGGTGCGTTCGGGAACGACGTCTTCCTCCGCCTCAGCCCGGCCGATGTCGAACGCGCGGGCCGCCTGAAGGGAGCCCGACCGTTCGAGCCGATGCCGGGTCGGCCGATGCGCGGGTATCAGATCGTGCCGATGGCGACCCTGCGCGAGGCGCGGGCCGGCCGCGATTGGGTCGGTCGGGCGGTGGCGTTCACTCTGACCCTTCCTCCGAAGACCGGACCCCGACGGCGCTGACTCCGGACACCGTCCACCGTCGTTGGGACGGTGGACCCGTCGGATCCCGCCGGTGAACCGCGCCACGGCACCGAGGACGAACGACGCGTCGAACCCGAGGAGGCCCGCGCCACGGGCACGTCGGCGGAGCGACCTCGAGCGCCGCCCGTACGGGGCGCAGATTCCGCTCCGCGTCAGCGGACCGGGGCAGGGGGCGGCTCAGTCTTTCCGGTTCGAGAGCACGAACTCGTTGCCGTCGGGGTCCGCGAACACGCCGCGGTAGAACTTCTGGCCCGGTAGCTCGACCAGACTCGGGGCCACCGTCACGGTCCCGCCCCGGCTCCGGATGACCTCGCAGGCCGCGACGGGGTCCGGGTGGTGGAAGACGATGCCCGAGACGGTGCCGGGGTCCCGCCCCTCCTCGCCCGGGGCCTGGATGTGCATCGTCAGCAAGGTCGACGTGCCGGGCAGGCCGAACACGATCCGGTTGGCCTTCTCGTCGAAGGCGACCTCGTGGAGCCCGAGGACGTCCCGGTAGAACGCCCGTGCGGCGCCGACGTCGCGAATGTGCAGGGTCACGGCGTGCAGTCCGGCGATGACTTCGTGCATGCCCGCGCGAACCTACGTCCGCGGTTAATCCCTCCGACTCCGCCGGACCCGTACGGTCTACGGTCGGGAGAACAGTTCGCCGCTCAGGTAGCGCAGCCCCGAGTCGACCATCAGCGTCACCACGGTGGAGCCGGGTCCCAACGCGCGAGCGGCCCGGAGCGCTGCGACGGTGTTCGCTCCCGAGGACGTACCGAGGAAGAGCCCTTCCTCCCGGGCCAGTCGGCGCGCCATCGTCTGCGCGTCCTCGGTCGTCACCGTCTCGATCCGGTTGACCAGCGCGGGGTCCCAGAGCGGCGGGACGTACCCGATCCCGATCCCTTCGATGTGATGGGCGCCGGTCGGGTGGCCGGAGAGCACCGCGGATTCGCTCGGCTCCACCGCCACGACCTCGATGGACCGGTCGTGCGCCCAGAGCGCCTCGGTCACGCCGTGGATCGAATGGGCCGTCCCGACCGCGTGAACGAACGCGCGGATCCGCCCGCCGGTCTGCTCCCAGACCTCCTCGCCCAACGCATGGTACCCGGCCGCCCCATCGCGGTTCGTCAGCTGGTCGCAGAACCAGTGACCCGGCTCGGCGCCGAGTCGCCGGGCGGTCTCCACCATCTCCTTGATCAGCCGTTCCGTGATCCGGCCCCCATCGCTCTTCACCTCGGAGACGACGGCCCCGAACGTCTCCATCATCCGTCGCTTCTCCGGACTGAACGCGTCCGAGAAGACGATCCGCAGGGCGTACCCCTTGGCCGCACAGACGAAGGCGAGCGAGATGCCGGTCGTTCCGGCCGTGTATTCTACGACGGTGTCGCCGGGGTGCAGGCGTCCCGACCGCTCGGCTCCCTCGATCATCGCCTTCGCCACGCGGTCCTTCATGCTGCCGGTGGGGTTCGTGAACTCCAACTTGGCGAGCACCCGCGCGGAACCGTCGGGGACGACGTGGGTCAGCTCGACCAGCGGCGTGCGACCGACCGCGTCCAGGACACCGCGCCCGACCGCATGGCCCGACATGTTCGCCCGGACGCCTACCGCATCCGCGGCCCGGTCCGTGCGGTATCCGACGGCCCCACCGCGGCCTGCAGTCGCAGCACCGTGTTCCAGTTACGAGCGGTTCCGCGGGACCCGAGGGCCCGCTCGATCACGCCGGGCGTGAGCTTCGACCGCCCGATGCCGTCCGGGAAGGTGATGTAGGCCGTCCGACCCATTCCGGCCACTTCCTCGCGGCCGACCACCGCCGCGCGCAGCGCCTGCCACTGGGACGTCGAGGGGCTCGACTTGAGAACGACGGCCTGAAGATGGCCCGGGTCGTCCCGAGCCATGCGGGGGAACGGATTCGCCGCGATCAATGCGGCCCACTCGGCCGGAGCCCGGAGGAACACGTCCGTGCTCAGCCCAAACCGCTCGCGCAGCATCGTCTCGAGGCGATCCTCCAAGGTCGGCCCGGTGGGCTCGGTGTGCTGGAAGACGACGTTACCCGACTGGAGCAGGGTCCGTACCGCTCGAAAGCCCCGACGGTCCATCTCCACGGCAAGCTCCTTCATGGACAACTGGGTGCCACCGCCCAGGTTGACCGCCCGGATCAGCCCGACGTAGCTCGGCACGTCCGGCGTCAGCCGGCGGGCCCATAAGTCAGGCCGGCTCCCGTAGCGTAATCCCCGCTCGGCGTCCTCGCGGCCGGTGACCGTTCATGCCGGAACCGACGCTCGAGGATGCCCTCGCCAACATCTACGGCTTCTACGCGGCGCGCGCCCGCGGCACGCCCGGCGCCCGTGTCCTGGAGGAGGAGGGCCTGCTGCTGATCGACTCGGGGTTGCCGAACTCGGAGCTGAACATCGCGTTCGTCACCGGACCGGTCGCCGACACCGGACGGGCCGTCCGACGGGCCCGCGACGTGGTGGGAGCCCACCATCCCTGGCGGTTCGAGAGCCCGATCGAGGAGTCCGACCGATTCTCGGGCCCGCTCGCGGAGATCGGACTGACCCGGGCCGAAGTCCGACCGGCGCTTCTGTTGCGGCCGCCGGAGTTGCAGGAAGCTCCGATACCGGACGGTCTCGAAGTAACGCCGGTCCGGACCCCGGAGGAGCGACGGCGGTTCTTCGAGACCCTCGTCCGGGGCATGTCGGGCGGGTCCCTGCCGCCCGGCGTTCCCTGGGAACGCCTTCGGCTCGACGGGGGCACGTCGTTCCTCGGCTACCGTCACGGGGTACCGGTCGCCACGGCCCAGATCTTCCGGCACCGCCGGGTCGTGGGCCTCTACGCGGTGGCGACCGTCGCCGAGGCCCGGCGCGGAGGGATCGGACGCGCGCTCTCCGCCTGGGCGGTGCGGGAAGGATTCCGGCAGGGGGCCGAGCTCGCCGTGCTCCAGTCGACGACGATGGGGCTCCATGTGTACCAGGCGATCGGCTTTCGACCGGCCTTCGACCACCAGGTCTGGCGGTCCGTCGACCGCGCCGGTCCTCCCACCTGAGCGGTCAGCGGGGCGTCCAGGACGGAGGATAGCGGGGTGCCACCTGCGTGTACCGCTCCTGCCAGCCGGGCAGCGGGGTCCCGTCCAGGCGCGCCGCGAGCCGGTCGAGGAAGGCGTGGGTCCCGGGGGCGAATCCAAGCGCTGTCATCCGGTGCAACCGGCGGTGGGTGAGGTGCAGGAGGGTCCCCCCGGCGTCCGGTTCCAGCTCCCACCGGATCACCGCGTCCTCCCCGGCCGGTAGCTCCGGACGGGCCGCGACCTTCCACTCGTGTTCCAGGACGCGCGGCGGGTCCCAGGTCAGGATCCGTCCCGTCACGTGCAACTGCGACGGGCCGGCGTGAAAGTCGACCGAACCACCGGGCCGGCCGTCCAGGGTAGCCCGGGTCATGTACCACGTCGCCAGCTCCTGCGGGTCGGTGAGCGCTCGCCAGACCTGGGCGGGCGGGTGGGCGAGCCGCCGGCGGAACACGAGGGTCGCCTCGTCCCCCTCCTCCACGACGCGGCCGACCTCCTCCGCCGACGCGGGGCCGCTCATGCGTCCCGCCTTCGGGGAGGACTCTCCGGTCGGTCGGGTGGGTCCAGATGCAGGGCCAGAGCGTCAAGGCGTCCGGACCAGAACGATCGGTACTCCGCGACCCACTCGTCGACCTCCCGCAGGCGCGCCGCGGACAACGAGTAGATCCGCTGCTGGGCCCGTGGGGTCACGCGCACGAGTCCCGCTTCCCGCAGGACCCGTAGGTGACGGGAGACCGCCGGTTGCGGCAGGCGCGGGAACGCGGCCACCAGCTCACCGGCGGGGCGCCCCCGGTGCTGGAGAAGGTCGAGGATCCGGCGCCGGGTGGGGCTGGCGACTGCCGCGAAGACGGCGTTGCTCGTCATTCGACGTGTGACCCCGCCCTATCGAGGCCCGCCCTTCGGCGGTTGGTTCATCGAGAAGAGGTTCCCGTCGGGGTCCCGGAACGTCGCTGCGATCCCCCACGGGTATTCCTTGGGCGGCTGGGGAAACTCCACGCCGCGGCCGCTCATCGCCTCGTACTCGCGCTGGCAATCCTCGACCCGGAGGACGA
>JASHSU010000160.1 GCA_030038605.1 Thermoplasmata archaeon | reverse complement strand
TCGGCTCGATCGCCTACCTGGCCGTGTACCTGCTGATCGGGCTGGTCACGCCCAGTGCCGTCGTCGTCGGTCTCGTCTACGCGTTCCTGTGGGAGTTCGTGCTCCGGCTGTTTCCCGGTCACATTCCGCAAGTGACGCTCTACTACTACCTGCGGACCGTAGCTTCGGCGCTCACGTCGGGGTCCCCGTTCGGCGGCTACGCTTCGGTCGTCGGTCTCGCCACCGCCGTCGCGGTCCTGCTCGTGGTCCCGGCCGCGGCGCTCGTGCTGGCCAGCGTCGTCGTGGGGCACGTCGAGACAGCGCCCGGGCGCTCCGACAGCTGACCACGGTCGTCGCCGGAGCGCTCGGACGGGGTCGGTTCGGCGACGACCCCGTGACCGCTCCCAGGGGGTCGTTCGGTGGCCCGTCGCTCTCTCGGGTACATGCGTATGGCTACGTCTATATGCGCAATACGAGCGGTATAATTCGGACCTGTTCTTCGGCCGACCGAAGGTCTAGCCATGGCGTATAACTGGCATTGGGTCGGTCTTGTGGTCGTCGCAATCGCCGTGTTCATGCTCGTCCCGACGGGGTCGGCGACCCCCGCGGCGTCGGGCCTGCACGCGGGTCCCCAGAGCTTGGTCGTCGCCCCGGCGGCGGTCCCCAGTTCGGTCGCCGCCGCCCCCGCGGCCCCGAGCACGCCGGCGTCAACGCTGACGTCGGCGCAGAGTCACATTCTCTCGGTGCTCAAGAACGCCGGGGTGTCGGAGAAGGACGTCTTCCTCCCGAACTTCGGCAAGCACTTCACCCAGTCGGGCAACACGATCTCGCCCCTCTACGACGTCGCTCCGGCCCCGATGGGCCTGGGTGACTTTGGGGTCCAGGAGGTCGGCGGCGTCAACGTCGGTACGATCTCGTACACGGCCAGTGTCGAAGGCTCGGTCACGCTCAACAACGTGAACCCGGTCTACGTCACGTCCTCCGACCCCGACGGGTTCACGATGCAGCTGAACACCGTCCTCACCGGCACGGATGTGCTCGGTGACCCGGTCTACCAGTACTGGATCCAGAACGTCCCGATCTACAACCCCGTCCTCGGTGAGCTCTCGTTCGAGAACAACATCTGGAACTTCTCGAGCCCGGCGACTTTCATGGGCTACAACGCGATCTACAGCGGCCACGGCTTCGTCGAGGGGGGCGAGGTCTACATCGCCGGCGGACCCACCTTCGCGATCTCGACGCCGTTCACGGTATCGGTGTGGAACAACGCGTCGGTCGTCAACGACCGCCCGACGGTGTTCTTCAACTACAGTGTCACGAGCACGTCGGGAACGATCTCGGGCTCGTTCGACCAGGTGGAGTTCAACTCCTCGGGCGCGGCCCCGCCGACCTCCGCCGCCCCGGCCCCCTCGTTCCAGATCAACGGGGAGTTCGCGGACCCGACCGGCTTCCTGCTGAACGACGCCGAGATCATGCTCGGCGGACCAGGCGGCGGGTCGACCACGACCCTGTTCGGCATCTCCGGCTCGATGGGCCTGTGGACGCTGCCCAACGGCAGCGCGACCATGAAGCCCGTCCCGGCCGCCTACGACTTCGGGACGGACACGGGCGAGACATCCGAAGGGATCGCGGAGTACGCGACCCTCGGCTCGCACCCGATCGCGGAGTTGAACTCCGGTCCGGGGATCCTCTACCCGCTCTGGGGCATCAAAGGCGCGCACCAGGGCAAGGAGACGGTCACGGTCAACCTCTCCCCGACGAACGCCTTCGTCTGGGCGAGCCAGGGGTCGAAGTTCAACAGCGCCCTGGCCGCGTGGGGTCCGACCGCGACGAGCGGTGCGACCACGTACTGGTTGAGCCCGGGCTCCTACAGCTTTGAGTTCATGCTGTCGGACTACACGCCCGTCTCGGCGCACGTGGCGGACCGGTCCTCGGTCACTCTCAACGTGGCCTTGGCTTGGAATACCGATGAGGGCGTCTACACCCCGCTCTGGGCCGAGTCGAACAGCCAGCTCGCGGCGATCTCCATCCCCGGAGGCGCCGGGACGTACACCAACCCGTACTACCTCGTCAACAACGGAGCGACGATCGACCCGCTGTTCGCTTCGTTCAACGACTATCTGTTCCCGGTCTTCCCGGGGATTTACCTGTTGGGAACGAGCGCGTACGTGAACGTGTACAACATGCCGAGCTTCTCCGTCGTCTACCCGACCACGAACTTCGGGACCCCGACCGCGAACAACCTCAACATCGAGCTGTACCGCGCGACCCACGTGTCGATCGTGGCCAATGA
This sequence comes from Thermoplasmata archaeon, assembly GCA_030038605.1. Lineage (GTDB taxonomy): Archaea > Thermoplasmatota > Thermoplasmata > Lutacidiplasmatales > UBA184 > Lutacidiplasma. The sequence continues at coordinate 46,257 of JASHSU010000160.1, read as the reverse complement.
CGCGCTCTCGGGCTGGTTCTACAACGCCGCCTCGTTCGGCGAGCCGGCGGCGGTCTATCTGTGGGACTCGAGCCACGACCTGATCGCGGGCAACACGTTCTTCGATGAGGGGAACGGGATCAACACGGTGGACGCGACCGGGTTGGGCGGGAACAACGTGATCTGGGGCAACGTCTTCGTCCCGACCTACGTCACGGAGACCAACCCCGGCGCCGCGCTCAACAACCTGGACCCGGTCGGCCTGTGGGTGTGGGAGTCGCACGACACGATCTACAACAACGCCTTCCTGACCCCCAACACGGCGTTCCTCCTCCCCGAGAACTTCTACGTGGGAGGGTTCGCGCCGTGGTCGGACACCTGGAACGTGCACGCGCAGTCGGCGAGTGACGTCCGGACGGTCAACGGCTGGCACCTGTTGGGCAACATCCTCGGGCTGAGCTACGAGGGCGGCAACGAGTGGTCCAACTACGGGACCGCGACCGACCCGTACGGGGTCCGGTACAACAACGGTGGCAACATCTGGACCGGCGGCGACGCGTTGCCGCTCACGACCCTGACGCTCTACCGCGTCTACGTCCATGAGACGGGCCTGGCGAGCGGCACGGCCTGGTCGGTGACCATCAACGGATACACGCAGACGACGACCTCGAGCGCGGTCGAGTACTGGCTGCCGAACGGCGCCTGGGGCGTCTACCCCGGCGCGGTCACCGGCTACACGGCGCCCGCGCCCTCGGCGTTCCTCGTGAACGGAGCGAACACGCACGTCACGCTCCACTACACGTAGGGCGGCGTCTCCGCCGGGCCGGGACCGGTCGGTCCCGGCACCAACCCCTTCCCCGCCTTCTTTTCGGACTCGAACGCGGGGCCTAGAGCCCCGGCGGACCGGGGACGGCGTCGAGGGGGCGCACCGGGGGGTCGAAGGCCGGAGCGGGTGCGTAGGCCCGTCGTAGGCGGAAGAAGAACAGGAAGACCAGGGCGACGAGCGGAAGGGTGTACGGCAGAGCGAGCGTGAGGAGAACGCCGAAGACCGCCTGCCAGACGACGAACCCAAAGGCCAGGTGAACCAGGAGTGGCTCGTTCCCTACCCCTCCGACGCCGCGGCGTACCTGGGAGAGCAGCACCGCGAAGGTCACCACCTCCGCGCCGATGAGCAGCGCCGGCGGGATCGTCGTCGACGTGAACCCGTACTCCCACAGGAACGCCAGTGGGAAGAAGAAGAACCCCACGGCGAAGAATTCCCGGTCGGTCCCCGTGGGCCGGACCCGCGCGGGGGACAGCCCATCGGATGGTACGCGCCGTGCGAGCACGACCAGGACGGCGATCGCCGCGCCGCTCGCGACCAAGAGCGGAGTGCCCATCCAGAAGTGAAACTCGGACCACACGAGGAAGGTCTCGGTCGCGGTCGACAGCCCGAGGGCCGCGAAGGCGACCCAGACCCCACGACCGCCCAGCAGCGAGCGGCCACGGGTCTCCGGCAGGGCGAGACCGAGGAGGACGATCGGCAACCCAATGGAGTAGACCACGTGGAAGGCGAGCACCCCAGTGGCCCAGACCCAGTTGACGCCGGCGTAGTGACCGAAGACGCCGAGGACGCCGTCCGAGCCGTGATTCGAGTTGAAGAACGTGTTGTCGCCCAGCCCCTCCTCCGTGATCGCGTAGGCCGCGCCGAGCAGGAAGACGGTCGCCCAGCCCTTCCTCCACCGGATCATCGCCTCCCGCACGAGCAGGGCGCCGGCCGTGTACTGGCCCACATTGATGGCGAGCTGCAGCACGAAGAAGGCGGGGTCCACGACCGCGTTCAGCAGGGAGCTCGACGTCGACAGATACTCCGGGATCCCGGGAGTCAGCAGAGCGAGCGCAACGACCGGATGGGCGTGGAAGAACGCGAGGAGCCGGGACCCGAAGGTCCCCGGAGGTCGGGCGAAACCACCGGCCACGGTCGACCCGACGTGCGCGCCGGCGCTACATCAACCCGCGTCTTCATGGGGGCACGCGCCGCAAGAGGAGAAGAACGAGGGCGGTTTGGGGGCCACATGGCGGCTCGCCGTTCGGCTCCCGGCCGGCGCTTCACCTCCAGCGGGGGAGGCACCCTCGCGGTGTTGGGCCTAACGTTCCTCCTGATCGTCGGGGCCCTGGTGGTGACCCCGGGTTCGGTCGCCTCCCACGGTATCGCACCATCGGTGAACCGCGCCTCCCCGTGGGCCCGTACCCTTCGGTCCACCCCGGAGTCCGGACGGGGAGTCCGACCGGACGCGGGTCCGAGCTTCTGGTCGAACGTGAGCGGCCTCGGCGTCCTCGCTCCCGGGCCGACCTACGGGGGGTCGATCGCGTTCGACCCGGCGTTGAACACCACGATCCTGTTGACCTACAACTCGTCCTTCAGCACGGGATGGGAATACGACTACCGCAACTACAACTGGACGAACCCGACGAAGGCGGTCGCGCAACAGTCCGCGGGGCTCGGGTACGACCCCTCCGATAACGAGCTGATCGCCTTCGGAGGCGGGGCACCGATCCCGCACGAAACCGGGCTGACGATCCCCACGAACGCCACGTGGGCCCGCACCGCCTCCGGCTGGACGAACCTCACCTCCGGACTCGGTCGGTCGCCTCCCCCCACGGACCAGCCGATCCTCACCAGCGACCCCGGCGCGAACGGGGTGCTCCTGATCGATCCGGTGGGGCCGGTCAACGCGTCCCAGACCTGGCTGTTCTCGAACGGCAGCTGGACGAACCTCACGTCGTCCGCCGGCACGCCCCCTCCGGGTCCCGCGGGCGCGGACAGTGTCCTCGCGTACGACCCGGCGCTCAACGCGGTCGTGTTTTTCGGAGGTTCGCTGCCGGGCCCAGGGTACGCGAACGCGACCAATCAGACCTGGGAGTTCTCCGACGGCCAGTGGACTCGAAACCTGACGAGCGGACCACCGATCCCGACCGGTACGGTCCAGGTGATGGCGTACGACAACCTGACGGGCGAGCTCATCGACCTCATCGCCCCTCCGTACCTCTACGCGGCCAACGGGACGGTGAGCTACCTCCAGTGGGACTTCGGTCCCGCCGGATGGGTCAACGCGACGGCGTCCCTGCCGGCGACCCCGGACGTCGGCTACGACCCGCTCGCCGTGTGGGACGGGGCCGACAACGACCTGCTCTACCTCTCGGGCGGGTACGATGCACAGACGTGGATCTTCGGCTCGACCCCGCTCGGGGCCTCGCTGGAGGTCGATCCGTCGTCGATCGACCTGGGCAACACGTCCACCCTGACGACCCTGCCGACCGGAGGAGCACCTCCCTACCAGTACCGCTACTCGGGCCTTCCGACCGGATGCGAGAGCCTCGACGTGGCCGTGGTTCCGTGCCGGCCGACCGTGGACGGAACGTTCGAGCTGACGGTCACGGTGACCGATACGCTCGATGCGGTCGTGAACGCCACCGCGATCCTCACGGTCGGCGAGGCGTTGCAGGTCCAGGGTCCCCTGGCTCCGGCGTACAGTTACGTCGGCGCGACGGTACCGTTCTCGGTCAACGTCTCGGGGGGCCAGCCCCCCTATGTCGCGGCGTGGACCGTCGGCCTGCCAGGGTGCGCTCCCGGGAACGTTCTCGCCTTCGAGTGCACGGCCAACGCTACGGGTGTGTGGCCGGTTTCGGTGAACGTCACGGACGCCTCCGGCGGTCCGGGGATCGTGGTCACGATGAACCTGTCGGTCGTCCCCCGGCTGGACCTGTTGGCGTTCGTCGTGACGCCGACGTCCGCGGAGGTCGGGACGGAGCTGACAGTGAACGTGACCGTCCTGGGTGGGATCCCGCCGCTGACGTTCGACTACTCGGGCCTGCCGACCGGGTGCGTCAGCGCCAATGCCTCCCTCTTCAATTGCCGGCCCTCCGCGCCGGGCACGTTCTCGGTCGCCGTGGCCGTGACCGACCGCGTCGGGGGGCTGACGAAGGCCACGGCCAACGTCTCCGTCAGCTCCCGTCTCCAGGTCACGGACTTCGAGATCCAGCCGAACCCAGCTCTTCCCGGAGGGCAAGTGACGTTCGGCTACCTCATCGCCGGCGGCTCACCGCCGTATACGTCCGTTTGGACGGGGCTTCCCACCGGGTGCGCGTCGGCGTCCGGCAACTTCAGCTGCACGATGGAGTCCGCGGGGACCTTCAACCTCACGCTCACTGTGCGGGACTCCCTCGGCGTGGAGGCGACCGCTAACGGCACCCTCGTCGTCTCGACCCCCGCCCCGGGTTCGGGAGGCACGGCGACCCTCGGGACCTCGACCGAGGAATTGGCGGCCGCCTTGGCCGTCGCGGCGGTGGCGATCGTTGGGGTCTTCGCGTGGGCCCGTCGTCGCGGAGGGACGACGCCCACCGACCGTGCCGACGCCCCGAGTGACTCCGCCGAGGAGCCAGGGTCCGACGGGGGCCCGGGCTCGGGCTCGGGCTGACCGCCTTGTCGGACGTCCGGGCGCCGCCGAGCGCGCTTCCACTCCCGAGAAGGAGTTATCTCCCGAGACACCGCGCCGGTCCTCGGAGGACCGAGACTCTCGTTCCGACCGTCGATGCGATTTCGTCGCGGGGGGCCCGGGGCCCGCCGTACCCGGGCGAGGTACGTCCGACGTCATGCGGTAGCGCTCACCGCCGTCGTGACAGTCCTCCTCGCTCTCACCGGTGTCGGGCTGGGCGCTCACTTCCAGGTCATCCACTCCACCGAGACGCTGGCCGGCCTTCAAGCTCCGACCGACTTCCTGCCGCAGTGGCAACAGGTGGGCTCACTCGCGGGGACGTCCCCCGCCGGCGTGGTGCGACTGTGGAGCGGCACCGCGACGGCCCCGACCCGGTTGCCGGTCCTCTCGAGCACGACCCGGATCAACACGCTCACGGCAGGGGACCAGGCCCTCGTTTGGGTCTTCAACGAGACCGTCGGGATCGCCCTCTCGACGGAGATCGAGCTCCGATTCGTCCTCCAGTACCATTTCGGGACAGCCACGACGTCCGTGACGGCCACGGCCTACATCGAGACCCAGCGCCGGGCCCTCGGGGCCCCACTGTCGTTCACCGTCTACTGGGATTCCGGCCAGGCGACCGGGGTCACCTGGGTCAATCAGCTGGAGGTGTCCCTTGTCTGCCCGGCGGTAGGGACCTGTCCATGACGGCCCGGTCCTTCCCTCTCCGCCGGCCACCGCGTCGTCTCACGGTGGGGGTCCTCGTCGCCGTCGGGCTGCTGGTGTCGTTCGTGTGGTTCGGGCTGGGTGGCGCCGCCCCGGCCACGGTCGGCCCGGGCGCGACGGAGCAGGGCCAGGGTGCCGATGTCGGCGAAGCAACGCCCACCTACTGGGTCTGGGCCTCGACCCAGATCTGGCACATCCCGACCCCGGTCCCCGGGGCCGCCTCCGTGACCGCGGCGATCCCGACGCTCCTGCCGGTCACGTCGGCCAGCTACCGCATCAACCCGTCCACCGCCGGCAACGTCTCGGTACGGTGGTCGTTCACCGAAAGCACGACCGGCTCGCTCGCGACCGAACTGGAACTGCGGTTCACCGACGGACTGAGCCGACCCGCCGTCCTCGAGACGGTGTACTTGGAAACGCAGGCGACCCACCCGACGGCCGCGTTGACGTTCACGCTCTATTGGGACGCCGGGTCGTTCGGGCCGAGCGGGGTCACCATCCAGACGATGCAGGTCGACGTCCTGGTGTGCACCTCGGTCGGGCACTGTCCCTGAGCGGCCGCCCGCCGGGGCCGGCCGGGTCCGTGTCTCAGGTCCGGCGGGGTTCCTACTCGGGAGCAGGTTCAAGTAGACGGACCCGAAAAAATGCGGGCGAGGTACCGGGATGGCTCACGCCAACACCTCCAACCACAGCACACCACGACTGAAACCACGTCACGTCCTTGGCGGAACGATCGTCGCCCTGCTCGTCATCGGCGGCAGTTGGGTCATGGCCGCGTCCTTCGCGGTCACCCAGGGCCCCACCGAGACCGGTGCCGGAGTCTACCACGGCACGGCGGCACTGACCTACTGGACCGAAGCATCGGCCGGCGTCACGACCCAGACGGGCACGCCGACGGCCCTGTCGACCACGGCCGCCACGCCCACCGTGCTGGCCGCGACGGGTACGAGCTACTCCATCAACGCGCCGACGGTCAACGACATCACCCACTACTGGAAGTTCACCGAGGCGACCACCGCCCCGGCGAGTACGGAGGTCGAGATGCAGATCTCGGTCTCCACCGGCACGGTGCCGACCGTCACCACTGTCGTCGTGTACGTGGAGACCCAGACCACCGTGCCGGGGACGGCGCAGACGTTCGTCCTCTACTACGACCTGGGTTCGCCCGCGACGGCCACGATCACGCTGAACAGCGTGACCCAGGTCAGCCAGCAGTGCTCGGCCGTGGGCACCTGCCCGTAGGCGGATCGACGGACGACCTCGGTCGTTACCCAACCCCTTCCGTTCCCACCCCGGACCCGTTCGGGCCGGGATGACCGACTCAATCGGCGGAGGCGGCGCCGCCGAAGGCGGCCGTGAACTGGGCGAGGTCGGCGGCCGGCAGCAGGTCCGGATGGAGATACACCCACACGCGCGCTTGATGGGCCTGGGCCTGGACGTGGAAGGCGCTCAGGCGCTCGATGATCCGTTCGGACCCGTGAACCCGCGTGAGGTATTCGATCCCCTCGAGGAACACGGCCGTGATCCGGTCCTGCTCGACGGCCTTCTGGAGGAACGCACCGTATGCTTCCAGGTCGTTCGGACGTAGGGTAAGGCCCCGGCCCAGGTTCGTCAGCCAATAGATCTCCACCGGCCGGGGTCCGACGTGGGCCCTCAGTCGATCCGGGGATTCGCGGACGACGCACAGTCCGCGATGACCGGCCGCGGTCGCCTCGAGGAACTGCGAGAAGGCGGGCAGGTAGGACGGGGCCACGATGAGGGAGATTCCACCGATCGGGGTCGGAGGAGGCAGAGGGGCAACCGGCAGCACTTCCGGCGGTGGGGAGGGAAGGTCCGGTGGCGAGGGCGGAGGCTCCGTCACCGTGACCGTCTCCGGAACCGCGGGGGTGACGTCGGTGCCTCCCTCGGCCTCTGGCACCGGCTCGTCCTGCGACGAGCTTGGGACCTCGACCGTGGACGCCGGGGCGTCGATCTCGGCGGGCCCGGGAACGGGAGCCTCGGCCGCCAGGGTCGCATCAGGGGGGACTGCGGCCTCACTGGGCTCCGCGGGCGGTGAGGGTGGTGGTTCGGCCACTACTTCCGGAGGCACCGTCGGGTCGATTGACGCCGCCGGAGAATCGGGCGGATCGACGTTCGGAGGTGCTTCGAGATTCGGCTCGGGCGTGACCTCCCGAGGCGTGGGCGCGGGGCTCACAGTCTCGTCCGAGGGTCCTTCGGGGGTCGTCGGAGCATCGAGCGGAAGGGGCGCGTCCACCCGTTGGGCCCCCGGCTCGGCAGGAATCCCTTCGACCGAGACGTTGGCCTCGGCCGCCCGGTCGGACTCCGTAACTCCGGGCGCCGGTTCGGGACGGTCCTCGGGCCCCGGGGTCGACGCGGTCGGCGAGGGCGCCTCCGGCGCGGTCTCGATCGACGGCGGAGCCATCGCCTCGAGCGGGACTGGAGGCGATGGGGATTCCGCGGTAATCTCGGTCGAAGGAGGGGCCGGCAAATCCTCCGTGAGGGGCACTCCGGGCGCTGACGTGTCAGGGTCGTCGTCGGGTCGTACCTCAGCCGCCGGCTCGAGCGCGTTCTCGGGGACCGGGACGGGAGATTGGGGTGCCGCCGGCGCTGCGGAAAAGGTCGCGGAGTCGGCGACCGCGGGCTCCGCGGGAGGCGGTGGCGCCGGCTCGACGGCCATTGCGTCCGGCGCGGAATCCTGAGGCGAGTCCACGGGTGGAGCGACGTACGGCACCTTCTCGACCGGCGGTTCCTCGAGACCGGAAGGCGGCGCGGGAGGTACAGGCATCGAGGCTTTGATCGCCGGCACGGGAGGAACCGTCGCAGCGGGCGAGGTTCGCAGGCGGCCGGGAGGCGGGCTCGGCGCGGGACGCTCGACCGACAGCCCGGCGAATGGGGGCGGAGGAACGGGGACCGAGTCCTCCGCATAGTGTCGTACCTCGGGCAGCCCCGGGCCCCCGTCCGAAGGAGGCGGGAGGGCCGTCAGCGTCCTCCGGGGCCGAGCGGCCGGTGGCGGAACGACGCCGCCGAGCTTTCGGACCAACTGGTCGGCGATCGGTCGCTCAAAGCCGCGCAACCGCTCGATCCGTTCGAACGGCGCGGCGCGGAAATCGTCGGTCGACCGAAAACCCGCCGCCCAAGCGGTCGCGATCTTGGTCGGTCCCAGGAGCGGAGCTCCGAGGACGCCGTCCAACTCCTGCGCGAGGGAGCGGATCTGTTCGACCTTCGTGACTTCTTCGTCACTGGCGTAATCGACGTCCCCTCCGAGGATACCCCCCAGCGACTTTCCGGCGCGCACCCGCGGCATCCGGGGGCGAAGGGCCCGGTGCTTGGAGCGCCGAGGGCGGGGCGGGATGCCGGTCAGCTGGGCCCACCAGCGAACCCCCGTGCGAGTCCGTCCGTACACCTCCTTCGGGCCCGGAACCTCGGCGCTCGGGTCCACGACCCGCACTTCCGGTACACCCAGGAAGGATGCGAGAACGGTCGCCGACGCGCGCAGTTCGCTGGCGAGCGGGTCGACGACGGCGACGAGGACCGGCCCCGGGCGGTACCCCTCGGTTGCCGACGCGCGTCGGAGTGCCCGCTCCACGCGGGCGAGCAGGCGGAACGCATCGGGCGAGACCGGAGGCGGCACCTGCTTGGGAACGGGCTGCGGTGCGGGCAGCTCGGCGTACAGTTCGCCCAGCTCCCACGGTATCGGCACGAACCGTTCGGGGAGCGTCTCCGTGTACTGGACCATCGAAGGGAGGATCCGTCGGGAGAGGCCGTGGATGACGACCGACAGTTCCTCCCCCGTCGCGGCCTCCCCACGTTTTCGAGCCGGCATGCGTCGGAGGAGGTGGAGGATCTGGTTCGCTTCCGTCGGATAGGCCCGCTGGATCTCGGACAGGACCGGTTCCAACGTTCGCTGGCGGCCGGTCCACGGGGTCCCGGGGCCGAACGCCTCGAACTTCGTGACGCGAGCGAGGCGCTGCACCGTCGACCGGTCCGAGCGCAGATGGGCGGCCAGTTCGTCGTTGGGGGCCACCGCGACGATCGCCGGGATCGCCGTCGATGGGGCCAGACCCACCCGCCGGCGGAATCGGGCGATCGCTCGCTCGACCGAGCCCCATCGGTCCCACGCCTTCATCGAGCTCTCGTCGAGCACGGCGGAGTCCAGCGGGTCGACCGAGGTCTCGAACAGGCTCGTCCGCCCGGGGACGAGAGCCCCGTGCACGACCTCCGCGATATGCGGAGCGACGGGCGCCAGGTCGATGGTGATGCCCCTCAGCACATGGTGAAGCGTTCGTAGGGCTCCCCGTCGCGTCGGCGTCGTCGCCGAGCGGTCGAGGCGGGGCCGGACGCGAGCGACGTACTCCTCCAGGTCGGTCGCCATGAATCGGGCCAGCGCGCGGTAGGCGGCGCCCGCCGCCTGGTGATCGTAGTCGGCCAGTACGGCCAGTCGAACCCGCTCCCACCGGGCGAGGAGGGCCCGGTCCTCGGTCTCCAGCTCGCCGAGCGACCCGGCGATCGGTTGGGCGAACGTCGCCAACATACCGGCGTCGCACCGGTCGAGGGTGTCACGAGCGACCGACCAGAACCGTTCGAGACGGCGGGCCTCCTGCGCACATCGGTCCGGGAAGGTCGGGCCGGAACCTTCCCGACGTTCTCCGCGGACGAGCGCGGCTCGGACCGCATCGGCCCCGAGCGAGGCGACCAATTCGGGCATCCCGCCTTCCGGCACTCCGGGGAGCAGGGTGAGGCCGACGTCGTTCGGCGCCCCGCTCACCCCCGACATGGCCGCCAGGTGATGGACGACGGCCGGAGCGCGCCGACGTTCGTTGACGTACAGCCAGGCAGAATCGCCCGGGGGAAACGGGTCGAACCGGGCCCAGGCGCCGAGCGCTCCCGCGATCGACGGGAGCAGTCGACGGGCCACCGGGTTGCGATGGTTGCCGCAGGTGCACTCCGGTCCGGCGGACAGTGGGGCGAGCCGTTCGCACTGCGGGCATTCGAGCAGCGACACGACGCCCGGACCGGGCGAGGCCGTCTGGGGTTCGCTCACCGGCCAGGCGGCGACCTCGACCTGACCGACGGGAGGGTCGTGCGGTAACAGACGTCGGTACAGGTCCCGGCGCTCCGCCGGCAACCGCGTCGGCTCGAGGCACCAGGCCCGACCGGGGGCCCAGACGAGCGCGGTGCCGCACAGGGCACAATGCGGAACGCCCCGACGCACCCGCAGCCGGGCGAACAGGGCACCGTTCTCGGCGAGGTCCCGCGCGACGAACTCGTTCGCGGTGGTCAGGTCGAGACCGGAGTACTTGTGCGCGAGGTTGAAGTCCAGCTGTCCGCGGGGGGTCACCAGGGGCCAGCCCGTGATGCCGAGACGGTCGGCGATCTGGGCGTCCGTGCCCCCGTGCCCCGGCACCAACGGCACGATCCCCGTACCGCTGTCGGTCACGTCGGGGACCGCCAGGACGGTCCCGGACGGAGGACTCAACTCCCCGCCCATGGGGAACTCGTGGCGGAGGGGGTACTGGTAGGCGCGCCCCTGCCAATGGGTCCCGTTCCCCTCCTCCATGACTTCGACCTCACCGCCCGGAAGCCATTCGAGCAGCCGAGCGAGGGAGGCGCGCGACGTGAGGATCCGCTCGTCCACGCCACGACGTCGGTACCGCGCGACCACGTACGGCAGGGTCGGGTTTACCAGGAGGGCACTGGCCCCCAGGAGACGCCAGGGCGCGTCGACCCAAACCAGGGCATGTACGACCCCCTCGGTGACCGGGAGAGGGAATCGGACAAGGTACGCATCCCCCTCCTCCTGTTGGTAAATGATCCGCTCGGGCGTGCGCGCCTGCGCGCAGGAGGGGCAGATACGAAGGGAGGTGTCCCGGGTCACCACGAGACCCAACGCCGCGATCCGGCCCAGGAGGGTCTCGATCCCAGCGTGCCGGTCCCCCGTGTCGACGGGGCTGCCGGCACTGCCGCCGGTCCAGACGGACAGTCCCTGGAGCAGGGCACCGGTCGGTTCCTCTCCGTCGAAGTCCCGGCGAAGGGTCCCGAGCGCGCGACGGCCGGCGAGCCCGAGATACCGGGCGTCCGCGTCGGCGGCCACCGACCGAAATGCGACGAGCCCGGGGTCGTCGCCGGGCAACAACGAGCCGAGGTACTGCCGCACGACCGGCGCCGTCGAGCGTCCGATGACTCCGTCCGGTCGGGGCCACCCCCGGGTGGCCCACAGTTCCCGGGCCGCCCGTTCGACCTCGCTCGGTCGGTACTTTTCCGCGAGGACCCCCATGCAACCGACCCGCGCGGCGGTACCCATTGAGGGAGGGTGCGAGGAATAAACCCTCGGGTCGAGTTTGCGAGCGCCGGTGCGGCCCCCGCGCACGCAACTCTTATCCCCCCGAGGTCGTCCCCGCACCCTCGAGGAGAATTCCGATGGCCTGGACCCAGCAGGAAGTTCGCGAGCTGAAGGAGGGGCGCTACATGCTCATCGACGAGGAGCCGTGCCGTATCCTCAGTATCCAGACCTCCAAACCGGGAAAGCACGGGGAAGCGAAAGCCCGCATCGACGCGGTCGGGTTGTTCGACCAGCGCAAGCGGAGTGTCGTCTTTCCGGTGACTCACAAGGTGCAGGTGCCGATGATCGGCAAGCGGCAGGCCCAGGTGCTGTCGATGACCGATACCGAGGTTCAGCTGATGGACCTCGAGAACTACGAGACGTTCAGCCTGGCCATCGACGAGGAAACGAAGGGACGGATCTCCCCGGGCGGTGAGGTCCAGTACCTGGATGCCATGGGCCGGCGCCAGATCTCCCGGACGTAGTCCGAACCGACCGGACGGCTCGCCGGTGGACGGCGAGTATCTCGTTCGATTAATAAAGGGGGCCGGGCATCAATCGAGCACCGGAATCTTCGAGGCCCCGTGGCTTCGCAGGCCGGGGCTCGGAGAAGGGACGCATGTCAGGTCCGGGAGGGATGGGGGCGGTCCCGTCGTCCCGTCTCACCCGCATCCTCCAGGAGAAGGCCGAGGAACTCAAGCGCAAGCGGCAGGCCGGCGAGACGCTCCAGAAGGAAGCGGACGAGCGGGTCGCCGAGCTTCAGCGCCTCGGCCTGGTGCTTCCCGAGGTTCCCGAACGTTCCCGGCAGCTCCACGAACTGGTACGTCGCTCGGACTGGGAGGGGGTCGAGATCCAGGCCCGGGCGCTGCTCGACTACCTCGCGACCAAGGTCCCGCCGACGCTGGAGGCCCGTCGCGAGAAGACCAACGAGTCGGTCGTCCGGCTGACGGCGGCGGGGGTGTCCGTATCGCCGACCCTGCGCGACGAGATCGCCGCGCTGGGAACGCCGGGGCCGGACCGAACCTGGCCGGATATGGTCGCCCGACTGCTCCGCGTTGAGGAGGAGCTGGCCAAAGTCGGCGCGGACAACATTTCCGTCGCCCAGGCCCGGGGGAAGGCGCTCGCCGAATGGGCCGGCCTGACCGGGGACGCGCTCGACACGTTCCGGCGAAAGGTCGATGCGGCCGTGCAGCCCGCCAAGGAGGGCCGGGTCGCGGAAGCGATCAACGAACTGCTCGTCCTGGAACGCGACCAGTTACCCGAGGCCAAGGCCAAGCACGACACCGCCCGTTCGGCGGCCGAAGCGCGACTGACCGTCGCCAAGGAGCACGGCGCATCGACCGCGGAGCTCGAGGCCGCCCTGCGCGATGATGCCGGGGCGCCCCCCGAGCGTTGGCCCGAGACCGTGGCCGCGATCGACGGGGCGATGGAACGCCTCGGAGAAGCCCTGCGTGAGCGAACGGCCCAGGTCCTCGGTTCGCTGCGCCTCTCGTTGGATGCGTTGCCCGAGTACGGTACCGACCCGACCGAGGCCCGGGTCGCCGTCGACGCGGCGCTGGCCAAACTTCCGTTCGCACCGGCGGGCGAGATTCCCGGACTGTTAGCGGAGGCTCGAGCGAAGGCGGAAGAGCCGATCGTCGCGGTCGTCGCCGCCCTCCTGGACGAGGTTCGGCCCCGGATCACCGAGGCCCGTCGCCTGGGTCGGGACCCGACCGAAGTGTTCGCGGCGATGAACCGGGCGCGCGAGGCGCTCCGTCTCAAGATCTACTCCGAGGCCCTGGCGGCGAGTCAGGAGGCGGCGGACCGCGTCACCCAGCTCACGGAGGACCTCGACGCCGCGCGCGAGGAGCTGCAGGCCCTCGAGGAGATGGTCGGGCGTTTCCACAACTCCGGCTTCTCCTCCGAGGGGTTCGATGCGACCCTGTCGAAAGCGCGGGCCCACCTGGACCGTGCGGAAGTCCACGACGCCCGCAAGCTCCTACGGGAGTCGGTCGTCCGGTTGGGACGCGAGGCGCTCACCCACTACACTGAGCGCTGGACGGCCCTCGACCGGGTGCGCGAGTACGCGAAGGACCACGGATTCCTCCCGGCCGAGACGTCGGCCTCGCTCGACCGAGTTCGTACCCTGCTCGACCAGGGCGACCTGGCCGGGGGCGCCGAGCAGTTGGCCCGGGTCGAGGTCGAACTCCGGATCGCCGCGACCCCGTACGTCGCCCGTCGCGTGCAGGAGATGGAGGCCGGATTCGTCGACATCCCGGACGACGCGCTCACCGCCCCGGTGCGGCGGCTGCTCGCGGACGCGGACGTCACGCTCCGGGTGAAGGAGGACCTGGTCAACTCGATCGAGTCGCTGCGCAAGGCCGAGCGCGACTTCGCCTCCGTCTTCGCGGTCCACGCCAGCGCGCTGGTCGACCTGCTCGAGGAAGAGCGCCGGGTGCTGGAGGCGATGGGCGGCCCCGGGGACGAGATCCAGCACCAGATCGATGAGGTCCAGCAGATCTTCAACATGGGCGATTTCGTCAAGGCGTCCCGGGCCTCCCAGGAGATCCGGACCCGCGCCCATCAGCAACAGCTGCTGCGCAGCGAGGAGGCGATCTCCCACGCCAAGTTGGCGCTCGTCGAGCTCGAGACGCTCGGCCTCGACCTGGGTCAGTTCCGGACCGCGCTCGAGGAGTCCCAGGCGGCGGCCCGCGCCGGACATTACGCGGAGGCCTACCGGCTGGCGTCGACGCTGGAAGAGAACTCGATCCGCACCCGGACCCTGGCCCAGTCGATCGTCGAGGAGGTCGCGGCGGCTCAGGAGCAGCTCGGCGACTTGCGCGAGCTCGGCGTCGACCCCGAGCCCTTCTACGAGCCGATCCGCTCCGTCCGTCTGGCGGTGCAGTCGCTCGACTTTGACGCCGCCCGGGCGACGCTGCAGGCCGTTCAGCAGCGGCTCCACGAGGGGGCCGCCCGCGCCGAGACCGACCGGTTGATCGGGGAGGTCGAGCGCCTGCTCGAGGACGGCCGGCGCCTGTCCGCGCCGATGGACCCGTTCGGGCACCGGCTGCAGGGGATCCGCACGGAGCGACCGACCGCACCGGCCGAAGCGACCCGGACCGCTACCCGCCAGTTGCACGACGACCTGATCGCCATTCTCGTGCCGATCCTGGAAGAGAACCTCCGCTCGCTCGAGCGCGACCTGGACATCGCCCGCGGCGCCGGCGTCGACCTGGACCGGATCGTGGCCCCGCTCGCGGAGGCGCGCCGACGGATCGCCCTACCGGTACCGGTCGGGGCGGCCGCGCTCCTGGATGCGGCGCGCGCGGAGTTCGTCGGCACGCGGGGGCTCGTCGAGCACGCGGAACGGGTGGCCAAGCGGGCGCGCGAGGCGATCGCTCAGGCCGAGCTCCTCCGCGTCGACTTGGGCGTGGCCCGGTCGACCATGGAGCAGGTGGAGACCGCGCTGGGACGCCGGGAGTACGCGCGCGCCATCGAGCTGGGGGGTCCGCTCGAGCGCGAGGTGTTGCAGGCGACCTACCATCATGTGTCCAAGACGCTCGCCGGGTTCCGCGCGACCGTCACTCGGCTGCGGAACGAGGGCAGCGACACCACCGTCGCCGAGAACCTGCTGCACCAGGCCCGGATGGCGCTCGACGAGGGACGCCCCGTCGAGGCCGTACAGTTCGCCTCCAAGAGCGAGGCGGAGCTGGAGCGGGCCGAGCTCCAGCGGCGGATCGCCGAGGGCTCGATCGAGGCGGCCGAGCGCTCGCTCGCCCTCGCCGCGAAGGAAGGGGTGGTCGTCCCGAACGCCGTCGAGGAGATGGCGACCGCGCGCAAGTTCCTGGAGAAGCGAGCGTTCCCCGACGTGCTCGAGCATGCGATCCTGGCGACCGACAGTCTCGTCGCGGGCCGGGAAAGTCACCGCCGAGCGATGGAGGCCTTCGGAGCGGCCGAGTCCCAGGTCCAGGAGGCCACGGGGTTCGGCGCCAACACGCAGGAGGCCCAGCAGCGGGTGGACGAGGCGCGCGGGCTGATGAGCCAGGGAGCGTATCCGGAAGCGATCCGGGCGTCGCGCGAGGCGACCGAGCTGGGCCGCTGGGCGATCGAACGCCTGTTCGCCGGCCCGGTCGGCGAGCTCCGCCGTTTGGTCGACAGCGCGCGCAAGGAGGGCCTGACCACCGAGGTGGACCCGGTCGAGGCGGTCGTCATGGAGGCGGAGGCTGCGCTACGGGCCCGCGAGTGGAAGATCGCCCGGGAAGCGGTCGGGCGGGCGCAGAACGCGAGTCGCAAGGCGTTCGAGTCCGTCGTCGAGGGCCGGTGGCGGGAGGTCGAGACCGAGTTCGGACGGGGTCCGACGCCCAGCGAGACCGAGCGGGCCCGGCGGAACGAGATCGCGGGTCAGCTCGCGACGCTCCGGGGCCGTGGCGATTTCGTCGGCGCGCTCGCCCTGCTTCGCGGCGAGCTCGACACGGCGCGCAAGCATCGGAAGGACGCCTTGGAGGGCGGGCTGCGCACCCTCAAGGAGCGACTGTGGGTCGGCGAGCGCTTGGGGGTGGACACGACGCCGGTGATGCAGACCTTCAGTGAGGCCCGCGTGGCGCTGGACGCTGGGCGACTCGCCGAGGGCGAGGCGCTCTTCCGGCGGGCCACCGAGGCGCTCGAGCACGCCATCGTCGAACCGTTCACGCGCCGACAGTCCGACCTGTTGACGGAGATCAATTTCGCCGCCGACGGGCTCCGGGTGAGCGTCGGTCCGGTCCGGGAACGGTACGAGGCCTTTGGTGCCCTGGCGAAGTCGGGCCAGCACCTGGACGCCGCGCGTCAGCTGCTCGCGGCGGAGGAGGAACTGGCGCTGCGCAAGTCGCTCCATCGCGAGCTCATGAATCTGCACTACCTTATCGACGCGGCGTTGAGCCGCGCCGCCGACCGTCGGGTCGACACGTCCGAGGCCCGGGCGTTGCTGGCCGAGTCGGTCCGGCTGCGGGAGACCGACTACCCGGCCGCCCTGGCCAAGGCGCGGGACGCCCTGGCCCGGCTGCAGAGTGACGGGCATGTCGCGCCCACCCCGGCGCCGGCGGCCGCCAAGGACTCCGCGCCGCCGACCACGACGACCGAGAGCGCACCGCCCTCCGACGCCCCGGCCGAGTCGGGGGCGACGCCGTTCTGGCCGTTCCGCCGAGCGCCGCCGAAGTGAGCGTCAGACGGCGGCGAACGTCCCGGTCGGGGGGGCCGGACCGAGACCGGGCAGTCCGCGCGGAGGCCCCAGGCTTAACCGGTCGTACTCGACCGTGTGCTTGATGGAGCGGCGGCGCAGGAGCACGGAGACCTGCTCCGTGATCTGGACGACCTCCTGGCAGCGGGCGGGCTTGGTGAAGTAGAACTCGACCCGCTTTTCGTCGGCGCTGGGAAAGATAAGCCGCAGACCGAACGGGTCGGGCCGGTTGTAACCGGCGGGCTTGCGGTCGCCCTTGAGGTCGCGCAGGTTCTCGTCCAGCAGGACGTCGGGGAGCAACGGGTCCGAGTCCTTGACAAACGGCCGGTTCATCTCCACCACCCGGCGGTGGATGTCCGGGTAGACCCGGACCAGGTCGATGTACGACCCCTTCACGTCCAGCAGGATGTGGCCGCTCCGCGCCTTGACGGGAGGTGTCACGCGGTGAGGAGGGAGCCGTGGGCTCTTAGGCGCTTCGCTCCGGCCGAGGCCGGTCGGAATCGCGGGCGCGCCGGCGTGCGCGCCTCGCGAAAGGCTCAAAGAGCCGACCCGATAGGGGGGCGGGACGCTCCCGTAGTCTAGTGGTCAAGGATAGAGGCCTCTCGAGCCTTTGACGCGGGTTCAAATCCGCCCGGACGAATCGTCCGGCGGTGAAACTCCCGCCGGGAGCATCCCTCGCCGTCGTGCCACCGAGCGGAGGCCGCCCCCGTTCCTCTCACCCAAAGGCCCCGGCGCCCGCCCGGTCCTGCTCACTCGTCCAGTTCGAGCCGAGCTTCCAGTCGAAGGTACAGGGCCGTGTCGTCGACCGCCGCCACCGACGGCTCGTAGTCGGCCCCCATGTACTTCCGGTCGAGCCGGTCGATCCGCCCGTTGAGCCACTCGAGCTTCTTGAACAGGAGCGGGTCGTGGGAGCGTTCCCGCATGAGCGCCAGCCGGTCGACCGGTGCGCGCATCGCCCGGTAGTAGGCCGAGATCCATCCGCCGAACGCCTCCCAGACCATCTCTTCGTCCAGGATCCGTCGCTTCGTCTGGGCGCCGATGAGCTCGAAGAAGGCGAGCACCTCGAGGTTGGCCAGCTCCTCGAACTTTTCGCTCAACAGACGCTGGCTCGTGACCCGCCGGACCTTGCGCATGCGCTGGCTGTCGAACCGCTCGCGCAGGGTGATGACCGCGTTGGAGGAGTTGAGTCGCCCGGCCTGCCGCGTCTGCCAGTACATGACCCCGAGCGTGCCGATCGCGAGCAGCCACGTCGCGACCGTCGCCGAAAGAAGTGCGTCTTCGATGTTGACCATGGTCGAGGTAAATCCCCGGCGGCCGAGGCCAGGTCGACCCACCCGTGTCCCATAGAAAAGGGCGCCCGGACGCCGGCCGAGCGCGCCGGCCTCATGAACCGGGAGGGATAGAGTGGACCTGCGATGGAGCCGGCCAGCGACGGGACGGCAGGATCTTCACCGCTCCTGATCGTCGTGTCCGAACTCGACCCGGTGGCGCGCGCAGTCTCCGCGCACTGGGGCACACCCGAGTCGACCGGGGATCACGTGGACGGGGTGCCGATCCGCGCGCTCCGGCCGGACGTCCTCGTACTCCGCCGCCCCGGCCTGCACATCCACGACGAAGAGCTCGACCGGCGGCTGCCCTCCGGACTGACGGTCCGGCACCCGACGCTGGTGTTCCCGTCCATTCACCGCAGCGAGCGGAGCGTCCCGTGTCTGACCGTGCACCCGCTGGGGAACGTCGGCCCGGAGGCGGAGATCGGGGGCCGGCCCCGGACCCTCGCCCCCACCGACCCACTACGGATGGCCGACGCGCTGCGACGACTGGGGGAGTCCGGGGTCCGGATCGGCTGGTCCGCGACCTACGAGGCGACCCACCATGGGCCGGCCCTCGGAGTCCCGGCGATGTTCGTCGAGATCGGGTTTGGAGAGCTGGCCGAACCGCCGTCCGAGGCGGTCCGGAGCCTCGCTCAGGTCATTCCCGAGCTCTCCTCCGACCCGAAGGACCGGGTCGCTCTCGCCATCGGCGGCGGACATTACGCCCCGCATTTCACCGACCTGGCCGTGAAGCGGCGATGGGCCTTCGGTCACCTCCTGTCCCGGCACGCGCTGAGCGAACTGGACGCCGAGACGGCCCGTTCCGCGTTCGAGCAGACCCCCGGTGCCGAGGGTTGGGTCTCCGCCCGCGCCGAGGACGCCGGCCATGTCGCGCTTCGCGGCGTCGGAATGCGACTCCGAGACAACGAGGCCTCTCGCCGGGGCGAGTCGGCCCCGACTACGGGCGCTTCTGGTACATGATCGCGCCGGAGCGATAGACGGCCCGACCGAGCCGAACGGGCTGCGTGCCCACCGCCCCCGGGCTGCGCTCGGCGAGCATGAGGCTCTCCACGACCTGTCGGAACAGCGCGCTCTGATTGATCTCCGGATGCCGCTCGAGGAACTCGTTCTCCTCGGGCGTGATGGTGATGTTCTTGCGGAGCATCCCGTGGGGGATCATCTCGGGTTTCCCGCGCGGTGGCATGGGGCTCCGCACCTCCTGCGGCGTATAAGTGCGTATGGGTGCGTGAGCAGGAAGTTCGGTCTCACTTCGCGCGGATGGGGCCGACAACGACAGTCGCGGCCCGGTGCCGGTTCAGCGCCTCGCCCGCCGCACGGTTCACTTCCGCCGGCGTGACCGCCCGCAGGATCGAGGGCCACTGGACCCAGTGGTCCTCGGGCAAGTGGTGGTACGCCACGTCCAGGGCGAGCTCGTGGGCATCCGCCGTCGACTCGAGCGCCAGGGCCACTTCTCCCAGTCGGCTTTCGCGGACCAGGTCCAACTCGGATCGGGGGATCGGCTCCTCCGCGATCCGCGCCACTTCGTCGCGCAGCATCGGGAGGACCTTGCGCCACCGCTCGCCACCGGTCCCCGCCTCGGCGACCCAGTAGCCGCCGTGCCGCATCGCCTCGAGGTGGCTCGAGGCGTGGTAGGCGAGTCCTCCTTTCGAGCGGACCCGGGAGAACAATCGGCTCAGCAGGGTGGCCCCGCCGAGGATCTCGTCCGCCAGGTACGCGGCGGGGAAGGACGGGTCGGACCGAGCGATCGACGCGCCTCCGAGCCGGACCTCGACCTGACGGAGACCGGGCAGGTCCACTTCGATCTCTCGAGGCCCCCGGCGGGAGGGCGCCGGGACGGAGAGCGGAGCCGGCGGCGGTCCGCCGAGGCCCTCGAACAACCGATGGGCGCGGAGGGTCACGGCCGAGGTGGACAGGGGGGAGGTCACCACCAAGAGCCCCCCGTCCGACAGGAAGTGTTGCCGATGGAATCGTCGCAGATCCTCCCGAGTGAGGCGGTCGACCGATCGCCGGTCGCCGAGTCCCTGCGTCCGGTATGGATGACCGTCCGGGAAGACGGCCCGGTGAAGTTCCCGGTCCGCCCGGGGCGACGGCTGCGCTAGTTCCCGCAACTGACGTTCGTGAACCTGCCGACGGACCCGCTCCAGGTCGGTCGTCTCGAACCGGGGGCGCTGGACCGCATCCGCGAGGACCCGCAGCAGGGCATCGGTCGACCCGATCGGACCCCAGACCGTCAATTCCGCGGATTCCGGGTCGCAATGGGCGCTCAGGGTCCCGCCCGCCCGGTCGAGGAACCGGGCCAGCTGGAGTCGGTTCCGGGTACCGGCGCCGCTGGTGAGGAGCTGGGTCGTGATGCGAGCCACGCTCTCCCGCCCGTCGGGGTCGTAACCCCAGCCGGCGTTGGCCAGGAACGTCGCGGAGAAGCTGACGGATCCCGCGGCGGGGGGTTGACGAACGATCCGGAGTTCGTGCGGGCCCCGTGCGTACTCGAGCCGGAGCGGGTCGTGGGCCTCAGTCATCTCTGCCTCCCTGGGTCGGAGTGAACCGGACCACGGTGCGCGTGTCGTGTCGGAAGAGTGCGCGGGCCTGCGCGCGAACCGCATCCGCGCGGACGGAGAGGAGCTGACGATAGAGCCGGTCCTCGAATGCCGGGGAGTGCAGCGTCCCGAAGTACCCCAACCGGAATCCGATGCGCGACGCACCCTCGTAGGCCAGTCCGGCGCCCCGGCGGATGCGGGTCCGGGCATCCTCCATCTCGGGGGCGGTAGGACCGTGGAGGGCCAGGCGGTCGATGACCGCGTCGACCGCTGCTTCGAGGCGGTCGAGGGTCACCCGAGGGGCGGCGAGGGCCTGTAAAGTGAACAATCCCGGATAGACGCGAGGCCGCCACTCACTCGTGGCGCGCACCGCCAGGCCGGGCTCGACCAGGGCCCGGGACAGCCGGGCGCTGGGGTGCTCCCCGGCGCGGCCCCATCCCGGTCCCGCCGAGAACAGCCGGCACTCGCCGCCGAGGATGGCGTCGAGGAGCATCGTGGCCGGCGTCGCCGCGTCGTCCAGGGCCGGCGCTCGCCAGGCCACCTGCAGGTACGGTGTCGTCCCCGGTCCCGTCAGCTCGCTGCGGCGTTCGCCGCGTTGCTCGGGCTCCCGGGCCGCGACGTCCACCGTCGCCCCCGACGCCGGGAGTTCCTGGAAGCGACGGCGGATCTCCGCCGCCGTGGGTTGCGTCTCGAACCCGCCGGCAACGATCAGGAGCGCGTTGCGGGTCCCGTAGAATTTCTGATAATACGCGCGGAGCTCCTCGGGCGTCAGGCGCTCGATGTCCTCGCGCCGCCCGAGGGCATCCCACCGGTACGGGTGGTGGCGGAAGGCAAGCTGGTACGTCTCTTCCTCGACCCGGAACTCGGGGTAGTTCTCGTTCCCCTCGCGCTCGGAGTGAATTACCGTCCGTTCTCGTTCCACTTCCCGGTCGGTCAGAAGGGCCCGGGTCATCCGGTCGGATTCGATGTCCAGAGGTACCGAGAGGTGATCCCGGGGCACGGTCGAGAAGTACGCCGTAAAGTCCGTGTCGGTGAACGCGTTCAGTTCCCCGCCGACCCGGACGATCGCGCGGTCGATCGCGCCCTTCCCGTACCGAGGCGACCCCTCGAACAGCATGTGCTCGACCCAGTGGGAGGCGCCGGTGATGCCCGGGTGTTCGTTCTTGGACCCGACGCGATACCAGACCCAGACGCTGGTCGTCGGACTGCCGGCGACCGGAGCGAGCAGAACCCGCAGCCCGTTCGGCAACCGAAACGATGTCAGGCGAGGGCGGGCGCCGACCGGCCGTGCCATGCGGGCCGTGCGGTGCGGCCGCCCATATAACGGGCCGCTCGTAGGTGGTCCGGACGTTACCGACCGGCCTCCTCCCGCCGAACGGCGGCTTCAACCAAACGGTTAATGGAGCGGCCCCGTCATCGGGCGGCGTGCATCCGGGACTGAAGCTCGTCCGGGTGGGCAACCTCGTGGTCTCCTTCGCCGGGACGATCGTCGGGGGATTGGCCGGGCGAGGGGCCGGCCTCCCGTTCGACGGGGCGTTCTGGGGGGCGGTCCTCCTGGCCGCCGTCTCCACGTCGCTGATCACCGGGGGCGGGAACGTCCTCAACGACCTGCTCGACCGCGAGGGGGACCGAACCAATCATCCGGACCGACCCCTCGTCACCGGTGCGATCTCGGTTCGGACCGCCCGGGCCCTGGTGGTGGCGTTGTTCGTCGGCGGGATTCTGGTGGTCCTGCCCGTGATGATCCACGAGCCGCTCCTCGGGCTGCTGCTGGCGGTCGCGGTCGTCGCCCTGCTCGGGTACGAATTCCTCCTCAAGCAGCGAGGCTTCGTCGGCAACCTCGTGGTCGGCCTGCTGACCGGACTCGTGTTCCTGTACGGAGGGGCGGCGGTCGGCGCCGCACCACCGATGGTCATCTTCGCCGGGATGGCGTTCCTGGCCACGCTGAGCCGGGAGGTCATCAAGGACATGGAGGACGTAGCCGGCGACGTCGGTCGGTCGACCCTGCCGAAGTCGTATGGACTCCGAACGTCGGGCCGCGTGGCCCGTGCTGCGGTCGTCGCCGCCATTGTACTCAGTCTGGCGCCGTTCCTCGGGATCCTGGTCCTGGAGAGCCTCGTCGGGATTATCTACCTCGTCTTGGTCCTCGCGGCGGACGCGGTCTTCGTCCTGTCGGTCGCGTACCTCCCCGGGCGACTCCACTGGGAACAGACGATGAGCAAGGTCGGGATGTCGGTCGCATTGCTGGCGTTCCTGGCGGTGGCGTTCCGGTGACCGGCGCTCCTCATCGGGGGAAGGTCGAGCGCTACCTGCTTGCGCGGATGGCGGAGGGACCCATCCACTTCACCCTGATCGACCCCGACAAATCTCCGAGCGAGGTCGCGGGCCGCGTCGCGGCCGGGGCGGTGGCTCATGGGAGCCACGCCATCCTCCTGGGTGGCTCGACCGGGATGACCCCGTCCAAGATGGGCGCCACCGCTCAGGCCGTGAAGACGGCGGTCCCCGTGCCCGCCATCATCTTCCCGGAGGGCCCGGGCTCGCTCAGTCCGGAGGCCGACGCGGTCCTCTTCATGAGCCTGCTCAACTCGCGCCGGCTCGACCTCGTGGTACGAGCCCACGCCAAGGCGGCCCCCGCCGTCCGTGCGCTGGGACTCGAGCCGATACCGCTGGGCTACCTGGTCATCGAGCCCGGAATGCGGGTGGGCGAGGTGGGCGAGGTCGACGCGGTGCCGCGCGACGCCCCGGACGTGGCGGTCGGCTACGCGCTGGCGGCCCAATACCTGGGGATGCGGTTTGTTTACCTCGAGGCGGGTTCCGGCGCACCGGCGCCCGTGCCGGTCCCCATCGTCCGCGCGGTCCGGGAGGCGCTGTCGATCCCGATCCTCGTCGGGGGCGGCATCCGCTCGGCCGACGAGGCCCGGCAGTTGCTCGAGGCCGGCGCGAACGCTCTCGTTACCGGAACGATCACCGAAGAGGAAGGCGTCGGACCGGCGTTCCGCGGCATCCTGGACGAAGTGCGGAGGGCTCGTGGCGGCGACTGAGCCCATGGCCTCTCCGCAGGCCGGGGTACAGCGGGGTCATCTGCTGTTCCGGGCACCGTCGCCCGCGGTCACCATCGCCCTGGCCGTGGTGGCCGCGGCCCCCCTGAGTGCCCTGGTCTTCGGCGACTCGACCGTCCCGTTCCTCGAAGGGTGGTGGCTGGTCTTCCTTCTCCCGGCCCTCGTCGCGGGGGCGCTCACGACGCCGTTGGTCGCCGCCCTCGGAGGTCGTTTCGAGTTCCACCGGTCGTGGTTCCTCGCCCTGTCCGGCCTGGTCTTCCAACTGCCCTTGGCCGCGCTCTGGCGGCTCGCGCTCGTCCTCGCCCCCTCCGCCACGCCCGGGGTCGAGTTTCTCGCCGCGTTCTTGGTCGGGCCGTTGCTCTGGTTCCGCGAGATCTCTCTCTTCGGTATCGCGCGTCCGAGCCACGCCCGCGTGCTGCCGGTCGCCCTGGTGCAGCCCGTGCTGTACGCCCTGTTCGTCCTGCTGCTCCTCCCCTCCTCCGTCGCCGAGGGGGCCGCGATGGTCGTCATCGCCCTCATCGCCGTGGGCTGTGCTGCCGCCCTCCTGCGGGCCGCGGACCGACCGCTTCGGCGGGAATTCCAGAGCTCGGGCGTGAGCCTGATCCGGCCGCTCCTGGACCACGTCGGTCAGCGGGACACGGCCGCGACCCGGGCGCTGGAGGCGTTCTTCCTCAAATTCGCCCAGCCGGCGGACCTGAGGGTCAGCCTCCTCCAATTCGCTCGGGCGGGCAAGCCGCCTGTGACCGTCGCCCTCCCGACCGTCCATCCCGGTCCGTTCGCGGCCCTGGGAGCGAGCGACCTGCCCCGCAAGCTGGCCGAACAGCTGGGCCCGGCGGCAGGCACCGTCCTGGTTCCTCACACCCCGTCGGACCACGACTTGGACCTCCCGTCGCAAGCCGAGCTGGACCGCGTCGGAGCAGCGGGCCGCGAGCTCCTGGGTCACCTGGGGCCCGCGCTCCCGTCGCGCGGCAGTCCGCTCGTCGCCCCCGGCCCGGGCTCGTACGCGCGGGCCCAGATCCTCGGGGACGTCGCACTGGTCGTGGTCAGCCGCGCCCCCGAGCCCACCGATGACATTGCCTACGGTGTAGCGGACCGCCTCGTACGGGAGCTCACCGAACCGGGCGGCCCCCGGATCGCGCTCGTGGACGCGCACAACTCGTACGTGGAGGGCCAGGGTGACGTCACCTACGGTACCCCCGCCGCGGCGAAACTGCAGGCGGACGCCGCCGCGGCGATCCGGACCGCGACCTCGGCGGCGGCCGACGGACCCGTCGAGGTGGGCGTCGGCGTCACCTCCGGCTACGACATCGGGCGCGACGGCATCGGTCCCCACGGCATCCGCGCGCTCGTGGTGAAAGTCCACGGCACCACGAACGCCTACGTTTTGATCGACGGGAACAACCTGATCGTGGGTCGGCGTGGGCCCCTGGTGGCGGCCCTCGAACAGGTCGTGGACCACGCCGAGGTGTTGACGACCGACAACCATGTCGTCCACGAGGTCGACGGAGGGATCAATCCGGTCGGCGAGCGGCTGACGACCGACGCGCTCCTCCGTGGGGCGATGGACGCCGTGCGCACGGCCCTGTCCGACCTGGGACCGGCGGAGATGCGGTTCGCTTCCAAGGAAGTGCCCGACGTGCCGGTGTTGGGCCCGGGCTTCACCGCACGCCTTTTGACCTCGCTCGGGGACACCCTGTCGATGTTCACGTACATGTTCGTCGCGACGTTCCTCCTGCTGCTCACGGGCTCGCTCGTCGTCGTGTTCGCGCTGCACTAGGGGGTCCCTGTGTCGGCCGACGGTCCGGACGTCGACCCTCGGACCTACCTCGGGGAGGAAGGCCTCCGCCTGCTCACCCAGCTCGTGGCGACCGCTCCGACCAACCTCGAAGACCCCGGTCACGGGCGGTGGGAGAAGCCGAACTACGGTCGGACCGCCGACGCGATCGTGCGGGCCGCCCGGGAGCGGGGCCTCACGACGCGAGTCTACGACCCGACCGTCGTCGGCGACGTGCCGGGCACCTGGCGCGGTATCCCCCGACCGAACGTCATCGCGGACCTGGACGTCGGAGCGTCCGAGACGGTCGTGATCCTGGCCCACTACGACGTCGTCCCGGTGCCCGCCGAGCAGCTCGTCCGTTGGAAGAGTCCCCCGCACACGCTGACCGCCCGGTCGAACGGACGCCTCTACGCCCGCGGGGCCAACGACGACCTTGGAAGCGGCGTGGTCGGGTCGCTGCTCGCCCTCGGTCGGCTCTCCGACGGCCCGAGGCCCCCACGGAACGTCCGTCTGGTCGCCTGCTGCGATGAGGAAACCGGCGGGGAGGGAGGTGTGGAGGCGGTCAAGCACCACGACCAGGCCCTCCCTTCCGGGAGCCGGGATCGGATCCTGGAGGGCGACGTGGTACTCATCCCGGACGCCGGTCCCGAGGCGATCGCGGGCTCGAGCGGCGTCGCGTTCCTCGATGCCTCCTTCTCTCAGCCGGTCCCGCTGCGGGAGACGCTCGCGTACGGTGACGTTCTGGTGGGGCTGCACGAGCTCGCCCGAACCTGGAAATCGGAACTGCCCTCACCGGACTGGCCCGAGCGACATGCGCCGGAGCCCGTGATCACGGGCCGGGCGACGGTCACCCGCTTCGACGTGACGGCCCATGAGCCGTTCCCCGCGGGCGTGCGTCTCGTCGCGGCGCACTCGGAGAACGACGCGGCCAACCAGATCGCCCGGGCGGTCACGTTGGTCTTCGGCGGTCCGCCGGAGGAGCTGGACGCCCTCCCGGAGCGCGCGCGCTCGGTCGTTCCCGCCCCCTACCGATTCGAAGCCGGCGGAGCCACGGCGCTGAACGTTCCCACCGGCGCCCGGGCGTTCCAGGTCATCGGCGAGGCAGCCCACGGCGGCTACCCGCACCGGGGTCACAACCCCGTCCCGGTCGCCCTCCAACTGCTCCGGGCCGCGGTGGACCGGGGCTGGCTCAACGGAGCCGATTCTGAGGTCGCGACGTTCGCGGTCGACCTCCGCCTCACGCCCGAGATGGAGCTCGAGGACGGCCTGCGGTCCGGTCTCGAATTCGTCCGCTCCGGGGCCGCGGCGCGCGCACCGCACGGCCGGATCGACGCCCCGCCGGCTCGATGTCGGGCGGGCTACGCGCTGCCTCCCGGGGCTCCGGAGGCCGTCCGACTTCAGCGGATCCTCGCGGACACGGTCGGCTCGCCCGGGATCCGGGGCGAGTATGGCGGCACGGATGCGAGCGCCATTCGAGGCCTCACGGCCCGAACGGGAGGTCCCCTTCCCGCGCTGGTCTTCGGGTCGATGGACGTGGCGTCGAACATCCACGATGCGGAGGAGAGCGTCGACCCGCGCCTTCTGGCGGGTGTCGTGACCGCGATCGAACGTTTCGTCCGCGAGCCGTGAGGGGGGAACCCCACTGAACCCCATCTTCGCGAGCGCGCTCGCCGTGCTGTGGCTGATGATCCCCGTCTACATCGCCAACGCCTTCGCCACGCTGCCCAAGGGCCGCGGTCCGCCGATGGATTTCGGACGGACCTGGCCGCGCGACGGGCGGAGGGTGCTGGGCTCGTCGAAAACGTGGTCCGGATTCCTGTTCGCCGGTTTCGCCACGATCCCGTTCGGGCTCTTCCTGGCCTGGCTCATCCTCGTCGCCCCGCCCGTGTGGCAGGTCGTACCCCAGCTCGCGCCGAACCTCTGGGCCGCCGTGCCGCTCAGTGCGATGCTCTCGTTCGGGGCGATGACGGGCGACGCCCTCGGCTCGTTCGTGAAGCGCCGGCTGAACGTCCCGAGCGGAGCCCGGACGTTCCTGCTGGACCAGCTTCCGTTCGTCCTCGTGCCGATCGGGCTGGGCCTTGTCTTCTACCGTCCCCTGTTCTGGGGCGTTTTTGGCAGCGTAGTGGCGGTCTTATGGCTCCTGTTCTTCACGCTCGTGTTGCACGCCGCCTTTAACTGGGTCGGCTTCAAGCTCGGCCTGAAGAAGGTGCCCTGGTGAACGAACCCTCCTCGCGCGCGCCCAATCGGGGGGCCCTGGTCGCGATGCTCTTGGACGCCGGGGCCGTTCGGTTCGGCGAATTCACCCTGGCCTCGGGCGAGACGAGCGACGTGTACATCGATGTGAAGAGAGCCTGGCCGAACCCCGAGCGGCTCGACCTGATGGCGTCGGCCCTCGCCGAACGGGTGGGGACGGTCGACCGGCTGGCTGGCATGGAACTCGGTGCCGTGCCGCTCGTGGTCGCGACGGCGCTCCGGACGCGGCACCCCTACGTGATCCTGCGGAAGGCGGCGAAAGAGCACGGAACCCGACAGGCGTACGAGGGCGAGATCCGGCCCGGGGAGCGCGTGCTGCTGGTCGAGGATGTGTCGACGACCGGGGGCAGCTCCCAGCGCTCGGTCGAGATCGTGCGGTCCGCCGGGGGCCTCGTCGACCGGTGTCTGGTCGTCATCGACCGGGAGGCCGGGGCCGTGGAGCGCCTGGCGGCGCTCGGGGTCCGGCTGGAAGCCCTGGCGACGCTCGAGGACCTGCGGCGGGCACGGTCGTGAGCGGCCGGCTCGAGGACGACGCGACCGTCCGGGTCGCGGACGCCGGCGAGGCGTCGGCCATCTACGGAAAGGGGTTCTTCGGCGCCCCTCAGTCCGGCGGAGCGCTCGTCCTCGACCGGTACGAGTCGGTCTACCTCGCGGAGATGGACCGGGTAGCCGTCGTCGACGGGCGGGATCGAGCCGTCCCCTGGCGCGACGTGTTCCGGCACGCCGTCCGTCGGGACCCGGGGTTCGCCGTCCGGTACCTCGTCTACCGGGATCTGCGACAGCGCGGATACGTCGTCCGCGCCAGCACACCTCCGGTGGCCTTCGCGGTCCTTCCTCGGGGGGGGACCCTGCACAAGACCCCGTCCCGCTTCTGGGTCGAGGCGATCAGCGAGCGCGAGCCGTTCGACCTGGCGCGGCTGTTCGACCTGGGCGAACGGGCTCAGTCGGCCAAGAAGGTCCTCCTGCTCGCCGTCGTGGACGAGGAGTCCGACCTCACGTACTATCGCGTACGGCGACCGTCCCCTACCGGGGCCTTGCCGGCCACCCCGCTCGCCGCCCCGGCCGAGGGGTTGCTCTCGGGGGACCGCGTCACGGTCCACGACGCCGCGGCGACCGAGTTGCTCGGACAGAAGCTGGCCTACGGGAGTCGGGTCGGAGCCCGCCTGGAGCTCAGTCTACTGGAAGCCGCGTACCTCGTCGCGTCCGGCCAGTTGGTCCTTCGGGACACGACGACCGGTCGGCCCGTACCGATCGTCCGTCTCCACGTCCGGGCCCGACGACTCGACCCGGGGTTCGACGAGCGCCTGGCGGCCTACCGGGAGCTGCGAGCCCGCCACCTCGTCGTGAAAACGGGGTTCAAGTACGGCGCCCACTTCCGCGCGTACCCCCGCAACCCCGAGCACGCGCACGCCCGGTACCTCGTGCAAGCGGTACCGGATTCCCATCGCACGCGTTGGCCCACGGTCGCCGGCGGGGTCCGCGTCGCGCAGGGTGTGCGGAAGGAGTTCCTTATGGCCGGGGTGGGCGCCGCCGAGCGCGTGCGGTTCCTTTCGCTCGAGCGGGTTCGCCCGTGAACCTGCGCCTTCCTAAGCGTCGAACCCCCCCGGGGCCTATCTTATAACCCGCGGCGGCAGCCATCGAGCGGCATGGGCGGGTTCCCGGAGCTCGTCGCCCTCTCGGCGGTGATGGGCCTCTCGATCTTCCTCTCGCTTCCGATCGTCCTCGCGAAGTCGATCGCCTCGCGCACGATCGCCCTGTTGAATGCCGTCGCGATCGGGATCCTGATCTTCCTGCTCGCGGACGTCTTCAGCGACGCCGCCACGATCATCTACACCAACCCGGCCAGCCCGTACCTGGCGAACAGCGCCTACGCCCTCGCGTTCGTCCTCGCCGTCGTCTTCTGCTATCTGATCCTGTTCGCGATCGAACACCGGACGCCCGGTCGTGCGCTCCCCCCGCGGACGATGGCGCTCGTCGTGGCCGCCGCGATCGGTTTCCAGAACCTGACCGAGGGACTCGTCTTCGGCGCCACCTGGGCGGTGGGCCTCACCGGACTGCTCACCGTCATCTTCGTCGGGTTCTTCCTCCAGAACGTCACCGAGGGGTTCCCGATCGCCGCGCCGCTCCTCGGCAAGGGCGAGCGGGCGATCGGCGTCCTCGTGGGTCTGTTCCTGGTCGGCGGGCTGCCGACGATCATCGGCGGCGTGGTCGGCTACTACTACAACTCGGACCTGCTCGACGTCGTCTTCGACGCGCTCGCGATCGGCGCGATCCTCTACTCCATCCTCCCGATGCTCCGCGTCGCGTTCCGGCCGGCCGACACGCCCGAGGCGAGCTACCGGAAGCAGCAGATCATCTACGCCGGCATCCTGGTCGGGTTCGTCCTCGGGTTCCTGGTGAACGCGATCTAGTCGGACGCTCGGCCGTTCAGCGTGCGGAGCCAGCGGGCGATCGAGCGCTCCCCGTCCCCGCGCGCGATCCGCTGCTCGAGGGCGGTGCCGACCACGACCCCGTCGGCTCCGGTCGCCCGGGCCCGGTCCGCCGACTCGGCGTCGTGGACCCCGAACCCCACGAGGACCGGCAGGCGAGGCTGGGCGGCGTGGGCGGCCCGAACGAGCCGGCCCAGGTCGTCGGACGCACGATCCGGCCCCACGCCGGTCGTGCCGTACCGGGACACCAGATACAGGAAGCCCCGGCTCCGCCGGGCGATCCGGCCGACGCGGGACGACGCGAGACCGGGGGCCGCGAGGAGGACCAGGTCGATGCCGGCGACGCCGGCGGCGCGGGACCAGGGGGCGGACTCCTCGTACGAGAGGTCCGGAACGATCAGCCCGCTGACCCCGCAGGAACGCAGGCGCACCAGCGCCGGGGCCAGACCGCGGTGCCAGACCGGGTTGGCGTAGGTCATGACGGCGGTCGGCAGGATCGGAGCCACGGCGCGCGCGGCGCGTTCCAGGTCGGACCAACGCGTACCGTCGGCCAGAGCGCGACCGCCCGCGGCCTCCAGGACCGGCCCGTCGGCGATCGGGTCGGAGAACGGAAAACCCAGCTCGACCGCGGCCGCCCCGCCCTCGCGCAGGGCGCGAGCGAGCGCGGTCCAGCGGTGGGCGCGGCGCCGGTCGACCAACACGTAGGGGACCAGGAGCGGACCGTCGCGCCGGGCCGCGGCGAGCGCTTCACCGAGCCGCACGGGTCACCACCGCGAGGTCCTTGTCGCCCCGTCCCGAGAGGGTCACGACGATCCGTTCGCGCCGGGGTCGTCGGCGGGCTTCGTGGACCGCGGCGAACAGCGCGTGCGACGGTTCGAGCGCGGGCAGGATCCCCTCGTCCTCGGCCAGCCAGTGGAACGCCCGCAGGGCGTCCCGGTCCCGCACCGCCACATAGCGGGCCCGCCCGGTGTCCCGGAGCCAGGCGTGCTCCGGCCCGACGCCAGGGTAGTCCAGGCCGGCGGAGATGCTCTCGGTCTCCGCCACCTGGCCGTCGTGGTCCTGCAGCACGTAGGAGAAGCTCCCGTGGAGGATGCCCGGGCGCCCGCGCGTGAGCGAGGCCGCCCCCGGGCCGCGGCCACCGACGCCTCCGGCCTCGACGCCGAGCAGCTCGACCCGGGTCCGTCGGAGCGGATGGAACGTCCCGATCGCGTTCGAGCCGCCGCCGACACACGCGACCACCAAGTCGGGGAGCCGTCCGAACGCGGCGGTCGATTGCCGTCGGATCTCCTTGCCGATGACACTCTGAAAGTCCGCGACCAGGGAGGGGTACGGGTGCGGCCCGACGGCCGAACCCAGCAGGTAATGGGTCGTGCGGACGTTGGCGATCCAGTCGCGCAGCGCCGCGTTGATCGCGTCCTTGAGCGTGCGGCGGCCGGTCGTGACCGGATGGACCGTGGCCCCCAGCAAGCGCATCCGGTCGACGTTGGGACGTTGGCGCTCCATGTCGACTTCACCCATGTACACCTCGGTGCGCAGACCGAGGGCCGCGCCGATCATCGCGGTCGCCACGCCATGCTGGCCCGCGCCGGTCTCGGCGATCAACCGGTGCTTGCCCATCCGTCGGGTCAGGAGACCCTGCCCGAGTGCGTTGTTGAACTTGTGCGCCCCGCCGTGGACCAGGTCCTCCCGCTTGAGCCAGATCTCCGCGCCCCCCGCCCGGCGGGTCAGTCGGGCGGCGAAGTACAGGGGCGTGGGGCGTCCTCCGAGCGTCCGGGACAAACGACGGAGCTCCGCCCGGAACGCAGGGTCCTTCCGGGCGGCGCGCCAGGCACCGTCCAGCTCCTGGAGGGCCGGTACGAGCGTTTCCGGGACGAAGGCGCCGCCGTACGGCCCGAAGTGCCTAGGCATGGGACGTCTCGGTCGCCAGCACCGCCGCGGCGAAGGCCCGCATCTTCGCGACATCCTTGTGGCCGGGCGACGTCTCGGTCCCCGAGGAGACGTCGACGCCCCACGGACGCACGGTGGCCAGGGCGTCCGCGACGTTCTCGGCCGTCAATCCACCGGCGAGAATGAATTTCCGCCCGGGGTTCGCATCGACCAGTCGAGCGCAGACTTCCCAGTCCGGACGGGTGCCGCTCCCGCCCGGCACCGGGCCACCGGCCGCGTCGAGGTGGATCCGCGGGAACGACTCGGCGGGAGGGACGGTCGGGTCCGCCCCGCCCGCCGGCGTCGACGGCACCGGGACGGAAGGGACCAGATGGTGCAGCTCCAGAAAATCGAGGCCCTCGGGCACGGGGCCGTAGACCTGGACCCGGTCGACCCCGACCTCGTCGAAGAGCCGGTGGATCAGGTCCGCCGACGGGTCGACCACGACCGCCCATGCCTCGGCTTCGTTCGGTACGAGCGGGATCAACTCGGTCGCCCGCTCGAGCGTCAGGTTCCGCGGCGAGGTGGGTACGTCGAGGACGAATCCAGCCGCTCCCCCCGCCGGCACCTCGGCGACCGTCTCGGGCGTCGATAGCCCACAGAATTTCACGAACGTCTTCATGCTCCGCTCCGGCCGGCGACCGGCCTCAGACCTCGAAGGAACGTCGCGGGGTCCTTCGTACGGGCGAGCTCCGATCCGATGAGCAGCGCGTCCGCTCCATCCTCCCAGAACGTCTGGGCCTGCTCGGGTCCGAGTACGCCACTCATCCCGACCAGGGGGTGCCGGTCCCGGGCGGCGGCGAACGTTTCGGCCGCGACGTCCCGCCGAATCTCGAGCGTATCGAGGTCCCGGACATTGATTCCGAACACGTCCGCGGGTACGTCCTCCGTGCGTCTTAGCTCTGCCCGACGGTGCCACTCCAGCAGGACCTCGAGGCCGCGGTCGTGCGCGACCTGCGCGAGGGACGAGAGCGGCTGGTCCAGCAGGCCGGCGTCCTCCAGCCGGGCGATGAGCAGGACCGCACTCGCCCCCGCGCGCCGGGCCGCCTCGATCTGCACCGGGGACACCACGAAATCCTTGAACAGCACCGGGCGGGCGGTTGCCGCGGCGACCGCCGCCACGTCCGCGGGCGCCCCGCCGAACTCTGGTCGGCTGGCCAGAACCGAGTACGCTTCGGCCTCCGCCGCCCCCCGCAGGAATGTCTCGACCGAGCCCTGGGGTAGGCCCGGCGTGCTCGCCCCGGGCGAGCGGCGTTTGTACTCCGCGATGAGCGTGCCGCGGACGAGGGCCGCGCGCAGCGAGGGTCGAGTTCCGTACTTCCGCTCCGGTATCTCCGTGAGGTAGTCGCCGCGGGCGATGTCCGCCCGGGTGGCCGCGACCATGTGCCGGAGGAACCCCGAGGTCATCGGCGTGCCCCCCCGCGGTAACGCTCGGCGATGTGACGCAGGCGACGGAGTCGACGTTCGGCGCCGCCTCCGTCCAGCTCGAGCCGGGCCCGCTCGACGCCGGCGCGGAACGTGCGGGCTCGCCCGGTCACCCAGAGGGCCGCGCCGGCCGTGAGAAGTACCGATCCCCGTCGCGCCCCTCCGCCCCCGGCCAGGATCCGCTCGGTCTCCTCGGCCGCCTCGTGCGGCACGAGCGGTCCCCACGGCCCGTGGCGGTCCTCGCGGTCCAGATAATCCGAGGGGATCACCCGGACCGTCCGGTGCCGGCGATGATGCCACACGACGAGATGGGTGGGTCGCTTCGGCGAGAATTCGTCGCACCCGTCCTCGGACGTCATCGTCGCTCCGTGGCCGACACCCAACCGCTGGAGAGCCTCCCGGACCACCGGGCCCTCGGCCCGTGACCCCCAGCCGACGACCTGCGCGCCGACGCGGGCCGGGTTCGACAGGGGTCCGAGTCGATTGAAGATGGTCGGAATCCCGAGGGCCCGGCGGAGCGGGGCGACCGCCGCCGTGGCCGGATGATAGAGCGGGGCGTGTAGGAAGGCCAGTCGCTCCTCCCGGTAGGAGGCCCGGCCGAACGCGCGGGACGTCGTGACCGGGAGGCCCAGGGCCTCCAACAGGTCGCTCGACCCACAGAGTCCGCGAGCGCTCCGATTCCCGTGCTTCAGCACCGGCACGCCAGCCGAGGCGACCACGAACGCGCTCACCGTCGAAACGTTGAACGACGGACGGGGGGCACCTCCGGAGCCGCAGAGGTCGATCGCTCGACGCGCCGACCCTACCCCGACCGGCACCGCGCGACGTCGGAGCTCCCCCGCCAGGGAGGCCCACTCCACTCCGGAGGCGGGACGGGAGGTGAGGGCGATCAGGAGGGCGGCTCGCTCGAGCTCGGGCGCCGCTGGATTCGTGAGCTCGTCGAGCACGGTACGCGCCTCGCGAGGTCGAAGGGGCTTCGCCTCCAGCAACCGGGCCAGGGTGGACCGACTCACCGTCGGGTCCCTCGAAGAAAGTTGGACAGCATACGGCCCCCCTCGGGTGTCAAGTACGACTCCGGATGAAACTGGACCGACTCGACCGCCCGGTGCCGGTGCCGCATCCCCATGATCACTCCGTCCGGGTCCCGCGCGGAGATTTCGAGCGAGGCGGGGAGCCCGCGCTCTTCCACGATGAGCGAGTGATATCGGGCCCCGGGGGTCGGGCACCGCACACCGCGAAACACACCCTGACCGTCGTGGACGACCGGCCCGGCCTCGCCGTGGACGGGTGCCCTACCGGGACGCACGACC
This sequence comes from Thermoplasmata archaeon, assembly GCA_030038605.1. Lineage (GTDB taxonomy): Archaea > Thermoplasmatota > Thermoplasmata > Lutacidiplasmatales > UBA184 > Lutacidiplasma. The sequence goes on along the minus strand of JASHSU010000160.1, from coordinate 11,541 downwards.
GCCCCGTAGTGGGTGCCGATTAGCTGGTGGCCCAGGCACACCCCGAGAAACGGCCGTTCCTCGTCCCACCGCTTCAACAGCGCGCGGCTCAGCGCCGTCAAGCGACGGTCGGAGGGATGACCGGGACCCGGCGACAGGACGACGGCGTCCGGGTCGCAGCGGAGCGCGTCGCGAACAGGGCGCGTCGACCGCAGGGTCGTTACCCGGGCCCCTTGAGCCGCGAGGCCCTGGGCGATATTGTAGACGAACGAGTCCTCGTGGTCGACCAGCAGCACTCTCATGCCGCACCCTCGACCAAGGTCGTTTCCACGTGAGATAGCTTGAGGAGGGTCTCATCGAACTCCCGCTCCGGCTGCGAGCCGTAGACCACGCCCGCGCCCGCCGCCGTGTAGAGTCGGTTGCCGGCGGCGAATCCGCCCCGGATCGCGAGAGCCCAATCGCCCCGTCCCCCGGCACGCAGGCAGCCGACCGCGCCGGCGTACGGACCTCGCCAGGTCCGCTCCTCGCGGCGCAGCCATTCGGTCGCCCGAATCTTCGGTGCGCCGCTGACCGTACCGGCGGGGAACGTGGCGCGGAGGACGTCCCAGGGAGTGGTGCCGTCGACCAGCCGGGCCGAAACGCGGCTGACGAGGTGTTCCAACCGGGCGTACCGTACGCGCCGTTCCGTGGCGACGACGTGGACGGAGCCCGGAACGGCGACGCGGCCCAGGTCGTTCCGAGCCAGGTCGACCAGCATCCGGTGCTCCGCGAGTTCCTTCCGATCCCGGTGCAGTGGTCCCCGACCGGCCCGGGGCCCCCGGGGAATCGTTCCGGCGATGGGGTTGACCCGCGCCCGTCGGCCGTCGACCTCGACGACCGACTCCGGGGTAGCCCCGACGACCACTCGATCGCCGAACCGGAGATAGTAGAAGAACGCGAATCGCTCGGTAGCGCGGAGACGTCCGGCCTTGGCGAGCAGGTCGGCCGGTCTCGGCCAGGTTCGGCGGTGGGCCAACACTACCTGGAACGCCTCACCGTCCCGGATGGCCGTGCGCAAACGGTGGACGGCTCGGAGATAGGAGGGTCGGGACAACGAGTCCTCGATGGGCGGGGCCAAGGGCCGAGAGGCGGCGGGTTCGGGCTCTCGCGGACGCCCTCGCGTGGTCCGCGCATGGATGCGTGGGGCCAGGTAGAACTCCCCGAGAGGAAACGGAGAGCCGGTCGGTCCCGAACCCAGGACCGGTTCGATGAGGCCCACGGCGTCGAATCCCAGATACCCCATCACGGCACCGCGGGGGTGGCGTCGCAGGTGGACGCCGGCCGCTCGCTCCAGCTCCTGGAGGTCGGAGAGCCGATGCAGCGAATGGCCCGGCTCGTTTCCGGTGAACCAGGCAGCATACCCGCTCCGTCCGGCGTGGCCGGGCGCCCGCTCGAAGTATACGGCCGACTCCGCCGCGTCGGCCCCGGCGGCAAACTCGGACCACGGGTCGGTCACGTCGCGAGGCTCTCCTCCACGAGCACGCGGTGCAACGCGCGTAGGGCGAGCGGCCCTTCTTCCTCGGGTACGGCCACCGACAGGGCCCGGGGCGTCGCACTGAACCCTTCCGCCGAGGCGACGACCGACCCCGGTATCCGGTCGATGTCCGAGAGGACGCCGTCCCCGATGACCGTCACCAGGGCCACGCGGAAGGGCCCCTCGACCATCACGGCCGCTTCTCGTGTCAGCGGTGCCAGAGCGCGCAGTCCGGGCATGACCTCCTCCGGCGCAAGTACTAGACAGAGCAAGGCGGAGGACGTGTAGAGTTGGACGAGGTTCACCTTCGCCGAGGCGAGGCGCTCCGAGACTTCCGCGACGATGCCGGGGCGTTGCCGTCCGCCGGGCACCCGGAGCCGGAGGAGACGGAGGGGTCGAAGGACCGTGAGAGCGCGATTTCTTCGACCGCTCTGCGAGGGTCCGATGGTGGTCTCGACCCGGGGCTCACCCAGCGAGCGTACGTGCAGGACGATACCGTGCGCGCGGGCGGGCTCGATGGTCAGCGGATGCAGCACGCGGGCGCCAAACTGGGCGAGTTCCTCGGCTTCCTCGTACGAGAGCTCCGGTAGCGGGCGGGCGCCCGGCACCTCGTTCGGGTCGGCGGAGAGGACCGCGACGTGGCGTTTGACCAGGTCGACCCGTTCGGCGCCGAGGATGGCTCCGATCCCGGCGGCGGCGTAATCCGAACCTCCGCGACCTAAGGTCGCCACACGACCTTCGAGGCTGCGACCGAAATAGCCGGTGACGACCGGTACCTGACCCGCCCGGAGCAGTCGCCCGAGGCCCTGCCGGACGGCCGGACCGGACCGGTCGAATAGGATGCAGGAGGCCCCGTAGGTGTTGTCCGTGATGAGTCCCAGGTGGTCCGCCTCGACCGGCACGGCCGGGACTCCGGCCCGCTGGAGCTGCTGCGCCAGCCAGTCGACGGCGAGCCGCTCCCCCTGACTCAGGACCCGGTCGGCGAGTGGGGCGTCGGCGCGGGGACCGGACTCCAGCAGGCGGAAAAGTCGGGCGAGCCGGGTCAGATGGCGCCGGCCCCCGACGGAGAGACCCGGGTGCAGGACCCGGATCGCCGCGAGGGCGCTCCGATGCCGCGCCTCCGACCGGGGATGGGCCAGCGCGTCCGTCAGCCGGTCCGTGACGCCCTCGCGAGCCGAGGCGACGACGACAATGGGGCGTTGGTCCGCCCGGGCCGCCCGGACGTCCCGCACGACCTGGTCGAGGTCGGAGAGCGAGGCGCCCCCGAACTTGAGGACCCGAGGCGCTTTCATCGTCGGGCTCCGCGGTCGAGCAAGCCTTCCCGGAGGGCCAGTTCGGCGTTGAGCACCGAACCTCCCGCGCCTCCCCGAACTGCGTTATGGGAGAGAACGAAGAAACGAAGGTACGGGGGTTCCCACCGGATCCGCCCGACAACGGCCGCCATGCCTCGAGCGCGGGCGGGGTGTCCGGCCCAACGGTCCCGGATCGGTTGCGGTCGGTCGGGCTCGCGCCGAACCTCGATCGGCGGGTGGGGGGACGTCGGAAGCGAACGTCCGGCGAGCGGGTCGAATGCTCGCCAGGCGTCCTCGAGGTCGTCCCGGCTCGGCCGGGCCGTCGTCTCGACGGTCACCGCTTCGAGATGCCCTTCGCGCGTCCCGACCCGGGCGCAGTGCACGACAAAAGGAACCTTCGTGGGCACGACCGAGGACCCCCGAAGGGTCCCCAGCATGCGCGCAGACTCACGGGCGACCTTCTCCTCCTCCCCACCGATGAACGGGACGACGTTGTCCGCGATCGCCAGGGACGGGACGCCCGGGTACCCGGCGCCCGAGAGCGCCTGATAGGTGGTAACGTGGACCGCCTTCGGCCGAAGCCGTGGCACGATCGGGGCCAGGGCGAGGACCAGACCCGCCGCCGAGCAGTTCGGGTCCGCTACCAGCAGTCCGTGGCCCCGGGGTCGCCGGGCCGCGAGGGCCAGATGCCCGGGGTTGACCTCGGGCACCATCAGCGGGACCCGGGCGTCCATGCGATGGTCGGAGGCGTTGGTGAACACGGACACGCCCCGTCGCACCAGTTCCGACTCGATCGTTCCCGCGGTCCCCGAGGGCAAGGCCGAGAAGACGAGGCGAACTCCCGACCGCGCCAAGGCCGCCGGCGACGCCGCTTCCAATCGCCGGTCGGCGAGCGAGCCGGGCGGGGCCTCGGCCAGTTGCCACACGTCCGCCAGGGTGCGGCCCTCCGACCGTTCCGAGGTGATCAGCCGCGGCCGGCCGAACTCCGGGTGGTCTCCGAGAAGCCGGGCGAAGTGCTGACCGATGTACCCACTGGCCCCGAGGATCGCCGTCGGAACGCCCGGCTCCGTCATCCCAGGAATCCTCCGCGAAGGGCGAGGTCCGCGAGGGCGAACGCCGCGACGTGCTCGACGACGACCACCGCCCGGGGCACGATACACGGGTCGTGCCGGCCCGTCACCACGAGGGTCGTCGCCTCGTGCGTCCGCAAGTTCACGGTCGTCTGGCTCTTCGCGATCGACGACGTCGGCTTCACCGCGACGCGCGCGACCAGCGGCATGCCGGTGGAAAGGCCACCCAGGATGCCGCCCGCGTGGTTGGTCGCCGTGCGCACGCGGTCCCCGGCCCACACGAACGGGTCGTTGTGTTCGCTGCCCCGCAGTTGGGCCGCACCGAATCCGGCTCCGAACTCGACGCCCTTGACGGCCGGGATGGCGAACAGGGCGTGCGCGAGCACGCTCTCGACCGAATCGAAGAACGGTTCCCCTAACCCGACGGGGAGACCGTCCACTCGGAGTTCGACAATACCTCCGAGCGAGTCGCCGTCTCGGCGAGCCACCGCGATGGCCTCTTCCATCCTCCCCGCCGCGACCGGGTCCGGCGCGCCGACCTCGTTCCGGCCCGCGGCGGTGCGGAGTGCGGAGAGGTCGGCGTCGTCCGCCGGAGCGCAGGTTTCGGTCCCGATGCTGCGGGTGAACGCGAGCAGGTCGATACCCCGCGGGGCGAGCATCGACCGCGCGATCGCCCCCGCGATGACGAGACCCACCGTCATGCGACCGGAGAAGATCCCGCCCCCGGAAAGGTCGGCGTCCGGGCCGTACCGGACCCGGGCGGGATAATCCGCGTGGCCCGGGCGGGGCGTGTCCCGAAGGCGGTCGTACGGCTCGCGCCGCACATCCTCGTTCGCGACGTGGGCGCGGAACGCCGTGCCGTCGGCCCGCCCTTCGCGTACGCCCTGATCGACGACCAGCCGGTCCTCCTCGGCGCGCTTGGTGGCCAACCTCCGTCCGACCGGTCGTCGCCGGTCCAGGGCCGTCTGGATCGCCTCCGCGTCGATCGGGGTGCCGGGCGGAATCCCCTCCACCGTCACTCCGACCTCCGGTCCGTGGCTCGAGCCGAACACCGTCACCCGGAACCGTTCGCCGAACGACATCATCGCCCGACGCCTCCGGTCAGGTGATCCAAGTCATGCCAGAACGAGGGGTACGATTTCCGGACGGCTTCGGCCGGTCCCAGGTGGCTGGAAGCGCTCGCTGCCCGGGCCGCCACCGCCGCCGCCATCAACAGGCGGTGGTCTGCCAGATCCCGCAGGTCGAGCGCTCGGAACGGGTGGCCGCCGTCGACCACCAGTCCCGCCGAGGTCGCTCGCACGGGGGCGCCCAGGGCCCGGAGGAGGCGGACCGTTTCGGCTCGGCGGTCCGACTCCTTGAGCGCGACGTGGGAAGCCCCGCGAAGCACGGACCGGCCCGGGGCGGCCGCCGCCAGAACTGCGGCCAGGGGGTACAAGTCCGGCGAGGCGGTGAGGTCGATGGAAAACGGCCGGCGCCGTCCGGCCCGGACGGTGACGGAACTCCCCGTCCGGTGGACGAGCGCCCCGGACGACCGGAGCAAGTCGAGGACGGCGAGGTCCGCTTGGGGCCACCGGGGGTCGATCCCCTTCACGGTCACCGGCCCTCCGCACAATGCGGCGGCGGCCCACAGATAGGCGGCGGAGGATGCGTCGCCGGGTACATCGAACCGGCGGCCGCGGACGGACTGCCCTCCGGGAATCCGGAACGTTCGTCCCCGCCGTCGGGAGACAATGCCCAACGCGTGCTGTACGGCCTGCGTCGCTTGAATGTACGGCTCCGAGACGACCCGCCCGGTGAGGGTCAGGGCCGAGTCCGCGGAGAGCGTGGGAAGGACGAGCAAGAGGGCGGAGGTGAATTGCGAGCTCTCGGAACTATCGACGCGTACGCGGCCGCCCTCGATGGGACCCTGAACGGTGAAGGGAAGTGTCGTGACGCCCGGGTCAACACGAGCGCCCAGCGTGCGCAGGGCCCCGAGCAGGGGAGCCATCGGGCGATGACGCAAGTTACCCCGACCTCGAAACCGGACCGGCCACGGCTCGGTCGCCGCCAGCGCGACGGCGAACCGCAGTGTGGTGCCGGATTCCCCACACTGGATGGAAGACCGGGGCGGGGTACGGAGCCGGCGGCCCTCAACGACCCAGCTCCCACGCCGCCGACGCGTACGTCGCCCGAGGGCCGCGAGGGCCCGGACCGTGGCTCGGGTATCGTCCGAGTCGAGGGGATGTGCGACGACGAACCGCCGGCCGGCCAGGAACCCCGCGACGAGGGCTCGATGGGTGTAGCTCTTGGACGGCGGAGCCCGAAGGGTTCCTCGAACGGGACCCGGAGCCACCCGACGAACGGTCACGGGGCTGCCTCGCGCGCGAACTGCACGGGGAAGCGCTCCCCGGCGTCGGGCGGAATCGCGTGCAGCGCCGTGTCGGCCCGGTCCCGTGGAACGATGACCCCGACGGCGGGGCCGAGGCCACTGATCCCGAACGCCACCGCCCCGGCTCGTACGACGGCGTCGCTCCACGCGGGGCGGTCGTAGCCCAGCGCGCGCGCGACCAGGGCTCCGTTCTGTTGCATCGCGTCCGCGTACCGGCCCGCGCGGGCCGCGTCCGCCGCACGCCGTCCTTCCGCCTCGACGTTCCGGAACGCGGCCATCAACGAGGGGGCCGGCGGGTGGGTCCCCGCGGGAACGCAGACCAGCGCGGTCCACTCCGGGTCGACCGCGTCGCGGCGCAGCACCGTATCCGTCCGATTGTCGGTGGTCACGAAGCCCGACGCCAGGCCGGCCAGGGCGTCGTCCAGCGCACCGGTCGCGCTGACCCCAACCGCTCGTCCCACCCGGGCCGCAAGACGAGCCGCCTCGAGTTGCTCCAGTTCCGCCCCCCAGGCTCGGCCGGCGGCCCGAAGGGTCGCGGTCGCGACCGCGCTGGAACTCTTGAGCCCCTTGCCGGAGGGAATGTCCGATCGAACGCGTACCGCCACGTCCCACGCCCCGTCGGTCTGGGTGCACGCCCGGGCCTCGGCGAGGCAGGCGAGGACAAGCGGCGTGGCGGACGCGGGCGGTTCGCATCGGACTCGGTCCCGCGGGGAAGCCTCCGCGCTCACTTCGACCGTAACGAACCGGTCGATCCCAACGGCACAGCCGACTCCGGTCGGCAGCGCGTTGACGATGGTCAATGCGGCGGAGCTACGGGCTACGCCGTGCATCCGACCTCCCGCAAGACATCGGCGACCGAGGCAGCATCCGGACCCTCGCCCCACCAGGCTCGGTAACTGAGCGCCGCCTGATACACGAGCAGACGACGTCCGTCCTCGTACGTCGCCCCCGCGGCACGGGCTGCTTCCGCGACCACCGGGACTTCCGCACCGTAAACCCAGTCGACCACGTGGCCACCGGGCGCGACCAACCGGGTGAGGGGGAGTCCGAGCGGACCGGAACCGGCGCGCCCCACGGTCGTGGCGTGGACCAGAAGTCCCGTCGGAGATGCGGTCTCGACTCGACCCGCCCTCGCCCCATACCGCGCGGCTACCTCGTCGGTGCGCGGGGTCGACCGACCGTAGACGGTCGCGGCAAGGTGCCGGGACCGGGCGGCGGCCAACGTGGACTGGGCAGCCCCGCCGGTGCCGAGCACGGAGAGTCCCTCGGGGGGCACTTTCCCCTCGTCGGAGAGTTCCGCTAATCGACGCTCGATCGCGCTGAGATCCGTGTTGTCCGCTCGGATCGCGGAACCGGTGAAGGTGAGGCAGTTCGCCTGCCGTGTCACGTCGGCGGCTTCCGATCGCTCGCCCGCCAGTTCGAACGCCAGTCCTTTCCACGGGTGCGTGACGTTCAGGCCCCGAACGCCTCGGGGGGGTAGTTCTCGCACCGCCGCCCGCATCTCGGACTCGGTCGACAGGTCGAGCGGGACATACAATCCCGCCTGCGCCGCCCGTCGCATCCAGGCGTGGTGGATGTCAGGGCTCAACGAATGAGCTACGGGATGGCCGACGACCGCGAAGATCGGTGCGTCGGGCGCGGCGAAGAAGGAAGCGAGACGGTCCACGGGCAACTGGGACCTCTCGACCGGCTCGCTCCCCATTCCCGCCGGCGGAGCCGAGTAGACCCAGGGAAGCCCGAGCCGAGCCGCCCACCCCCGCCAGAGCGGGCCCGCCGGTCCGGTCGCCAGCACGATCGGGCGGGGGTCGGCGAGGGAGTCGACGAGCGGGAGCAGGTCGCGCACGAGGACCTCGAGCGTCGCGGGGATGACGACCTTCACCAGCCCTCCGTCGGGCGGAGCTTCCGTGACGGCGGAGCGCAGGGCTCCGAGATCGACCGGGCCGACCACGTGGGTCGAACGAACCACTTTCACCCCTCGGCTGGCGGCCATCGCCTCCAGCGGTCGGTCCCGTGCGGCCTCCAGGTCGAGATAGGCGAACGGATGCTCCGCGAGGGCGGACAGGGTCGCCGCGCGGCGCGAACGGTCGTCGGCGCCCGCGCCGCCCTCCGTCCGGGACCGATAGGTGGCTACCAACGGCGCCGCGCTCGGGAATAATTCGCCCGCGCGACGCCGGCCGGCCGGGCTCCACCGGTCGAATCGGATCTCGACGAGGTCCGCCCCGGAGAGTCGAGCCGCGTCGATCTCCTTCCGTACCGCGCGGACGGACCGGCCGGTGACGGTGACCACCTGAAGGGGCCGACGGCCGGTCATCGTTCCTCGATGGCCTCCTCGATCGCGACCCCGAGATGCCGCGCCGGTGGCAATCGAACGCCCCGGATCCGTACCCCGGCGCGAACGGTCGCGGTGGACTCGCGGCCCTTGTCGGTCGTGACCCGCACGGACTCGGCTTCCTGCGCGAAGAGGGTCCGAGAGATCTTCCCGTCCAGCACGGTGAGGACGACCAGCGGACGACGCTCGACCTTGATCCGACCAACCCGCACGGATCGGACTGGACCGTCGGGCGTGGCGACCAGTACCGCGTCGCCGGGTTCCAGTTCCGAAAGGTACCGCGTCGTTCCATCGGGCCGGAGGACATAGGAGTGGGCCGCGCCAGCGTTCACTCGGAACGGCCGAGGCCGGCTGAATCGCGAGCCTTCGGCCTCGCTGGGAACGTGGAACAGGTACGCCGCCGCGCTGCCGACGAGCAGCCCTTCCTCCGGACGAAGGAGGGAGGTGGTGTCCACGAGCACGCGGTCCCCCACGCCCGCGGGGGCCACCCCCGTCAGTGGCGCCCATTGCCAGTCGAGCGCGGCGGGCAGCGGCCCTTCCACGAGGCGCTCGAGTTCGTCGATCTCCTCGGGGGTCCGGATCTCCACGATGACCAGGTCGGCCCCATGTTCGAGGGCTCCCAGGGCGCCGGGGACCTCCCGGGGAGTCCGGGCCACCGTCCAGAGGGCGAACCGATCCCGGCGGGCGGCGACGGCATTCTCGAGTGGGATCACTCGGTCGGCCGTCCACTCAACGGCGAGGGTGCCCGCCGCGCCGGTGGCCGTGACGGCGGCCGCGAGCTCGGCCTCGGAAGCGACTCGAACGACGGGGACCACGGCGCCGGTTGGGTCGCGAAAACCGTGCTCGACTTCGCGCAGGATCTCGGACGGGTCGGCACTCTCCGCCGCCTCTGCCTCGGCGAGCACGAACCGTCGGAAGCCCCGAATGCGAGCGCGGGCCAGGATCGCCGCCCGTTCGGCCGGGTCGTGGGCGACCGGCCGAACGACGACCCGCTCACGCGCCATCGCCGCGCCCTAGGAGGCCCCGTGGAGCAACGACGCGATACGACGGGCCAGCGGAGCGACCGGACGGCGCTGGAAGAGATTCCGCCCGATGCAGATCCCTCCCCCACCGGCCTGCACACTCTCCTCGACGAGTCGGAGGAAGGCCGCCTCCGGCTCGACCCGGACCCCGCCGCCGATGAGCACCGGTACGGGGGTGGTCCGGCACAGACGGCGGAATTCGTCCAGGGAGCCCGGGTAGCTGGTCTTCACGATGTCCGCACCGAGGTCCGCCGCCGCCCGGGCCGCGTGACGTAGCTCGTCGGGCGTGCCGCCGCCGTCCTTCTTCACGTAGGCCATGCAGAGGAGAGGCAGCCCCAGTTGCCGGCACTGGTCGGCCGCCAGGCCCAGGTCGGTGAGCATGTCGGCCTCCTCCGGGATACCGAAGTTCACCTGGACCGAGAGCACGTCCGCGCCCAGCCCCACCGCCTCGGCCGCGGTGGCGACGAGCACTTTCCGGTTCGCGGTCGGTCCGAGGCTGGTCGACGCGGAGACATGGACGCCGAGGAGGGTCTTGGGGTCGAGCACCGGCACGAGCTCCCGGACGGCGCCTTTGGTGACGATGAGCAGGTCCACGCCTCCGTCTTGCAGGTCGCGCGCGAGCGGGGCGAGTTCCTCGAGTCCGTCGATCGGACCCATCGATACCGCGTGGTCGAGCGGCACCGAGAACAGTCGGCGGTCGGCCGACGGGAACAGTCGACGCAGTCGGACGGTCTTGCCGTACATGGTTTTCCCTCCGTGATGTCACGCTCGAGGGAAGCGCTCGGGAGGTCCCGCCCGGATCGGTCGAAGACACGACGGGGGGGCGCCGTCCCGGCGCCTCCCGTTCACCAGAGCCAGGTGGAGACGGCCGTCCGGCCCGTCCCGCAAGATCCGCGGGGCGCCGGTGCCGTCATCGCACGTCCCCACCGTTGTACCCTATTTAGACTTGAGCGGCGCCCCGCCGTTCGTCGCCGCGAGCACGCCGTCGACGAGCAGGGCGTGGATGGAGAAGCCCCGCATCATCTGGTCCCACATCTGTTTCCGGACCTCCGGGGTCGAGGCGAAGCTTGCCACGATCTCCCCGATCCACTCGCTGTGCTCCACGTCGGCCGTGACGTGCAGCCGGTAGTACTCCAGGTGGTCGTCGTCGACATGGTAATGTTTCTGGAAGGCCGGCAACAGACGGGCGCACAGGGGCACGTTCGGCGGCTCGGACGACCCGGCCGCCGAGACATAGAACGGCTGGACCCGATTCGTGTAGAGGAAATCGTCGATCGCCACCATCGTGTTCGGCAACAGCGGCGCCGACTGCACTTGGGCGCGCGGCACCCCCAGCCCTTCGCAGAACCGGAGCCAGAGCTCCGGGTGACCCGGCGCCTTCCCCTTCGGGTCCCCGGCTTCCTCCAGGAGCTGGTCGAGAATCATCCGGCGGAACCGGTCATTGACCGGCTCCCACGAGCAGTTGGAGAACCGCTCGGCCATCGCGATCGGGACCGACGCCAGCCAGGGGTAGAACTGCTGGACCCAGGCCTGCACCACCAGCTTGGGAACTTCACCGCGCTCGAGCCGGGCGAAGAACGGGTGGGTCGCGAATGGGTGGTTCGCGAGTTTGTAGCGCGTGAGTTCGTCGCGAAATTTGGCACCCTCGAGTCGCACCCACGGCGGTTCCGGCATATGCGGTCACCGAGGGGGGCGCGCTATTTGGTGGCCGAGGTTCCGTTCTGAACCCCCCGGGTTATCGCGCCCGGCCTCGCTCCGCGACGGTGTCCGGTACGGAGTCGTCCGACCCGGTCGTCCCGTCGTTCGGCCCCCTCGCGGGCCTGCGGGTCCTCGAGTCGGCTCGCTTCGTCGCGGGACCTTGGGCCGCGACGTACCTGGGCGAGTTCGGCGCGCGCGTCATCCATGTGGAAGGGCCGCCGTTCGAGCCCCCCTACGCCGACGCGACCCGGACCCTCCGACCGCTCGTGA
>JASHSU010000159.1 GCA_030038605.1 Thermoplasmata archaeon | reverse complement strand
CAGCGATGTGGCCCAGACGCCGTGGAAGGTGTTGGTATCGAGTTCGTCGGGTGGTGTGACCTTCGGGCCGAGTAACACGTCGACGCTGCCGGTGCAGAGCCTGCCGAACGGGACCTACTCGTACACGGTGCCGAACGTCGGAGATTACTTGCCGATACCCGCGGGTCACTTCACCGTGGATGGGGCCCCACCGCCGGCGATTGTGCTTAACTTTACGACGATTTGCTACGCCGGCTGTGGCCGTGGCAACGTGGTGTTCTCGGAGACCGGACTTCCGAGCGGATCGACCTGGGAGTTCACCGTGAACGGCACGTTGTTCAAAGTGACGACCACCTTGCAAACGGTCTCCCTTCGGAATGGATCATACTCGTGGGGAGTTGTGTCGTGGCCATCGGGGTACGTAGCGAACCCGTCGGCCGGAACGTTCGCCCTCTCTGACGACTATGGCCTGACCGTTGCGATCACGTTCTCTCCAATCGGTGCTTGCATGGGCTGCACTGGATTAAGTCACTCCGATTCCACGTATCTTGGCCCCTTGGCATGGTCGTTGATAGGTAGCCTTTCGGCGGCCGCAGCCGTACTCGCTACCTTGGGAGTGTTGCGTAGGCGGGGCCGTCAGCCGCCAGCCGATTTCGGTCCGACGCAACCCAAGTAGCTGCTCGTCCGACTTACTGGTCCCAAAATGAGATAGCCCGGCGATGGGCTGGTCGCTCGTGGCGAGCGCCTCCCCGTTGAGCTATTCCTCCTTCCACACATACGAGGAGTGTCCCCTTCGGTGGAAGTTCCTCTACATCGACCGGATCCCGGAGACTCCTCGGGGGTACTTCACCTTCGGACGCGTGATTCACTCCGTTCTCGAAGAGCTCCTCCGGCCGATGGTCACTCCAACCGCCCGTCGGTTGCGGGAGGGTGAGGCGCAGCGGACCCTCGACGAGTGGCATCCCAAGGGAGCCGGCCGGCCGGTCGAACTCACCCTGACGCGCGAAGAGTTGCTGGCGGCCTACGACCGAAGTTGGACGGGGGAGGGTTACACGTCCGCGGAAGAGGAGGCCCGCTACAAAACGCTCGGACGAGATCTTCTGCTGCGCTATTACGCGCGACTCTCGCATGAGCGCCCCCACCCGGTCTCGGTCGAGGAACACCTGGAAGCACGATGGGATGGTATTCCGATCCACGGATACATCGATCGAATCGACCGGACTTCCGAGGGCGCCTTGGAAATCGTTGACTACAAAACGTCACGCGAACTTTCTGGAGAGGACGCCCGCGGGTCGGACCAGCTTTCGATCTACCAGATACTGGTCGAGAACAACTACACCGAGCCCGTGTCGGGGTTAACGCTGTATCATCTGCGTTCCCTCACGGCGCACCGAGTTCCGCCCCGCCCTAAGCCAACCTTGCTCGCCCTCCATGACCGCATGGGCATGGTCCAGGACGGTATCCGGTCCGAAGCGTATGAGCCAACCCCCGGGCGCCAGTGTGCCCGTTGCGATTTCCAGTCGCGGTGCCCCGAATTCCGGCCCGTGCCGGCGACCGACCAGGCCCGCCTGCGCGAATTGGTCGACCGATTCGAGGACCTCCGCGCGAACGAAAAGAGGTTGGAGCTCGAGCTGCGCCACACGGCGGAGGAATTGCACCGGGCCGCCGAGGGGTTCGGGGTCCATCGGATACCCGGAACTCATTCCGTCGCCATCCGGCGCCGGGAAGAAACGTGGCAGTACACCCTCGACGGTCTCCGGGCTCGAGTGAATGCCGCAGGACTTGAAGGACGCCTGGGACGCGGGTCGGCCGAGGAAGTACGCAGTGTCCTGCGGGACCCTTCGGTGGACCCCGAACTTAGGCGGCGACTGGCCGAGGCCGGGACGCGTCGGGTCAAGTGGTACTGGGAGCTCGAGGACAGCGGAAGCGGCGGGTAACTTTCCCGGTCGGCGGGCAACGGATATTAGGCCGACCCGGTAGGCTTCCGTATGGGGATATCTCTCGCACCACCCGAGCGCCTCGCGACCCTGAACGGTCGCCTCCCGACGATCACGACCCTCTGTTCGCACTCTTCCCTGCAGATTTTTCATGGCGCCCGAAAGGAAGGATTCCGGACGATAGGGCTAGCGGCGGGGCCGACGCCCCGCTTCTACGACGCGTTTCCGCTTGCCCGCCCCGACCAATTCGTGACGGTACCCAAGATCGTGGAGCTGCCGTCGACCGCCCCACACCTTCGGTCCGAGGGCGCGATCATCGTGCCGCACGGCTCCTTTGTCGAGTACATGGGCGCGGAGGCGTTCACCGCCTGGGACGTGCCCGTCTACGGGAATCGGAAGGTAATCGGTTGGGAGGCCGACCGCGAGAAGTCGCGGGAGTGGCTCGTTTCCGCCGGAGCCACCATGCCGCGGCGGTATGGAGACGCCTCGGAGATCGACGGCCCGGTGATCGTGAAGTATTACGGGGCCAAAGGCGGCAAGGGGTTCTTCCTCGCCAAGAGCCGGGAAGCCCTCGATGACTTCCATCCGACCGGACCCTACGTGATCCAGGAGTACGTTCTGGGCACCCGCTACTACATGCATTTCTTCTACTCGCCCATCTCCGACCGGGGCTATCGCGTGGGCCACGGGTCGCTCGAGCTGCTCGGGATGGATCGACGCGACGAGGCGAACATCGACGAGCTCTACAAGCTCGGTTCGCAGGAGGAGCTGCTAAAGGCCGGCATCCGTCCCACCTTTGTCGTGACGGGGAACGTGCCGGTCGTGCTCCGTGAGTCCCTCCTACCCCGTGCCTTTGAGGTCGCCGCCAAGATCGTCGAGCGGTCCATCGAGCTGTTCGGCGGCATGATCGGGCCGTTCTGCCTCGAGGGCATCATGACCGAGGAGCTGGAGTTCAAGGTGTTCGAGATCTCGACCCGCATCGTCGCGGGGACGAACCTGTTCATTTCGGGGAGCCCCTATTCCGACCTGGTCGAGCCGAACTTGTCGACCGGGCGCCGTATCGCGCAGGAGATCAAGCGGGCGCAGGAACTCGGCCGCTTGAGCGAAATCGTAAGCTAGGGACACCGCTCGCTCCGTCCGAACCCACACCGGAGTCCCTATCTCGATGGATCCCGCAGTCCAGGTCAGCCACCTGCGCAAAGTCTACCCGACGAGCCGGGGGCAGAAGCCCGCCCTCGACGACATCTCGTTCTCCATCCCACCGGGCCGGGTCTATGGGCTCATTGGACGGAACGGCGCCGGGAAGACAACATTCGTCCGCATCGCTGCAACGCAACTCGCGCCAACCTCGGGCTCGGTTTCCGTCCTGGGAATGGACCTGGAGACGAACACCCGCGAGGTCCGATCCCGCATCGCCTGCGTGCCCCAGGAGTCGCGCCCACTCTATTTCCTCAACACGGAGGAGGTCGTCTACCTATACCTCAAAATGCGCGGCATGGACGCCGTCGAGGCTCGACGGCGGACCAAGGACGCGATGGACGAGCTCTCCCTCACCGAGTACGCGAAGCGCCAGGTGTCCCGGCTTTCGGGGGGGCTGCGACGTCGAGCCCTGTGTGCCATGGTCCTCGCCTCCGACGCCGAGGTGCTGTTCCTGGATGAGCCGACGACCGGGCTGGACCCTCTCGCCCGCCGGGAAGTGTGGAAGGCGGTCCGTCGTACGATCCGCGAGCACCGGACGATCGTGCTCACGACCCATTACCTTGACGAAGCGGAGGCGTTGTCGAGCCGTCTCGCCCTCATCGAAGCCGGGCAGTTGAAACTCGAAGGTTCGCCGGAGGACCTGCGGGCCCGCGTCCGGTACCCGTACCGGGTCATGGTTCAGGACCCGTTCCCGAGGGAAGAGCTTGAGCCGTACGGTAGGGTCTCCAAGGTCGAGGGCGGACATTTGGTCTTCGCCCGGGAGGCCGACGCCCGCGAGGTCGCTCGGAAGGGCCTCGAGCGGGGCGTGCGGGTCTCGCTCGGACCGGTCAGTTTGGAGGACATCTTCCTCGAGGTGGTTGGTAAGTCGATCGAAGAGGACGAGCCCGCCGAGGACGGCGGAGGGGAGGCGTACGCGTGACGACCCGCCACCGGCTCCGCTCGCTGCTCACCCTCGTGATGATCAACGGCCTCATCCCGATCCGCACCCAACCCTTGTTCCTGTTGAGCCTGATCGCCTCGCCGCTCTCGTTCCTCTTCTTCATCTTCATCATCTCGAAGGGAGCCCTCCTCGCCTTCGGGGTCACCGGGGGTATGATCCTGACGATGCTCTCGGTCGGGACGGGCCTGCAGTCCGACCTGACGCACTACCGGCACGACCTCAAGTTCCAGGACATCGTCGTGGCCTCGCCGGTCGAGGCACCTGTCTACGTCGCGGGAATGGCCCTGTCCGAGCTGGTCTACTCGCTACCGGGCCTCGCGGTCTTCGTCATCATCTTCCTCCTGGACGGGCTCGGGACGCCCACCAGTGCCGCCGTCCTGACCGGGGTCGTCCTGCTCGTCTGGGCCTTCGCCTGTGCCCTCGGCTTCACTCTGGCCACTTGGTTCGAGGACGTCCGAGAGACCTTCCTGTTCAGTCCGCTGATCTCCCTGGGACTGACGGTCCTGCCCCCCGTGTACTATCCGCTCAGCTACCTTCCGGGGTGGGCCCAGACCGCGGCGAAGTTCTCACCGACAACCTACGCGGCCCAACTGGTCCAAGGGGCAGTGGGCCTCGTTTCCATCAGCTGGGAGACGGCCGCCGTCGACTGGGTCATCCTCATCGGATTCACGGTCGCGCTCCTCGTGATCGCCGCCGTAAAAGCCCGCTGGCAGGAGCCCTGAACCGCGTCCGTTCGTCCGCGACGGACGGCTCCGGACGGGTCGCTTTGCGAGGCCTTATGTACCGGCCTTCTGGTGGACCGCCCCGATGCTTTCGTTTGCAGATCTACGCAGCTTCGAGAACTCGGACGAACGGTTCTCGCACTGCCTGTTCTGCGGGCGAACGGTGGCCGTTCTCCCCGAGGACCGTCGGGCCGGGAGCTGCTACGATTGCCTCGCCCTGTCGGTCCCGCCCGCCTCGACGTGTCCGGAGTGCCGGTGCGTCATCCCCGGCGAGGACCGGGCGCTCGGCTGCGCCGAATGCGGTTGGTATCCGGTACAGGGTTGACCGGCGGGCCAGCCGCCTGGCCCGCCCCCCCCGCGTGCGGTAAGTTTATGCCCCAATCTCGGTCCTCGACCGGAGGGCGTGCCGAGGTGGCTCAGTCCGGTACGGCGCGAGTCTGGAAAGCTCGTGGCGGAAACGCTTCGGGAGTTCAAACGCGGCCGACGGCCGACCCGTCGTCGCTGAATATCTCCCCCTCGGCGCCGCCCCACTCACAGAAGGGTCGATGACCGTTCCGGAACGCCGGGCGGTTCCTGCCCTACTGCAGGTCGACTCGATCCTCGCCCACCTTCATGGCCGGAATGCGCTCGCGGAAGTCTGCCGGTACCTCTCGGAGGAGTTCGCGCACTACCCGTGGGTCGGGGTCTACCGGCTCGAGGGGGCGACGCTCGTCCTCGACGCGTACCATGGACCCGAAGCGACCGAGCACACGAGGATCCCGGTCGACCGGGGCATTTGCGGTCAGGCGGCGCGGGAGAATCGCACCGTCATCGTCGAGGACGTGAACGCGTCCCCAGAGTACCTCGCCTGCTTCCTATCGACCCGATCCGAAATCGTCGTCCCCATACGGGACGGCACGGCGGTGGTCGGCGAGATCGATATCGACGGCAACCAAATCAAGGCGTTCGACGAGAGCGACCGGCGGTTCCTGGAGCGGGTCGCGACCAAGCTCGTCCCGTCCGTGAAGCTCGCCGGTTCCGAGCTGCCGCGCGCGTGAGGTTCCGGTCGATCGTCACCAGGGCGGCTGCCAACGCCGCCCGCCGGTCGAAGGCTCGGAAGCGTCCATCGCGCGGGGCGGGGGTACGCTTCCGGACGTCCGTGGCCAGGTTGCCTAGGGCTCGTCGAAGTTCGTCGACGATCGGCAGGTCGGCCTCCTGGCTGGTCCGGGATAGCGGGTTCAGGTCGATGGCGATGACCCGCTTGCCGAGAGCCCGGAGCGCCCCGGTCCGGTCGCCGTCTTCTAACGGTACGACGCAGACGTCGGCGACCAGGATACCGTGCCGGTCCACACGGGCCCGGTCGGACGGGAGGCCCGGGATTCTCGCGGTGGGACGCACCCCGAGCACCTCCCGGACTCCCGCGGCCCGCAGACGGGTCTCGATCGCCCGGGCGCGACCGGGGGTCCGGTGGAACAGATTGACCTCCACACCGAGTCCCGGGCACGCCCGGGCCAAGACGGCGACCTCCCGAGCCGCCAACGCCGCGACGTTGCCGTTGACGGAGAGAACGGGATGTCGAGCGTGCCGCAGCCAGTCGGCGGCCGCTCGTTCGGCCGCGCGGGCGGAGGCGCTGGTCCGCTCTCCGAGTAAGTAGTCGAACGTCTCTCCGCGACCGTGCGCGATGAGTCCCTCGGGGGCGACCAGCCCGGCCCGAGCGAGCTCGGCCAGTTCCGCCCGGACCTTCAGACTCGCGTATCGCGGATGGGACCGGGAGAGGCGCATGGCGGGGCGCCCGTCACGTCCCGTTGGACGCCGTGTCGTGGGCGCCGGCGTCGCCGGTCTCCGCTCCGTTCGCCCGGGCTTCGAGGGCGGCGACCCGCGCCTCGAGCGGGGCCAACCCTTCCTCGAGCACCTTGGAGAGGGAGAGCTTCAGGCTCTCTTCCAGGGCGACGATGTCCCGACCTAGGTCGATGATCCGCCGAGAGTTCTCGTTGAGCAGCAACCGGTTCTGGGTCGCCACCCGGAACGTGTCGGAGAGGTCCTTGGTCAACTGGGACGACCGCTGAGCGAACGACTCGACCGACTCCCCGATCGGCTTCCACTTCGCGTCCAGGCTCGCCAGGAGGTCCTGGGAGACCTTCTGGCCCGCCGTCTCGACCCCAGTCGACACGGCCGTGCTGACGCGCTCGGAGACGCCGGTTTCGATCTCCTGCAGACGGGTCTTGAGCTCGGTGCCGATCGCGTCCCGGACGCCCTCCGCGCGCTGAAGTCGGTCCTCGACCGACTGGAGTCGGGCGGTGAGATTGGAATACGCCGTCTGGATGAGGGTATCAAAGTGCGCGGTGGTCGACTCCTGGGCGCGGAGAAGGAGATGGAGCACCCAGTGCTCCCGGCCCTTGGTCTCGGAGAGGGGGCCACGGTCGAGCCGGTCCCGAACCTCCCGGTCGTCGAGCAGCGACTGCAGCTCCTTGAGGATCTCCAGGCGAAGGGCGCTGGACGTTGCACCCGAGCCCGCCGGCGGCCGCCCGGCCATGCGTTGCGATGGGTCCTCGTCTACTATAAGCGTTCGTTAATGTCAGGTCGCAGCCACCGTCAGTCCAGCTCTTCGCCCAGCAGCTCCCGGGCGACGACGAGCCGGCGAATCTCGCTCGTACCGGCCCCGATCTCGAGGAGCTTGGCGTCCCGGGCCAGTCGCTCCAGAGGCATGTCGCGCATGTACCCGTAGCCACCATGGATTTGGATTGCGGCCAGCGCGTGACGGGTGGAGGCCTCGGAGGCGAAGGTCAGTGCGGCCGCGCTGGCCCGGAGGCTTCGCTTGTCCCGGCCCACGGCGTCCAGGGCGGCGATGACCAGCCAGCGCGCCGCCTCGAGGTCGGCATACATGTTCGCCAGCATACTCTGGACGAGTTCGAACCGGCCGATCTTCTGCCCGAACTGCTCGCGCTGACGGGCGTAGAGCAACGACCGTTCGAGGCATTCGGCCAGAATGCCGACTGGGATGCCTCCCAGGACCGCGCGTTCAACGTTGAGGCCGCTCATCATCACGGCCACCCCCTCGTTCTCGACTCCAACGAGCTGGTCTGCCGGTACGGCACAGTCCTGGAAGGCGAGCTCGCCCGTCGGGGAGCCCCGCATGCCCATCTTGTCGAGCTGTTTGGCCACGGTGAACCCC
Organism: Thermoplasmata archaeon; assembly: GCA_030038605.1. Taxonomy (GTDB): domain Archaea; phylum Thermoplasmatota; class Thermoplasmata; order Lutacidiplasmatales; family UBA184; genus Lutacidiplasma. The sequence continues at coordinate 23,547 of JASHSU010000159.1, read as the reverse complement.
GGTGTCTTCGAGGAGACCAGGAACGCGCTGATACCGTGCGCCCCTCGCTCGGGGGCGGTCTTGGCGTAGACCAGCAGCCAATCGGCCACCGGACCGTTCGTGATGAACTGCTTGGAGCCGTTCAGGACGTAGTGGTCCCCCCGGCGCTCCGCCCGGGTACGGATGGCGACGGCGTCGGAACCGGCCTGCGGCTCGGTCAGGGCGAGCGCTCCGACAGCCTCACCCCGAGCGGCGGCGGGCAATGCCGCCGCCTTCTGCGACGGGGTCCCGTTCCGAGCCAAGTTGTCCGCGAAGAGGTTGGAGTGCGCGCCGACGCTCAGCGCGAGCGCCGGGCTCACCCGCGCAATCTCCTCGAGAATGAGCGCCTGGGCCAGGTAGCCTAGCCCGAGACCTCCATACTCCGTGGGCACCGTGACGCCCAAGAAGCCCTGATCGCCCAAACGCCGAAAGACGTCGTGCGGGAAGTAGTCGTCCCGGTCCATTCGGTCGGCCACCGGGGCGATCTCCTTTCGGGCGAATCGACGGGCCGCCTCCCGCAGCTCCCGTTCCTCCTCGGAGAGCGCGAGGTCCATCAGCGGCGCGACCCGCCTTGCGGCTTAACCGTTGTCGACCCCGAACGACGGAGGCCACGCGAGGGCCGGTCTCGGACCAATCCGATGTGGACTTTCCACGACGGCAACGTCCGGGGGTGGTCGGACCGAAAGTGGGCTCCTCGACTCTCCGTCCGACGAAGCGCCGCGGTCGCGATGAGCGACGCGGTCAAGGCGGCGTTCGCTACCGGTCCGGGGAGCTCTTCCTCGTCGCCCGGCTCCGCGGACGCTCGAATCTCGCCGAATCGCTCAAGCGCAGCCCGCAGCCCCCGCGCGTCCCGTACGATGCCGACCTGATTCCAGAGAGCTGAACGGATCGCATCGAACTCGGCGGCCGTCCCCGCGTGCCCCTGACCGGAGTTCCCGGCCAGGGTGACCACCCGCTCCGGGGTCGCTGGGCCACCGGAGCCGGGCTGGAGCAACTGGCGGGCGACTCGCTCTCCAAAGACGAGGCCCTCGAGGAGCGAGTTGCTGGCCAACCGGTTCGCGCCATGCACACCGGTGGAGGCGACTTCGCCGCAGGCGTAGAGGCCCGGGAGACTGGTACGACCCTCTACGTCCGTGCTCACCCCCCCAATCATGAAATGGGCCATCGGAGCGACCGGGATGAGGTCGCGGGCGGGGTCCAGGCCATAGGTCGCCAGGAACCGGGTCACGGTGGGGAAGCGGGCGTACAGCCGGTCCGGCGGAATTCCGGTCGCGTCCAGGTAGACGGCCTTTTCCCCGGACCGGTCGAGCTCGCGACGGATGGCGCGGGCCACGACATCCCTCGGCGCGAGCTCCGCGTCCGGGTGGGTCCGTACCAGGAATCGCTGCCCGTGGACGTTGCGCAGCGCCGCACCCTCTCCGCGGAGCGCTTCCGTCATGAGAAAGCGGGGGGCTCCCGCTCGGGCGAACACGGTCGGATGGAATTGAATGAACTCCATGTCGGCCACTAGCGCCCCGGCCCGGAACGCGATACTGACACCCTCCCCGGTGGCTACGGACGGATTGGAACTCTCGCGGTAGAGGCTTCCGGCTCCTCCGGTGGCGAGGACGACCGGGCGTGGGTCGAGGGTTTCGGCCTGGCGTCCGTCGTCCCGGGACAGGACGGCGGTCAGTCCGAGCGAGGACCCGTTCCGGAGGGCCCGCAGCACCCGGCCCTCGCGTGCTTCGATCCCGGCGTCGAGTACTCGGCGCTTGAGCGTTTCTTCGATGGAAAGTCCGGTCGCGTCGCCGCCGGCGTGCAAGATTCGAGCGCGGGAGTGCGCGGCCTCGCGGCCGAGGGCGATACGACCCTCGACGGTGTCGAACGGGACGCCGTACCGGACCAGGTCGGCGATGCGCCGCGGGGCCTCGTAGGTCAGGATGCGCGCCGCCGCACGATCCACGAGGCCCGCTCCGGCCCGGATCGTATCTTCTAGGTGCCGAGCCGGAGAGTCGTCCGGACCGATAGCGGCGGCGATCCCACCCTGGGCATATCGTGTGTTGGACTCTTCGAGACGGGATTTCGTGACGATGACCGGGTTCAGCCCGAGCTCACGAGCGCGCAGCGCGACGTACAGGCCGGCGATCCCGCTTCCCACGATGAGAGGCGAGCGGTCGAGGTTCGCCACGGGCGCTCGACCGAACGCCGGGGTATAGCGGCTCGCCGCCCGCGTAGGCTCCTATACCCGAGCGCGCTCGACCGAACGTGGCTCTCGCGGCAGACGCGGCCGGCGAACCCGACTGGCGAGCCGCAGTCACGGTCGTCGAGGACGGAGAACTGGCGCGGGAGCTCGCGGCGCGGATGCGCCCGGCGGGCCAGCCGAGGCGATGGAGCGTGACCGACTTGCTGGCGCCGCGCCCGGCCTTCTGGCGGGCCACCGTGGGCGCGCCCCCCGTCACGGCGGAACGAGAGGCGGTCCTGGAGAAGGGGCGCCGACTGCACCGAATCCTAGGGACGGTCTTCGCGCCCCAGGGGCAGCTCGAAGTTCGAGTTCACGACGACCGGACGCACGGGCGGATCGACGTGCTGGCCGACCGCCCGATCGAGATCAAGACCAGCGCGTACCCTCCACCGACGGGCGATCCCGCGCAGGAGCGACCGGAGCATGTGGATCAGGTGGCGGTCTACGCGCAGCTCCTCGGCACACCGCTCGCGCGTCTAGTCTACCTGCAGGCGGTGGACGACGACGTTCGGGCGGCTGCAGTCTACGACCTGTCGATTCAGAGCCCAGAAACCCTCCGAGCCGCCGTAGACCGGCGGACGTCCGACCTGACGGCCGCGCGGAACGCCGGCAGTCCCGCCGGCCTCCCTCGATGCCCTTGGTTCAGTCGCGGGTGCGAATTCCGAGGGGCGTCGGTGTGCGATTGCTCGGGAGAGGAGGATCCGCCCGAAAGGCTGGTCGGGGCGGAGGGGGTACGATCGGAGGTGCGGCCCGAGGCGGCGGCCCGGCTTGTCGACTCGGTTCGGGCGCGGTTGGCGAATGCGCCAACTCCGGCGATCGAACGCTTCCGCGACCTGCTCTACCCACGGCGGGCATACTGGGAGTCGATGGGACTCGCGCCGGGCGCGCCCGCACCCGCCTTCGAGCCGGACACCGACACCTTTTCGCGCCTGGCCGAGGCCCTGGATGCCGGTCCCATCGGCGAGTCGACCCGTCTCCCGACCTTGGCCGATGAGCCGGACGAGGAGGTCGGCGGTTTCCGCGGAGCACCGGTCCTCGTACGGACCAGTCGGGCCTCCACGCGACTAGACCCCCGGACCGTGGTCGACCGCTCGCCGCAGTACGCCTTGCAGCTCGGATTTCGGTGTGTCGCCACGGGCATGCAGCAGGGCCGCCTCGTCCTGGGGTATGAACGAGCCTCCGAGTCGGAGCGGATCCAAGTCCTCGAGTTCCGATTCCAACCGGCCAGCGCGTTCTCCCGGCTCTGGCGTCGCCGCACCCGCGAGTTGGTGGACGCCCGCTCGGCCGGCGATCCGGGGCGGCTGCCGATGTGCCCGGCGTGGATGTTCGAATCGTGTCCCTATCGGGACCGCTGCGCCTGCGCGGGATCGCCGGGCCGGTCCCAGCGGTAGAGCCGGGTGGCGGCCACCCGTCGAAACCCTTCCGACTCGTAGAGCTGCATCGCCGGTGTGTTCACCGCGGTCACCCAGAGACGGACCTGGGAGTACCCGAGGCCCGCCAGCGAGCGGAACCCCCAGTGCAGCAACCACCGTCCCACGCCCCCACGACGGAACTCGGGGTCGACCATCAGGTCGACGAAGACGGCCTCGCGCGCGGTCACTTCGACGGTGAGCAGGCCGCCGACGAGCCGTATCGGTTCGCGCCGGAGGAGCGCCGTGGAGGCGGCGTCCAGGAAGAGACCGAGCGAATTCGCCAGCACGCTGTCCAGGACCCTCCCGTACTCCTCGGCCGATCCTCCGACCAGCCGGTCGTCCACGGAACCCCGGAACGACCTCCAATCGAGATCGGTCAGCGCTGCAACCGTCACATCGCGGACGGCCACGCGCTCGAGACCCCCCGGAGGGAAAGGGACGGGATCCGCATCGGTACCGCGCAGGGTCCGGACCATGCAGAAGCGCTCGATGATCTCGGACCCGGGCCGGGTGACGAGTTCGTCGAGCAGACGGCGCTCGGACTCGACGGTGAGTCCCGAGAAGCCCACGGTCAGGCTCTGCCCGGCGGTCACGAAGCTCTCGACCAGCGCCTCAGCGAGCCGCATCGCCCCGTCGAAATCGGTCGCGTGGACGTGGGCCCAGCCGCGCCCGTCGCGGCGGTTGCCGAACGCGAGACCTCCTCCACCCGCCCCGGGGGAGAGGAACCATCCCGGTTGGCGACCGGTCCGCAGCTCCTCAACCGCCGACTCGACCCACGGACCTTGAAAATCCTCGCCGCGGAGCCGCAGCTCCCGACGCACCGCCTGCAGCAGTTCGAGGAGCTCGTCGGGGGTGGCGGCGGTGGCCGGTCGGGGCGTGGCCCCCGCGGCCCCGCTCACGGGGCGCCGAGTTTGGCCCGCAGGATCTCTGCGACGTCCGGCGCCACGGACGCCTTCTCGGCGGCGTTCCCGAGCGTGTCGGTGGCGTAGACCTCGTCGGTGACGGCCTTGATCCGCTCGAAGGCGTCCTTGAGGAACAGACCGTGCGTGCACGCCGCGCTGACGGCCCCGGCGCCGCGCTTGTGCAGGATCTTCGCCGCTTCGACGATCGTGCCGCCGGTGGTGATGACATCGTCGACGAGGACGAGGTGCTTTCCCTCGACCGGCGCGGGAAGGTCGGCCGTCAAGCGCAGCTCGACGTGCTCGCTATCGATTCGCTTCTTGTCGAGCGCGAACCACGGTTTGTCGAGCAACGTGGCCAGACGGCGCACCCGCTCCACGCCGCCTTTGTCCGGCGAGACCAGCATATCGATCGGGCGCTCGCGCAGGAGCCGAGCGATGGCGGGAATCCCGCTCGCTTCGAACGCCGGTCGCGTGAACTGGCGCAGCGTCTCGGGCGAGTGGAGGTCGACCGTGACGACCATGTCGGCCCCCAGCTCGACGTGGCGGCAGAACGCCCGAGCACTGACCGGCTCGCCCGGGAAGAAGCGACGGTCCTGCCGGGCATAGCCGAAGTAGGGTACGACCGCGACGACCCGCTGGGCACCGGATTCGCGGACGGCATCCTCGAGGAGGACCAGTTCGATCAGGTCCGCGTCCGTCCGGGTCGACTGGACGATGACGACGTCCTCTCCCTCCAGGCGCCCGCCGACCCGAACGTACATTTCGCCGTCCGGGAACCGCTTCGTGAACGGGATCCCGAACGGTGCGTTCGACAGCTCCCGGGAGATCCGCTCCGCCAGTGCGGTGGACGCGGTCCCCCCGATGACGTGCACCTACGACGACCTCCCCGACGGCACTCCGTCGGGGACTAAAGGGTTGCGAAACGACTCAGTCGTTGTCCTCGTCGTCGTCGCCCTTGCGGTGTTTGTCCGGTCGCCGGACCTTCGGACGGGGACGCCCGTGTCGGACGGGGACCGGCGGGGCCGCCTTCGACTTGGGCACGGCCCGACGCGGCGGGGGGTCGTCGACGTCGTTCGCCTCCTCGTCGTCCGGGTCCCCGCGACCCCAGGGGCGGAGCGCCCTCAGGAGCCGCCGGGCCCGTGACGCGTCGCCCTCCCGGTGTTCATACTCCTCGGCCTCCTCCTCCTCGTGCTCCTTCCGGCGGGGGTCTTCGACGCCCTCCGCCCGAAGGGCGTAGTGGAGGCCAAAGGCGAGGAGGATGATGCCCGCGAAGCTCAACCCGAGGAATTGCCAGGATTGTGGAGGGATCTCGCTGGCCGTGGAACTGCCCTCGAGCCACAGCTTGAGCGCACCGACCCAGGGGATCATGCCGCGGGCGACCCCGACGATCCAGCCCGGCTCCACCAGCTGGCTCAGGTCGAATCCCAGCCCACCCTGGTCGTACTCGCCGACCAGCGAGTTGCGCTCGAAGTTGTTGTCGCCTATCGTGATGTAGCCGGAGTGGTTGCCGAGGATGGATGGCTCGAGAGCGATGTCGACCGTGATGCCGGACCACCCTACGTTGTAGAGGTCGAGCGTGTTCTTGTTGGTCAGGTCGGTCAGCCCGCAGTCGTCACGGGTCCCCGGGGTGGCGTAGACGGCGTTGGTCGCGTTGCCGCAAGGTTGTCCCGCCAGCCCGTACGCGGTGTACCCCTGGACGGCCGGCACCCACTGAAGCCATACGATCGCGCGATGGATGATGGGGGTACTCACGACGCCGTTGGCGTAGTAGAGTAACACGTCCCCGTACTCCCCGTAGGTGGAGTACCCCTCGCGGGCGCCCACGACGTAGGTCGTGATCGACGAGTTGGCGATCCGCTGGGCGAGGACCAGGTCGCCGGTGTTGATGATCCCCAGGACGTCGGAGTAGCCGTGCTGCATGCTGTCCGACTCGACGACGTAGACGGGAGGCCAGTTCCCCGTGTAGGCGTACATCGATACGACGAGCAGGATGACGATCGCCAGGGCCACGAGCGGCGCGAAATAGAGGGAGTCCCGGGCTCGCCAGAAGATCCGCGGTCGATCCTTCGGGGGTGACTTTTCCCCGTCGTCCTCCGACTCCATCTCGTCATCCGCCGCCGTTCCGTCCCGGTCCCATTTACGGATCGGCTTGGGTCGATGCGGTTTCGCCGGCGGCGTGCGGGCCCGCGCTTTCGGACCGCGACGCGGAGGCGGCGGCGACTCCTCCTCCTCGTCCTCATCCTCGGACTCCGGCTCGTCGTCCGGCTCCGGAGGAGGAGTTCGGGCCATAGGGCGGCCGTGCGGACCGGCCCGCATAACCCTTGGGCTCGACCCGCCGGTGACAGCCCCGGGCGCGCCGTCAGGAAGCGAACGTTTATCGTCCTCACCTCCGAGGCGGAACCGGCCCCTCCGGGCCGGCCGTTCGATGCGATGGATTGACGCGACCCTGCCCCTCCGCGCGGGAATGCCGGCGTTCCCGGGAGACCCCGAATTTGCGCAGGAACCGATCCTCTCGGTGGGTCGAGGGGACCCGTACTCGGTCTCTCGCATCACCCTCGGCTCGCACACTGGGACGCACGTCGACCCACCCCGTCACTTCCGAACGGAGGCGGCCGGCGCCGACCGGATGGACCTGACCGCCCTCGTGGGTCCCTGCGTCGTGGTCCAGATTCCCGCCTTGGACTCGGCGATTTTCTCGCGCCACCTCGACGGACTCCCAGCCGGGGTGGAACGCCTCCTGTTCCGCACCTCCAACTCCGAGCGGTGGGCCGCCGGCGCGCCGTTCTTTCCGGACTATGTCGCCCTCGACCCGAGCGCCGCCGAGTCCCTCGTCGCTCGCCAGGTCCGCCTCGTCGGCATCGACGCGCTGTCGATCGAGTCGGACCGCTCCGACCGTTACCCGGTCCATCGCACGCTGCTGGACCACGGGATCGTCGTGCTCGAGGGACTGGACCTGCACGCGGCCGACCCGGGTCCCTACGAGCTCCTCTGCCTGCCTCTCCCCGTGGTCAACGGGGACGGCGCCCCGGCGCGCGTCGTGCTGCGGTCGGAGGTGTGAACTCCGTGGCTCCTCCGGCGCCCGGCCCGGGACCGTACAACCTGACGCTGGATACCGCGGGGTTTGCCCTCCTGGCCGTCAGCCTCGCGTTGTTCGTCCTGATGCTGTTCGTGCTGCGCAACTACCATCCGACCCGCAAGCGGGGTCTGGAAGGGTACCTGGAGGCCGCCGGCGTGAGCCTGGGGTTCCTCGTGTTCTCGCTGATCCTCGTCCTGTCGGTCGCGATGCACGACCCGTACGGCAACAAGACGTCCTACGCGCTCTACGCGACCGTCGTGACGGGGTACTGGCTGGCCTTCGCCATCCCCGTGGTGACGGTCGCGAGCTCGATCCAGGCCCGCTCCCGGGGCGCGATCCCGTGGCTCGTGCCGTCGATCCTGGTCGCGGGGCTGATGTTCGGTGGGGTCTTCGGATACTACTATCTCTCGCCCGCGTAGACGCGGCGCTAATCGCGTTCGTCCGGCGGCAACAGGTCCGGTATGCCGTCCGTGATCGGGTAGGTGGTGTGACATCCGGTGCAGGTCAGCAGGCCCTCGACGACGTCCTCCCCCTCGGTGCGGACGATGTCGAGCTTCAGCTCGCTCTTGCAGATCGGGCACCGCAGGATCTCGAGCAGGTCGGGCTTCACTTTCCCCCACTCTCGACGATGCCGTAGCCGATCAGTCGCCAGGCGTTGAGCTTCCGCGAGATCGCGACCCGGCTGCCCGGGAAGACGGTGACGGAGCGGTTGAGGGCGAGCTCGACGTCGTCGCCCCGGGCGCTCGTCACCTTGCCCGCGGCGATGGTGGTGCCCACGGTGAGGGCCAGTACCTCGCTCGTGCGGATCTTCTCGACCTTGATCTCCCGCTGGGCGCCGAGGACGCGGTCGAGCAGGGTCGCCTTGAGCCGGATCTTCTGGCTCACCGGGGGCAGCGTACCCGCGGTGCCGACCAACCGGCCGGTGAGGCCATCGCCCTTGGCGAGCGCCGGGTCCAGGCTGGTCCCGAGGGCGGCCAGCCCGCCGGGATGGAGCTCGTCCCACTCCTGGCCGCCGGAGATGATGGACGTGACGTGCGTGTGCAGGGACTCGGTGTGGCCGGGCGGAGCCCCCTGCGGGCCGGGTCGGATCTCGATCTCCTCGCCGAGCTTGAGGTGCCCCTGGAGCAGCGAACCGCCGAGCACCCCACCCCGTAGGTCCTTCGGACGGGTACCCGGCCGATTGATGTCGAACGACCGTGCGACATACATGAGCGGCGGCTTCTTGGGGTCGCGCGGCGGCGTCGGGATCGTCTCCTGGATCGCGCCGATGAGGGCGTCAATGTTCACCCGGTGGTTCGCGCTGATCGGGACGATCGGAGCGGAGGCGATCGGCGAGCCCTTGAGGAACTCCACGATCTGGTGGTAGTTCTTCTCGGCCTCCTCATTCGAGACGAGGTCGATCTTGTTCTGGACGACCACGACCTTGTGGACACCGATGATGTCCAGCGCGTAGAGGTGCTCCCGGGTCTGGGGCTGGGGCACCGGCTCGTTCGCCGCAACCAGGAGCAGAGCCCCGTCCATGATCGCCGCGCCGGAGAGCATCGTCTCCATCAGCGTCTCGTGACCCGGAGCGTCGACGAACGAGACCGCGCGCAGGAACTTCGCCTCCCCGCCGCAGTTCGCGCACTTGGGCTCGATCGAATAGCCGAGGGGCGCCGGGCAGTTGGGGCACTGATAGAACGCGGCGTCGGCGTAACCCAGCTTGATCGAGATCCCTCGCTTCAACTCCTCCGAGTGACGGTCAGTCCACTCGCCGGTGAGCGCCTGGGTCAGGGTCGTCTTGCCATGGTCGACATGGCCTACCAGGCCGATGTTGACTTCGGGTTGTCGAGGGACCTTCATGACGCGGCGAGCAGCTCCGCGAGCGGCTTGCCGCCCTTCTGCTCAACCACGAGGTTGATCTGAACGGTGTCCTCGCTGATCGTGTTCCCGCGGAACGTCCGCCGCTTGCGCATTCCCAGACGCGGCGCCTCGAACCCGAATCCGTTCCCGACGTACAGCCGGGTCTGGCGGGCTCCGGGCAGGCCGGGCCGGAGCGGGAATCCACTCTTGTCGGTCCCGCCGGTGATGCGGAAGGTGTACCCGGCGGCGCCGATCAGTTCACCACCGACCGTCTCGCCGATCCGCTTACCGAGAAAACCGGCGGCCTGGGGGTCGGCCACCGTCCGGGCGATCGACGTGGCGTGTTCGGAAATGACGAGTTTGTACTCGACCATTCAGCCTCGGGTGCGGCGCGCGACCGAGAGGTCGTTTAAATAGCTTTGGATTCGGCGAGGAGCGGCCCCGCCACGAGAGTGAACCGAGAAGAGAGGTCGCCCAGCCCGAGCGCGCAGTTGGCCGAGCTACTCTCGTGAGCGAGGACCTGACCCGAGCCGGTCAGGGTCGCGTTGAAGTCCGGCTCCGTTTCGTTGATCAGCAGAGGGACCGGACAGGCCGTATCGAGCAGGCCCCATATCGGTGGCGTGATCGCGAGGCCGATGTTGATTCCCCCCACGCCCGCCAGCACCTGGGCCGCGCTCGGGTTCGCAGCGAGGAACGCCGAACCGCCCGAGCCGTTGGCGTTCGCAACCAACGTCGGAGAGTCGACTTCCGAGGAGGGGAAGGCGACGAGGGCACTCGTGTACTCGGTGCACCCCCCGCCGCTGAGGGTGTAGAGCGCGGCCGGGGTCCCGAGGTCCACCGAGACGAGCAGGAGGGAGCCACCGCTCAGGAATCCGATTAACCAGAAGGCGTCGTGACCCGGGCCCGCCGAGGCCGGTGTCGTGTCGATCGTGATCGAGAGGGGAGCACCCGAGACCGTGGTCACGTTGCAGTTGGAGGAGAGATTCGTTAGGGCGGAGAGATTGGCGAGGGGCAGCGTGATGCTGCTCGCGACGCGCAGACCGATGGCCAGGGCGGGGCTCCAGGTTCCGGATCCCCCTCGGCTCGTCACGCTGCCCGCCGCCGACGCCGCCTCGTCAAAAGTCGCGTACGGCTCCGAGGTCCCAGGCGTGGAGGACTTATGGAACAGGACTCCCGCCGCGAAGAGCACTCCGACGATCACGACGGCCGCTACGACGATCGCGACGACCGGAGTGACCCATCGACGCGACCGGGGGGGCGGGCTGGTCGGGGGCGGTACCGTCGGCGGGGTCGTCGTCGCGGGTCCGGCGACTTCGGTCGACGCGACCCCACTGCCACTCATGCTCGTACGAGGCCCCGTGGGATAGAAAACAACCACCGGGCGGACTGCGTCCCGAGCCGCGCTCTTAAGAAGAGGTCGACCGGTCGAACGGCCGGAGCCGAGCGTTGGTGGGCGCCGCGACCGTCTGGTGGAATACGGGCGCGGCGGCCTTGATCCTCGGGCTGGCGCTCGCGGCGGCTTGGGACCTTCGGGAACGCGAGGTACCCGACGGCCTTTGGCAGGCCCTCGGCGTCCTCGGCCTAGCGGGCGGGGCGGTCGTCCTGTCGTACGCTGGCCCGTTCCCGGTCGTGGTGTGGATCGTCGTCGGAGCCCTCGCCCTCGAACATATGTTCCAGTGGGACGCGAACTCCGACGGTCCACTCGCTCGTTGGGCCGACGTACTGGAACTGGTGTTCTACGCTCTCGTCACCGCCTTCGTCGGCGTGTCGGTCCTTCGGTGGGGTGTCGGCGGGAGTGGCGTACCGGCCGTCGCCGTGGCTCTTCTCGTCACGATCATCGTCGCGCGCGTCCTCTTCGAAGCGGGGGTGCTGTACGGCGGCGCCGACGCCAAGGCGCTGATCATCGCGGGTGTATTGGTCCCGCTGTTCCCGACCCCCTGGCTGACCCTACCCGCCCATGCCCAATCGTTCGCAACCTTCGTCCCCTTTGCCGTGAACCTGCTGATGGATGCGGCCCTGCTCTCGGTGGTGATTCCCATCGCGGTCGCCGTCCGAAATGCCCGCCGTCACGAGTTCGACGTGCGCACCGGATTCACGACCTACACGATCCCGGTGGCCGAGTTGCCCCAACGATACGTCTGGGTTCGCGACCCCGCTCGACCGACGACGCCCGAGGAGGAGGAAGCGATCGAAACCTCCGAGCAGGACCGGGCCTGGCGGGTCAAGGTGGCGGACGAACTGCGCGCCCGGGGCATCGACCGGGTCCGGGTCGGTCCGCAGCTCCCGTTCATCGTCCTGATGCTCGGTGGGGCCCTGGGCGCTCTCCTCCTCGGGAATTGGATCATCGACCTCCTTGCGTTGCTCTGATCGTCGTTGGCCGGACCCCGTCGGAAAGGTTTTCTCCCCGACCACGGTCCAACGAACCGGAGGGGCCACGTGGTGCGTCGGGGACGGTCCGGACCGATCCGTGTGCTGATCGCCAAGCCCGGGCTGGACGGTCATGACCGGGGCGCCAAGGTCGTCGCCCGGGCGCTGCGCGACGCCGGCATGGAAGTGATCTACGCCGGGCTCCGTCAGACGCCCGAGGAGGTCGTGCGCGCGGCGTTGGAGGAGGACGTCGACCTCATCGGACTGTCGATCCTCTCGGGCGCCCACATGGCGCTCTTTCCGCGGATCCTCGAGCTCCTCCGCGCGCAGAAAGCGGCTCGCATTCCGGTCTTCGCCGGGGGCATCATCCCGGACGAGGACGCACGGAAGTTGAAGAAGGCCGGCATCAAGGCGATCTTCGGCCCCGGTACGAGCCTGCAGGAGATCGTGACGACGGCCCAGCGTTTGGCGCGCGGCGGGGCATGAGCCCCGCGGTCCGACAGCCGCCGGGAGCACGGGCGATCGTCGAAGGCGACCGCCGGGCCCTGGCTCAAACGATCTCCGCCGTGGAGGACGGCGACCCGACGGCCGCCCCGATCCTCCGGGCGCTGTATCCGCGGACGGGGCGCGTGCCGATCGTCGGTCTCACCGGACCCTTGGGCGTGGGGAAGTCGAGCCTTCTCAACGCCCTCATCGGTCACCTGCGGGCCGCGGGCAAGACGGTCGGGGTCGTCGCGGTCGACCCCTCGAGCCCCTTCACCGGCGGCTCGGTCCTCGGCGACCGGATCCGCCTCGAGCGCAAGCCCGACGACGACGGGATCTTCTTCCGCTCGATGGCCAGCCGGGGCGAAGCCGGGGGTGTCGCCGCCGCGACCCGAGAAGTCACGCGCCTGCTCGAGGCGGCCGGATACGACGTGCTGTTCGTGGAGACGGTCGGGTCCGGTCAGGTCGACGTCGCGATCCGCGACATCGCGTCGACCAGCGTGGTCGTCCTCGTGCCGCACCTGGGCGACGAGGTCCAGACGCTCAAGGCCGGACTGTTCGAGATCGCGGATGTGTTCTGTGTCAACAAGGCGGACTTGCCTGGTGCGGACCTGGCCGCCAAGGACCTGGGCGAACTGGTCGCCCTGGGCACCGGCCGCGACGGCTGGGCTCCGGTGATCGTCCCGACATCGACGACGACGCCGAGCGGGATCGCCGAATTGTGGACCGCCGTCCTCGCGCACGAGTCGTTCCTCGACCGGAGCGGGCACCGGGCGGAGCGGGAGCGGGCCCGTCTGCGCGCCGAAGTCGCGGAGCGGGTCCGCGACCGCGTCGGACGCGAGGTGGCCGATCGGCTGGAGCAGGATCCGGAGTTGCGCCGCCTCCTGGACCGCGTCGTGGCGCGACAGCTCGACCCAGCCGGAGCGGCGGACGAGCTGTACCGGGCCCACTACGGTCGCCGATAGCCCATGGGTCTCTCTCCCCTCCTCGGCCTCACCCTCGTCCTGGGAGCCCTCGCGGTCGTGACCTATTTCGTCTACGCGTCGTTCGCGTTCGGGGCGGGCTACCAACCGACGCCCCGTCGATCCGTCCGTCAGATGCTGCGGTACGCCGAGGTCGGCCCGAGCGACGTGGTGTACGACCTCGGGGCCGGCACGGGGGCCATCGTATTCCGCGCGGCGCGGACGTACCGGGCGCAGGTCATCGGGGTCGAGGTCGAACCGCTCCGCATCCTTATCCTCCGACTGCGACGCCGCCTGGGCCCCGACTCGGACCGTATCCGCATCGTGTGGGGCAACCTGTTCCACCTCGACTTCCGGTCGGCGACAGTGGTCACCGCCTTCCTGTGGCCGGGCGCCATGGAGCGCCTGCGACCGAAGTTCGAGTCCGAGCTACGACGGGGGGCCCGTGTCGTGAGCCACTGCCACAAGGTGCCGGGGTGGACGCCCAGCGCCTACGACCCCGCGACGGACGTCTACCTGTACCGCTGGCCCGAGGCCGCCGCAGCGCCCTAGGGAATCGGACCGCCGATCATCCCGGTGATGCCCAGGTACGAGATCGTCACACCGACCGCGATCGCCACGGCGAACAGCACGACGATGAACAGCCAGGGTGGCTCGTTGCTGGTCGAGGTCGCGGTCACGACCCACGAAAGCCTCCGCTGGGTTCATACGGCCATCGTACGAGTCGGACGCTCGTCCGACCGACGGATTACGCGTCCTGGGCGTCCTTGCCGTGCTCGGCCGACTTGTCGGAGTCCGACTTCTTGTGGGACGCACGGTGCGCCGGCTTTTCGGCGGCGGACTCCTCGTCGGCCTTGCTCGCGGGCTCGGTCTTCTCGGGTACGGGCGTGACGTACTCCTCGACGACCCGGATCGACTGCGGAGCGACCTGCGTGCGGATCCGGTCGATGATCCGGGGCTTGGAGGCCATCCAGGAGATATCGAACTTCGAGCGGTCGGGCACCGTCAGGGTCACGACCTTGTCGTGGATCGCGACCTGGAACTCGGCCGCGCGGCCGTACTGCAACTCCACGATCGACCGGACCTGATCGACCGGGTCGTGAATGAGCTCGGTGACCTTGAACTTCCCCTTGACCTTACGACCCGCGTACGGCGGGTTGAAATCGACGCGGACCCGGGCCTGGGTCAATGTGACCACGCGGCCCCGTCGCCCCTCGATCGTCAGGACGGTCCCGACGTCCAGATGGGCATCCTCCCGGCGCATCTCGGGCAGTCGAGAGATCTCGTGCATGGAGAACAGTTCGATGAGGTTCGGGTCCCGCTCCCCGAAGGCGTCCGCGGGCGAGAACTCCTTCTCGACCTCGTCGCCGACCTTGAGGCCGATCAGGGCGTTCTCGACCCCGGTGGGGAAGTACTCTCCGCCGATGAGATGGGCCCGGGGACCCCACGAGGTCCCTGTGGGCGCCGTTACGTTCGCAGTTTGAGCGACCTCTTCATGGGTGGTGTCGATGAGGTCCGTGCGACCGCCTCCCTCCGCCCACAGGTCGTAGTCGAGACGAACGAGGTTGCCCGGTTGGGTGACCCCGTGATGTTTCGAGGATTCGGACGGCATGGCCCCGCCGAATCGGCTGCTCCTTTAAGGTTTGCCGAGAGGAGCGACCGTTCCGGTCGAGAGTGGGCGCGGGTTAATTCGGTGCCGGGGGCACGGGCGCCTCGATCACGACTCGCCAGTGCCGGACGCGGCTCCAGCGCCAGCGGGCCTGCACCAGCGCGAACGGCTTCATGGCGGCCTCGACCCAACGGAGCGGATGTCGCACCGGTCGGCGGCGTTCGCCCAGGCGCTCCCGGAGCAGGTCGTTCTTGAGGAGGGACATGGCCATGGCGACAAGATACCGGTACCGCTTGCGCGCCCACGCCGTGAACCCGGCGGCGCCGCCCGGGGTGTGGAAGACCCACGCCTCCGGCACGAAGTGACCCCGCAACCCCGCGCGGGAGGCCCGGGTCTCCACGTCGTGGTCTTCGGCGAATGGAAGTCGAGGGTCGAACCCGAGCCGGGTCAGGGGCACCGTCCGCCAGGCGGTGTTCTGGAGCGGAAGGTAGGTGACGCCATGCGGCACCAGATCCTCGTAGATCGACCGCTCGAGGAGCGCCATGTATCGCTCGATCGAAGTTTGGGGAGGCCGGGTCGGTCGCGTCGGCCCCCCCGTGAAGTCCGCGGCACCGGCCTCGATCGGGGCGACCAGGCGCTCGAGCCATTCGGGCGGGGCCGTCTCGTCCGAGTCGAGGAAGGCCGTCACGTCCTCTCGTACGAGAAGTTGGGCGCCGGCGCGCGCGTCGACCACACCGCGGGGAAATCGAGCGACCTCCACCGGGATCGAGCCCCCCGCCGCGACGGCTGCCGTCAGGAGCGCGGGGGGAGACTGCGTCGAGGCCGCGATCAAGATCCGGTCGGGACGACGACGCTGAGCCGAGAGAGAACGAACCGCGTCGACCAGGTGCGGGTCGTCTCGGACGGCGATCTCCACGCAGACCGAGCCCATCGACGATCGCACCGCTCCGACGGTCCCTGCTCCCCGAACGCCCTAAGACCTTAATCTAGGGCGAAGGTGGGTAGGTCGTGCGGGTCGTCCTCGTCGGCTCGGGGGTCCAGCCGATCCCACCCACCGGGTACGGTGCGGTCGAGCGGATCATCGCGGACCTCCAGGCGGGGTTGATCGCGGCGGGGCATTCCGCCGTCGTGGTGAATCAGGTCCGGCACCGGCGCATGCGCGACGAATACCCGTTCGCGTGGGCCCTGCCCCGCCTGCTTCGGGACATCCCGTATGACGTCCTTCATGCCCATTCACCGGTGGTGGCCAACCGCCTCGCGGGCCTCGGCCTTCCCTTCGTCTACACTTCTCACTCCCGTCACTGGTTCTACCGAGAGCAGTGGAGTCATCGGTGGGGCTACTGGCTGGAACGACGGGCGGTCCGTCGTGCACCCGCCACGATCGCATTGACCGAGACCTTGGCCCAGACGATGCGAGCGGTCGTCCCGTCGACCCACCCGCTTCCCCTGACGGTGATACCCTTCGGCGTCGACGCCGGACGGTACGCGCCCGCGTGGGACCGACGCGACGGTCGGCACGCGCTCGGCGTCGGAGTCGTGGCCCCGTTCAAGCGCTGGGAGCTCGCGGCGCAGGCGCTCCGGGGCACGGGGATCACTCTGCGGATCGCCGGACCCACCCCGTCTCCCCAGTACGCGGCCTCGGTGCGCGCCGCCGGCGACTCGGTCGAGCTCTTGGGCGAGGTCGACGATGCCACGGTTCGCACGCTCTTCGCGGAGAGCGACCTGTTGGTCCACCCCAGCGGGGTCGAGGTGCTGTCGGCGACCGTCCTCCAGGGTCTGGCCGCGGGTCTCCCGGTGCTCGGCGGCTCGGCCGTCCGGGGCGTCGTCACCGACGGGGTCGACGGTTGGGCGCTCGACGATGCCTCTGCGGGCCCGTTTGTGGCGGCGTTGCGCGAGCGGGCGGTCGCCTTGGCCCGCGACCCCGCCCGGCGACGTGCGATCGGCGATGCGGCCCGAGCTACGGCCTTAGATCGGTACGCCTGGCCGAAGATCGTCGAAGCCCACGTGGGCGTGTACCGCCCGGTCGCTCGCACTCAGTGAGGGTCCGCACTCAGCAATTCGGCTAAGGTCCGGTCGATGGCCTGGGCGCTGGTGAACTGGGGGGACCACCCGAGCCGCCGGATGCGTTCGATCGAAAGCAGTTGCAGCGGAACGTCGCCGGTCCATCCTTTCGACCCGCCCGTATACTCAATTCGGGCCCGACCCCCGGTGGCGACGACCACCTTCTCGGCGATCTCCCGGACCGTGATCTGGTCGGCGGCGCCCAGATTGAACAGATTCACCCGGTCGTGGGCATGGTCGGCCGCCCGCAGCATGCCCGCGACGCAGTCCTCGACCCGAAGGTAGCTCTTCGCCTGCCGTCCGTCGCCGAGGACCTCGAGGCGACGGGGGTCGGCCCGAAGTTTGGCGAGGAAGTCGGGCAAGATGCCGTGCTCCATCCCCGGGCCGATGATGTTGGCGAATCGGAAAAGGTGGGTCTCCATCCCGTAGGAGTGTGCGTAGGCCGAGATCAGCGCCTCGCACGCGAGTTTGGAGGCGGCGTAGAACGACTCGGGCAGCAGGGGCCCGTACTCTTCGGGCGTAGGGAACACCGTAGCCTGTCCGTAGACCACGCTCGACGAGGAATACAGCACCCGGGCTACGTCCGCCCGCCGGGCCGCCTCCATCAGGTTGAACGTCGCCAGCGTGCCGTTCTCCAGGTCGACCCGCCGGTCCGCCGTCCCTTTCCGGATGTCAAAGTTCGCCGCGATGTGCCAGACCGTGCCGACGCCCTGGACCAGGTCCTGGAATTCCTCGGGGTGGCGGAGGTCGGCGACCGTCAGCTGGACCTTCGGGGAGTCCGGCAGGAACTCCTTCCGTCCGGTCGACAGGTTGTCGAGGACCCGAACCGAGTCACCGCGCTCGAGTAGGACTCGGACGAGGTGGCTGCCGATCGCCCCCGCCCCGCCGGTGACGAGCACGGGCCGGGTTCGGTCGTCCTGCGTCACGACGGCCGATGTGACTCGGGGAAGCATATATAAATGGAGGGCCACCTAAACCCCACCTGCCGCACCCCGCGGGCCGTCGATGCGGACGTACGTACGAATGACGTTCCACTCCGAAGGCGCCGACCCGACCAAGGTCTTGGCGGCGATGCGTTCGGTCGGATTCGAGGAGTCGATGGGGATGCACGATTTTGTGTTCCGCTGGAAAGACAAGGCGACCCTGGATGATGTCATCCGGCTGGTCACCGAGATGCACGAGCGACTGAAGGGCCTCGACGTTCACTACGAGATCACGACCATCTCCTAGGCCGATTCCGCTGCATGGCACGCGAGGAGCTCTCCCGCATCGAGCGCTTGCTCCTCGTGCATTTGCTGGAGCATCGGGGCAACCAGGTCCGTTTCGAAGCCGACCAGTGGACCACCGAGTTCGGGATCGCGCGAAAATTCGCCGGCGAGGATCCGGCCGAGCTCAAGAACGCGATGCGGGCGCTCGAGATGTCCCGGATGATCTATCGGCGGACTCAGTACGTCGTCGGATACTCCGAGCCGAAGCACGTCCTCTCCTTGACTCCTAGCGGCCATCGGATGGCCCTCGAGGTGCGCCGGCTGGAACTGTCGGATTCCGACGGGCCGCTTCTTCCCGACGAACCGGTCGACCTCACAGGCATGGGGGCCGCCTCGGGACGGGGCGCCCGGAACGAGCCGTAGCGATGTCCCTCCTGAGCGGCCCGAGAGTTCGCCTGCGCCCGCCCCAGCCCACCGATTACCCGGTCATCTACTCGTGGTTCGCCGACCCGGACGTCGTCGCCCCGTTCGACCGGTTTTACGCGGAAACGTACGATGGGTTCGCGCGCTCCATGGCCGAAGGAGCCCCGGACGCGGTCTCCCTCGCACCGCGCTACGTCGTGGAGCCTGTCCAGGGAGGTCCGCCCGCGGGCGTGGTGGGCCACTTCACCCCGCATCCGGTCCTCGAGTCGGTGGAAGTGTGGTACATCATGGGCGACCGGGCGGCCCGAGGGCACGGCTTCGGTCGCGAGGCCGTCGGGCTGCTCACCGACCACCTCTTTCGGACGACGTCGGTCGAACGGGTCGGCGCCACGGTCGACGTCGACAACGTTCCCTCGTCACGGCTGGTGGAGGGCCTGGGATTTCGGCGAGAAGGCACCCTCCACCAGGCGTTCTACCACCACGGTCGGTGGCACGACGTGCACCTGTACGGGGTTACGCGGGCGGAGTGGTCGCCCCCGGCCGTACCAGGCTGAACGCGAGACGGCACCCTCCGTCGGGCAACGGCACCGGCTCCGCCAGCCGGATCTCTCCGATCTCGCCCGTCGAGCGGACATGGGTCCCGCCGCAGGGACACGAATCCTCTCCGTCGATCTCGACCACGCGCACCGGGTCGACGTGGGCCGGCAGCGGGACGAGTCCCGACCGCCCGGCCGCCGGCTGGGCCTCCCACTCTCGTCGGGGAAGATGGCGGACCGACACCGGACGGGCTGCTCGGATGGCGTCGGCCATCGAGGACGTCAGGGCCCCCACGGTGGGTCCGTCGACCGGCCCCTCGAGGTCGATCGTCGCCCCGAGGTCGCGGAGGACGGCCTTCCGGGTCCGGAGTCCGGTCCGCGTGAAGACCTGAGCACTCAACAGGTGTTGACCGGTGTGCAACCGCATGTGTTGATGCCGTCGGTCCCAGTCGACCGCCCCCTCGACCTCCGTGCCGACAGCGAATCCCGCGACCGCTCCAGCGGACGGGCGCGTGCGGTGGAGGACCGACGGACCGCTGTGGGTGACGTCCACGACCTGGAGGCTGGCGCCTCCTCCCACGAGAGTTCCGCGGTCGCACGGTTGGCCCCCACCGGCCGGATAGAAGTACGTTCGGTCGAGGACGACCGCTCCCGGGGGCAGGGCCACGACCCGGGCGCGAAACGCGCGCACGTAGGCCGAGGGCATATCGGCCAGGTAGGCGAGCTCGGTCACCGAAGGGAGGTACGGCGACCACCACAAAACGACCCGGACGGCCGCGACGACCCCAGGCCGACGGGCAAGAGCCGGGCCCGATTCACGCCTCGAGTCCCGGTTCCGGCCCCCGTCCGGACGCGTTCTTCGCCGAGAGAAAACGGGTCGTCAGGGAACCTTTTTACACACGACCGATGTTCGGCGCCGAGGCCCGATGTTCAAGCTCCGAATCAAGATGGAGAACCTCCGAGAGATCGTTGAGGTCGTCTCCACGCTCGTCACGGAAGTCAAGCTGTCGATCTCGAAGGACGGCCTGGAAGCGAAGGCCGTCGACCCGTCGCATGTGGCGATGCTGGTCCTCAAGCTGAACAAGGGGATCTTTGAGGAGTTCACGGGGGAAGCCTCGGAGGTCGGCGTGGACATCGACAAACTCAAGGAAGTCCTCCGACTGTCCAAGCCCGGCGACGTCATCGACCTGCAGTTCGATGGCAAGCGCCTGGTCGCCTCGGTGGGCCGACTCACCCGTCAGATGGCGGTCGTCGACCCGGCGGGGATCACGGACCCGAAGGTGCCCAATGTCAGCCCGCCCTCCAGCGTCACGGTCAAGATGGAGGACCTGCGGCAAGGGATCCGGGGCAGCGAGAGCTTCACGGACCACGTGACCCTGAGCGTCGACCCGGAGGCGTTCACGATGCACTCGGAGGGGGACACCGACCGGCTCGACCTCCGGTTGCCGAAGGACGCGCTGACGCGGCTCGATGCCAAGGAGCCGGTCAAGAGCATGTACCCCCTCGACTTCTTCTCGGCGATGGTGAAGGCGATCACCGCGGAGGACGCCACCCTCCACGTCGGCAATGAGTATCCGCTGAAGATCGAGTTCGCCATGGGTACCGGGCGCGGCGAGGGCCGCTACCTGCTGGCGCCCCGGGTCGAAGAGGACTAGTCCTCTCGGTCCCGGAACCTCGTCGCGACCGTCGCGGGCCCGCAGGCTTCTTAATCGCGCACCCGGTCGATAGACGATGACCTCTCCTCCCGAGCACGCGGTCGCCATCCTATCGGCGGTCCGGAGTCCGATCGGCAAGTACGGTGGTTCGCTCCGGTCGATACCGGCCGCCCGCCTGGGCACGGTCACGGCCGTCGCCGCGATCCAGCGGGCGGGCCTGGCCCCGGCGGAGATCGAAGAGGTGCTCTTCGGCATGTCGATCCAGGCGGGCGCCGGGCAGAATCCCGGACGTCAGGTCCTGCGCGGGGCGGGGGTGCCGGACAGTGTCGGCGGCGCCGCCGTGAACATGGTCTGCGGCTCGGGCATGAAGGCGATCCACCTCGGCTACGCCATGATCCGGGCGGGACTCTGCGACCGGGTCCTCGTGGGCGGAATGGAATCGATGTCGATGTCACCCTACCTTCTTCCGGGGGCGCTCCGCTGGGCCCACCCCCCCGGCCCGTACACGCTGGACGACGCGATGCAACGCGATTCCCTCGTGGACGCCTACGAGGGTCACGAACTGATGGGACTGACCGGCGAGCGGGTCGCCAAGAAGTTCGGGCTCACGCGCGTCGACGTGGACACCTTCGCCCTGCGGAGCCACCTGCGCGCGGCCGCGGCCGTGCACGACGGCACGTTCGACCCGGAGATCGTACCGATCCCTGGGGACGGTACTCCCGGCGCGGAAGGGCTGACCCGGGATGAGAGTCCCCGGGGCGACAGCACGATGGAGGGCCTGGCCCGACTCAAACCGGCGTTCGCGCCTGACGGGGTCCTCACGGCGGGCAACTCCTCACGGCTCTCGGACGGCGCGGCCGCCCTGGTCCTGGTGAGCGCGACGGAGGTCGAGCGCCGGAACGCGGTGCCGTTGGCCTGGGTCCATTCGCTCGCGGAGAGTGGCGTGCATCCGAGGGACGTCATGGAGTCCCCGATCCCGACCGTCAGGCGGCACTTGGAGCGGACCGGCCTCCGGCCGTCGGACTTCGACCGCGTGGAACACAACGAGGCGTACGCTTCCGCGTCGCTCGCGGTGCAGCGGACGTTCGGCTTCACGGACGAGCAGTTCAATGTCCACGGGGGCGCCATCGCGCTCGGCCATCCGATCGGCGCGAGCGGCGCCCGGATCGTCGTCACCCTGGTCCATGAGCTCCTCCGCTCCCGCCGGTCGCTCGGTCTCGCCACCCTGTGCATGGGGGGCGGGAACGGATTGTCCGTGGCGGTCGACCGGGTCGGTCTCTAGGGGGCCCACGACCTCCGTCGAAAGGTTTAACCCTCGAAGGTCGTGCGACCGGCCCGATGACGTGGTCCTCGGGCCAGAAGTATCTCGCCGAGTTCCTAGGCACCTTCGGACTCTTGGCGTCCGTCGGGGGTGCTGCGGTCTTTTCTAGCCTGATCGAGAACGGGGCTCTCGACTCGGCCCGTACGGTTCTGATCGCCGCCTCGCTGGGGTTCGGCGTTCTCGGAATGGCGTACGCCTTCGGCGACGTCTCGGGCGGCCACTACAACCCGGCGATCACCGTCGGCGTATGGGTCTCGGGTCGGATGCCGGCGCGGGACGTCGTGCCGTACATCCTCGCCCAGGTCCTGGGTGGGATCACTGCGATGGGGATCATCGCCGCGATCGCCTACGGTGGCCCTTCTGGCTTCTTCACCACGGTTCAGGCGGGAGCCCTCGCCTCCCAGTGCTACGCGGGGAACGGTTCGCCGTGTCAGTACAGTGTGTCGGCCGTCTTCCTGATCGAGGTCCTGTTCACCTTCTTCCTCGTCGTGGTCGCCCTGATGGCGACGCGCTCGGAGAATTCGTCCAAGAACCTCGCGGCGATCGCGATCACCATGACGCTGTTCATGACGAACCTGGTGGCGATCCCGGTCGACGGGGCCTCCGTCAACCCCGCCCGCAGCTTCGCGCCGGCGATCCTCTCGGCGTTCTGGTCGAGCGGTCAATGGGCCATCAAAGAGGATTGGCTGTTCTGGGTCGCGCCCATCATCGGCGGCATCTTGGCGGCCGTGGTCGAGCGGGCCCTCCGGCCGGCGATGCACCCGACCTCGTAGGTCGCCGGCGCGCGTCGCCTCAGACCCCGAGGGCCGCCCGGCCCTCGGTCGAGACCAGTTGGGCCGACCGTTCGCGGGGTGTGTAGAGGTGGTCGCCGGCCGGGCCGCTGGTTCGCGTCCACTCGATCCCTTGCTCGGTGAACTGGGGCGGCTCGGCGCCGACCTCGAGAACGGTCTCGATGAGATGCGGCGGGGCGGTCGCGCCGTCGCGCGCGACGCGCAAGGCGTCGTCGGCGGTGTCGAGGACGACCCACGCGAGGGGCACGACCAGATGCAGGTGCACGAGCTTGGGGCGGAATTGGCTTTCGCTCTCCGTCTCGGTACGGGAGAAGAGGGCGTACTCCTCGCCGTCGACCGTGACCAGCCGGTCGAAGGCGAACGACCGCTGGCGAAACTCGAGCACGTTGATCTCGAGGTCGGATTCCGTCAGCACGCGCGGGAAAGACGGGCGCGCTAGATAAGGTCCGGGGCGACCGGAACGTCGTTTCGCCCTCGAGCCCGGGGATACGCTAATAAACCGTTACCCCTCCCCCCGCCGTCCCGTGAAACGCTCCTCGCGAGTCTGGAAGAAGCGCGGCCACATGCGCTGGAAGTGGCGCAAGAAGCGGATGCGCCGACGCATGCGCGCTCAGAAGATGCGCAAGCGATAGGCCCGCGTGGGGGGCCGAACCTCTTCTC
>JASHSU010000158.1 GCA_030038605.1 Thermoplasmata archaeon | reverse complement strand
GGGACCGGCGCGGTCAATTTCGTCTACCTCCGCACACCGTATGGCTGCGACTTCGGGGACAGCCCCTCCAACAGCTGCGTTCCGACCGTCCCGGGGTCCTACACGATCGAGGTCGTGGCGACCGACGCGGTCGGGTTCGAGGTCTTCGAGAACGTCACGCTGACCGTGAACGCGGGCCTGGCGGCCCCGACGGTCCTGGCGAGCCCCGGGGCGATCGACCTGGGGCAGAACGCGACGATCCAGGTCCTACCGGTCGGAGGGACCTCGCCGTACAGCTACGCCTACCTCGGGTTGCCACGAGGGTGCGAGGCGCCCACGACCGCCGCGACGTTCTCGTGCACGCCGAGCGTCGCCGGGAATTTCGTGGTCGACGTGACCGTCACGGACGCCCTCAACGAGTCGATGGCCGGCTCCGGCCGACTCGTCGTGTTCGCCGACCCGACCGTGACCCTGGTCGCCGCCAACGGTGGGTCGGAGGTCGTCGGCAGCGCGTTCCAGTTCCAGGCGACGGCGACGAACGGCAGCGGCAGCTTTGCGTTCTCCTACGCCGGGCTCCCGTCCGGCTGCACGAGCCAGAACGCCTCCACGCTCGCGTGCACCCCGACGGCCTCCGGTACTTTCGCCGTGACCGTGACCGTCCGCGACTCGCTCGGACGGACCGCGACCGCACAGACCGTCGTCGACATCACGTCCGGCTCGTCCAGTTCCGTGCTCGGCTCCACGACGCTCTACCTGCTCCTCGCGGGCGTGGCCGTCCTCGTGGCGGTGGTCGTGGTGGTGCTCCTGGTCCGACGCCGGGGGCCCCGGTCGCCCCCGCCGACCGAAACGACCGAACCGACGGCGTCGGAACCCGAAGCCGAGGGGACCGAGTCATACGACGAGCACCCGTACTCGTGAGGGACGGGGTGCCGTCCCCCGGGGGGGACGGGCCCGAGGGGGTTCGAACCCCTGACCTTGCGGTTAAGAGCCGCCTGCTCTACCGACTGAGCTACGGGCCCGCGGACGGTTCGGGGCGACCGTCCTCCGAGAGATAAAGGCTGGCAGGACGGCGAACGTCACCGGGGCAGGCGCTCGAGCGCCGCGCCGACCATGAGCGGGAACAGGACGGTCACGTCCCCTTCGACGGTCGTGTGCCGCGCCTTGGCCTTCAACTTCCCCCAGGAGATCGCCTCCCGGGTCCGCGCGCCCGAGAGACTCCCGTCCCATTCGACGGCGGTCGTGAGATACAGAGCCGCATCCAGCCCGTCCCGGAACTGGTTCCACCAGATCGTGTGGTGCTTAGAGATCCCGCCGCCGAGCATGATCGCCCCGCTGCGCTTCGCCTCGAAGACCAGGTCCGAGAGCCGCTGCTCGTCCGCGAGCAGGTCGAAGGTGAGGTCCCGGTGGTCCTGCCAGAACAGCCAGACCTGGGAGCCGACCGAGCCGTCGGTGATCCCCGGGACGACCACAGGGACGTTCCGGTCGTAGGCGGCCCGGAGGATGCTGTCGCGTCCAGCGGAGGGAGGGATGGAGGCACCGATGGCCCGGCACAGGTCGATGGTCGAGAGCCGTCGCGTCCCGTCCTTCCACAGCCGCTGGAGGATGGGTCGCATCTTGCGCTCGAGGATCGTCCCATAGTTCGCCTCGGGGATGACCAGGTTGCCCAGCCGGTAGAGGTGGCGACGGTGCAGGTCGGCGTCGTCGAGGTTCCACTCCCCGTGCAGGTACGGTCGGTAGACCCGGGCCAGGTCGTGGTCGAGCGTGCCGCAGGTCGTGATCACCGCATCGACGTAGCCGTCGCGGACGAGTTGGGCGAGCACGCCGCGCGTGCCCGTCGCGACGATGTCAGCCGGGAACGATAGGAACGTCGTCATCTCCGGGTCGGCCAGGATCCGGGTCAGCAGGTCCGTCCCGTCGGCCACGCCCTTGGCGCTGAACCCGCCCCCCGCGCCCAGCCGCTGGACGAACGAGTCCAGCGAGGGCCGGTCATCGACCCGGACGTCTTCGACGCGCCGCGGCACGCCGGGGCCGAGCCGCGGGGAGTTAAAGCGCCCCGGTGAACCCGAGCGTCGCCGAGTGGAAGATGAGCAAGTAGGCGAGGATGTACCCGGCCAGGGCCCCGCCGTTGAGGAAGGGCAACCCAGCCTGCGGATTGCCGCGCAGCACGAGCGTCATCAGTCCCGCGTACCCGAGGAGCGAACCGAGCATCGCGGCGAGGGCGCAGACGAGGTTCGCCCCGACCCCGAAGACCAGCGGATGGTCCGGCAGCCAGACGAGCGCGGAAGCGACCAGGGCGCCGGGGATGACCACGTCCCCGAGTCCCATGAACAGGGCCGCCCGCTCGCTCGGCGGCTGGGTGCGCTGCGACTTGAGCGACGGCACCGCCGCGTAGTCGTACCCGGCGGAGTCGGGCATCACCATGAGGATCGGCAGTTTCATGTCGACGACGACGTCGGCGAGCGAAATCATGTGCTTCGTGACGTAGACCGCGATGGCGTCGTAGACCATCAGCGCCCCGAGCAAGATGAACACGGGCAGGATGGCGAACGAGATGCCCAGGATGGCGATGAGCGCCCCGGCGGCCAGGAAACCGACCAGGTCGACGACCCACCACTGGGGTTCGGTGAGGAGTGCGAGATAGAGGGTCGCGCTCAGGGCCCCGGCCAGGACCAGCGCCCAGTCGATGTTCAACTCCGCTGCGTACGGGGGCGGCAAGTAGCCCGGGATCGGCAGGACGGTGAATGTGGCGAACAGCGTGACGTAGAGCGCGGCGGCGATGCCGAGCAGGATCAGGTGGCGGAGGGCGAACAGGCCCCCCTGACGTCGGGCGATGTACAGGATGATGAGCGGGGCGACGACGATAAGGACGATGATGAACAGCGGCGCCGCGACGCTCTGCGGGTTGGAGGTCGACGAGAGGCCGGCGGACCGGAACGGGTCGGCGAGGACGAGGCCGACCGCCTGCGCGCCCACATAGAGGCCCAACAGCCCGAGCCAGCGGACGCTGCGCATCGGAGGCTACGGCTGCACCACCGCGTAGGCGTTGTTGCCGAGGACCTTGGTCACCTTGGCGTTCACGGTCGCGCCCCGTTGGTTGGCCCCGGTGACGAAGATGACGAACCCTTCCTTCTTGGCGACGCCGTCGCCCCGCCGCCCGACGTCTTCGATGACGAGCCGGTAGACCTCGCCGACCTCCACGGGGGCCCGGGGCTTCTCCGGCGCGACCACGCGGCGCATCGTCACAGGCCGCTGGGCTCCGCACGCCTCGCAGATGAGGAGCGTGAGGCGACCCTCCTTCGCCAGGTGGGTGTCGGGCCGCTTGCACTCCGAGCAGATCACGTACTTCTGGGTGTAGTCGCGGACCCGCTGGCCGATCTGGTCCTTCGTAACGCGGGACTTCAGCACACCGCGGGGCCCGTCCAGCACGCCCGGACAGCCCAACTCGCGCGCGAGATAACCGACCACGTGCGCCGGTTCCCGGCGCAGGACGGTGCAGATCTCCTGGAAGTTGCGGATGACCGTGTTCTTCCCGTCGGTCATAACGTCCGGTTCCGGCACCTGGAACCGCTCACCGCCCGTGCGGACCGGGGGCAGCTTGGCATGCGCGCGCTCGAGCAGCGTCTGGTAGGCTTCCATCGTGGAACGGCGTAGCAACCGGGACACGGCGGATAAGCGTTCCCGGCCGGCGCCTAGGTGCCGGGGAACCGGTCGAGGAGGTCCAGGACCCGGCCCAGGTCCTTCTCCGCGACGACGTGGGTCGCCCCCGACCGGACGGCCTCGTCCTCGGGCTGGAACGCAATGCCCATCCGGCTGCGCCGGAACAGGCCCACGTCGATCTCGGAGTTCCCTACGGAGGCGGTCGCCTCGATCGGCACCCCGAGCTGGTGCTGCAGTCCTTCGAGCACCTTCTCCTTGCCGT
>JASHSU010000157.1 GCA_030038605.1 Thermoplasmata archaeon | reverse complement strand
CGAAGCCCGCCATGACCCCCTCGGCACGTATGGGCCGGGGGACCGCGCGTCGTTCCGGGGTGCTGCTCGCCCTGGGGGGGAACGCGATCCAACCGGCCCACGACCGCGGTACCTGGGCGGAGGCCGTCCGCCAGATGCGGGCGACGGCGCGGGCGCTCCTGCCCGTTGTCCGACGTACCCGTGTCCTCGTGGTCACTCACGGTAACGGGCCCCAGGTCGGGGTCCTGCTCCGGGAGGCCGAGCTCGGCGCGTCCGAGGTTCCGGTTCCGCCGCTCCATGTCCTGGGCGCCGAGACCGAGGGCCAGCTGGGCTACCTCATCGCGCAGGAACTCGGCTCCACGCTCCGACGGGCCGGAGTGCCGCGAACGGTGGTCCCGATCGTCAGCCGGACCGAGGTCGACCCGTGGGACCCGGCCTTCCGACGCCCGACCAAACCGGTGGGTCGCTTCTACCCCGCCGCGCAGGCCCGCGCACTCCGGAAACGGCTCGGTTGGACGATGCAGGAGGACGGGCGACGAGGGGGTTGGCGTCGGCTCGTTCCCTCTCCGCGGCCCCGGCGCTGGCTGGAGGCGGACGCCGTCCGGGCGATGGTCGACGCGGGTCTCGGGGCCCGCTGCATCTTCGTCGTGAGCGGAGGCGGCGGGATACCCGTCGTCCGGACCCGGCAGGGCTGGGAGGGCGTCGACGCGGTGGTCGACAAGGACCGGGCGTCCGCGCTAGTCGCCCGTCAGCTGGGGCTCGCGACGCTGGCGATCGTCACGGACGTACCGGGCGCCGCCGTGGGATTCGGGACCCCCCGGCCCCGCTGGCTGGGCCGCGTGTCCGTCGCGGAGCTCCGACGCTACTGGGCGCGCGGCGAGTTCGCCGACGGCAGCATGGGGCCCAAAGTGGAGGCGGGGCTCGACTTTCTTCGGCACGGCGGGGAGCGGTTCGTCATCACGGACATCCGGTCCCTCGGCGCCGCGCTCGCCGGTCGAGCCGGGACCCGTGTCCGGGCCTCGGACAGGCACGGAAGATTCAGCGAAGGTTGAAGTAAGCCGAACGGTTTCCGCGCTCATCAATGGCGAACGAGAAGGTTCCTCCCCGTCCCCCGCCTCCGGAGATGCCGCCCGCAGCCGACGGTGCGAAGCTCGCCGACCGGATCTCGGACGAGCTCGAACTGCTGGCCCGTAACGTCGACATCCTGGAGCAGTTGTCGGGCCGCACCCCGAAGGGGATCATCCGCCTCAGCGAGGCGTTGCACCTGCCCATCCATAAGGTCCGGTATTCCCTCCATCTCCTCGAGCGGGAGGGCGTGGTGCAGCCGAGCGCGGACGGCGCGGTCGTCACCGACGCGGCCCGCGAGTTCTGGTCGTCGCTGGACGCGTCGCTGGATGCGATGAGCAAACGGGTCGACCATCTCAAGGAGCGGGCCGCCGCGCACCGCTCCGCCGCACCGCCCAGCCGGAAAGGCTATTAGCGCGATGCCGGCTCGGACGCCTCGGTGCCGCCGTAGCTCAGCGGTAGAGCGATCGGCTGTTAACCGAAAGGTCAGCGGTTCGAAAGGGCCCGGGGCCTACCCCCGCTCCCCCAGACTCCGCTCGGCGGCGCCTCGTCGCGTTTGTCGCTGGGCCCGTAGCTTAGTCCGGCCGAGAGCGTCCGGCTCATAACCGGTTGATCGGCGGTTCAAATCCGTCCGGGCCCACCGTCCTCTCCCTCCGGAATGCCGGGGGGGCGTACGACCGGGTCACTCGGGCGGCGTGACGGGTCGCAGGTACCCCGCGTACTCGGTGCGGTGCGCGGGGCTATCGATTCGGGCCGGGACCTGCGCGCGGTAGAGCTGGTTCTTGCCCGTCGCCACGTACGCGACGAAGATCGCCACCATCGCCGGGGCGAGGATGGTGTAACTGCCGGTCATCTCGACCGCCATCACGAGCACGGCGAGCGGCGCCTTCGAGATCCCGCCGAAGAACGTCATCATCCCGACGACCGAGAAGGCCGAGATGGCGCCGATATCGACCAGATCCGGGAACGCCGCGTGGAAGACGCCGCCCAGGGTCGCCCCGAGGAGCGCCCCAATGACGACGGACGTCCCGAACAGCCCCGCGGCCCCTCCGCTGCCGACCGTGAAGGACGTCGTCACCATCCGAAGGGCGACCGCGACGCCGAGGGCCACCAAGGCCAGCGGCACGAAGCTCGCGAGTCCGACCTGGCCGAGCATCGCGGCCTGGACGAACCCGTAGCCGACGTTGACGGACGAGAGAGCCGCGAAGTGACCTTCCCACGGGATGGCGACGTAGACGAGCACGACCGCCACGCCCGAGAGGGCCGCGCCGAACGCGACGCGCAGGGGTACGGGCCAGCTCCGTCGGAGGAACCAGCCGTT
The DNA here is from genome assembly GCA_030038605.1 of Thermoplasmata archaeon. Taxonomy (GTDB): domain Archaea; phylum Thermoplasmatota; class Thermoplasmata; order Lutacidiplasmatales; family UBA184; genus Lutacidiplasma. The sequence continues at coordinate 3,838 of JASHSU010000157.1, read as the reverse complement.
GGTGCTCCAGAAGAGGCGCACGAAAAGGATCCCCGCGCCGGCGCAGACCAGCGCGAGCAGGACGTACAGGGGGAGCTGGAGTGGGACCCAGTCCAGGTTGGAGGGCGTCCCGAACAGCGTGCCGAACCCGTAGAACGTCCCGTAGATCGAGTAGCTCACGACGGACGCGATGATCGAAGGGACGAAGACGCCCGGCTCGAAGTCGCCGGTGTACATGATCTCCGCCGAGAAGATGGCGCCGCCCAGGGGCGCGCGGAAGATCGCGCCGACACCCGCCCCGAGACCCGTGGCTAGCGCGATCCGTCGATCGCGGTCGCTCAAGCGGAGGAGGTCCGACCACCACGAGCCGAACCCGGCGCCGATCTGTGAGGTTGGCCCCTCCCGTCCGCCGCTGCCCCCCGTCCCGAGGGTCAGGGCCGAGGCGAGCATCTTCAGGACCGGTACGCGCGCGCGGATCCGGCCGTCCCGGTTGTGGAACGCGCTGATGGTCTCGTCCGTCCCGTGGCCGGCGACCTCCGGGGCGAGGTACCGGACGATGAGGCCGCACCCCAGACCCCCGAGCGCCATCACGGCCGGCAACAGCAGGATCCTCGGGAAGACGCTCGACCAGACGACGGTCTCCCCGCCGGTCGCTCCCGGGTACGGATACTGGATCCCTACAATGTAGACCAGGAAGAACTGGGTCGACTCGTTCCACAGGAAGAAGAAGGCCGCCGCGCCCAACCCCGCGACCACCCCGATGGGGACGGCGACAATCGCCCAATGGGCCAGGTCCCGGGAGGCGGTCGCCCAGCCGCCCTGGCTGGCCGATCGCACGGCGGTCCAGAGCCGACCCGGCCAATCCCGGTACCGCGCGCGCGGAGGCTCCGCCCGGGGCGACTCGGGCGGAGCGGGTCCGCTCGCTTCGGGCATGCCGGGGCGCCGCACTCCGGCTATCGAGTAAGAGGTTTGGGAATCGGTGCGGGCGTCGTCGGGCTCGATCGCGAGCCGCAGGATTAAATCGGCGGCCGGCGACGGGGGCGGCGATGGCCGCACGCTCGCCCACCCCGGTCGATGACCCCGCTTCGCACCTGCCCCGGTCGATCTTCGTGCCGGAGGAGGACCCGCGCCGCGAGATGCGCGACGCGGTCGACGCGATCCTCTCGGACGCGTTCATGGGGTTCCTCGCTCTCCTGCTGATCCCGATCATCGTCCTCCCCCTCGTCGTCAACCTGTCGGGACAGATCCTCACGTTGCTCGACCTGGGCGACGTGACGATCATCGGCTTCTTCGTCGTCGAGTACGCGGCCAAGCTGTACCTCGCCGCCGACCGGAAGGCGTTCGTCCGGTCGCCCTGGCACATCCTGGACCTGCTGGTCATCGTCCTCTCGTTCGTCTCCTACCTGCCGTTGCTCGGCCTAGGGGGCCACGGCTCGACTATCCTGCTCCTGCGTCTGCTGCGACTGCCCCGGGTCTTCGCGGTCGCCGGCCGCTCCGCCGGTCTGCGGGCCGGTTCGGAGGACGCCAGCGCGGCCGCGGCGGCGCCCGAGCCCGAGGTTCAAGTCCGACAGATCGACCCCGACCACCTCGACCAGCCCCACGACCTGACCTGGGCCCAGTTCGAGCAGCACCTCTCCAGCCCGGCGCCCGAATGGATCCATCTCGCCAACGCCTCCGAGTCCTCCCTCCTGCGGCTGAGCGCGCTTCTGAGGGTCCCCGAGTCGAGCTTCCGGTACGGTCAGGTGGACGAGCTCTGGCCCCACGTGGCGCGGTCCGAGCGGACCGTGTTGCTCTTCCTCCAGTCCGGGGAGATCCGGTATCCCAAGCGCGCCCACGAATACTTCAGCATCGCCCGCCGGGGCGCCATCATCGTCGTGCAGGGACCGAAGGTCATCTCGATCACCCCACACGGCCTCGACCCGTTCGCCCGGGTCGCCGACTCGTTGCGCACGGCCCGTATCGAGCCGGGCGGATTCCCGATCACGGTCGTCGAGGGGTTGTTGGAGACGACACTCAGGGACTACCGCGCCCTGTTCAGCGAACTCGAGCTGGAGGTCGCCCGTATCGGGCGGACGCCCCGCTCGCAGCTCCCCAAGGATTTCCTCGCCCGCAGCTACGAACTGTCCAAATCGATCACCCGGCTGGGCACGAACATCACCCACCTTCGGGAGCTGGCGCAGCGCCTCACCTCCAGCCGCGTGCCCCTGGAGGGCGTCGACGAGCACGCCCGGGAACGGTTCGAGGCGCTCGTCGACGAGACGAGTTACCTCGCCGAGATCGCGCGCGACGCCGGCGAGGGGTTGAGCACCGTCATCGACGTGTACATCAACCAGTCGTCGTTCGAGACGAACCGGGTCCTGAAGATCCTCGCCGTCATCACCGCCGTCGCCATCATCCCGGCGACCGTGGGCGGCCTGCTCGGGATCGACGGGCCCTACGATTTCGTCCTCTGGCAGGTGCTGCTGGTCATCGGGATCGGGATGCTCTTCGTGACCTACGCGTTCCTCAAGCTCGGCTGGCTGCGCAGCTAGACCGGGAGCCACCCCGAATCGTCCGAAAAACAGGAAGGGGCGGTCGGTCGTCCCGACCGCCCCGGGAAGGGGTTACCCTACGTTCCTACGTGAACGTACAGGTCACCGTCCCGGTCGCCAGGACCTCGAAGAACGTCGCCGCCGCGGAGGTGGAGGAGATCGTTCCGGTGCCGGTCGTTTGGCTCCACGCGCTGAACGTGGGGGTGGTTCCCGTCCCGTTCGACGCGACCAGGGGCAGCCACGTTCCGACGTAATACCAGTTCGTGCTCGGCGTGTAGACCGTGCCGCTGGTCCCGCTCGGGCCGGCCGTGAACGTCACGTAGACCGCCTTCTCGTAGACCCACGACTGGTAGTACTGGCCCTGGTTGTAGATGGTGAAGCCGCCCTGCGGGGCGTTCCACTCCGTGTTCGTTCCCCCGTTGAGGTAGTTGACCGGGTACGCCGAGTAGGACGACCACGGCAAGCCCGTCACGTTGATCCACGGGGTCGACGAATAGAAGTAGCTCGAGAACCCGCTGCCGTACAGCTCGAGACCCCAGGTCGTACCGGACGGAAGCCCGTACTCCCGGAAGTGCAGGGTGTTGATCGGCTGCACGAAGTTCTCGGTGATCGTCGCGGGTCCGGTCACGGTGAACGTGGTCGCGGCCGACGTCGTCGAACCGAGGGTCACGTTGCTGTTGGAGCTCGCCCAGTTCGACCAGGTGTAGTACGACCCGTTGTAGGCCGAGATCGGGTTGACGGAGCCCACCGGGTACCAGGCCGAGCCGAGCGTGGCGCCGCCGCTGGGCACCGAGCTCGGGTTCGTGACGACGGACACGTAGGCGTACTTCTCGTAGACGACCTCGATCGTGGTCTCATACCCGAGGTAGTAGTACCCCGACGAGTACCCGTAGGGACTCGGGGAGTACTCGACGCCCCACTGGCCCGTCGAGACGGGGTTGAAGGCGTTCCAGTACGCCGAGATCGTGACCCCGGTCAGCTTGACGGACGACGTCGTCGTGCCATAGTTCTGACTGTTGAAGGTGACGCCCCAGGCCGTCCCGGTCGGCAACCCGACCTCGCTGAAGGTGAGCGTGCAGCTCGTGCACAGCTTGCCGGTCTTGAAGACGGCGGTCACGGTGGTCGCGCCCTTCACGGTCGCGTTGGTGCCGGCATCCGCGGTGCTGCCGACGTAGACCTTGCTCTTCGTCGTCGTCCACTTGGAGAACAGCTCGGAGCTGGAGCTCGCCTGCAGGGAGATGTTCGCCCCCGCCGGGTAGTAGCCCGAGCTCGGGTAGACCGAACCGGTACCGGTGGTCGCGAACGTGATCGCCCACTCCTTCGTGAAC
>JASHSU010000156.1 GCA_030038605.1 Thermoplasmata archaeon | reverse complement strand
TCCGAGATCATCGAGTACGAGATGTTCGGCTGGGCCGAGCCGGGTCGCGGGGGCGCTTTCGCCGCCGACGGTCAGGGCGACCAGGGAGGCAAGCTCCTCGTGAATCCCCGCGGTGGGCTGCTCGGCTGCGGACATCCGTTGGGCGCGACCGGGATCGCCCAGGCGGTGGAGGTCTACCGGCAGTTGGCCCACGACGTGCCGGCCTCCCGGGCCGCCGTAGACCCGGAGTGGGCTCTCGTGCACAACCTCTCGGGAAGCGCGAACGTTCACTCAGTCATGATCTACCAGCGCGGAGGCGCCGCATGAGCGGAGAAACCCGCCCGCGCCGTCCGACGTCCGCCCTGGTGACCCCCGCGTCACCGGAGTCGACGACTCCCGCCCCGCCGGCCCCGACGACGCGGGAGAAGCGGCCGTTCTTGCTCGACTTCTTCCCGTTGGAGACCTCCGATCAGACTCGGCTCGCCCGATTCTTCGACCGACTCCGCGAAGGACGCGTCGCCACGACCCGGTGTCCGAAGGACGACCTGTTGCTCTGGCCCCCCCGCACGGCGTGCCCGCGGTGCCACACCGAGACGCTCGAGTGGGTCGACCTGCCCGAGGAGGGCCGGATCTACGCGTTCAGCGCGGTGCTCGGCGGGGCCCCGCTCGGCATGGAAGCCGACGTCCCGTTCGCGGTGGGCCTGGTCGACCTGGGGGGCGTGTCACTCCGCCTGTTCGGTCGCCTCGTCGGGCGGGCCTGGAACGAGCTGCATGTCGGGCTGCCGGTTCGGTTGGAACCGTACGACATCGGCGACGGCCGCTGGTTCTACCGATTCCGAACCCAGAGCTGACCGGAGCGTCGCACCGGCCTGCCGGACCGCCATGCGAGAGTTCGTCAGAGCAGGCTATTTATAGAGCCCCTCGGTCTCGCGCGCCGCCGGTTCGAGGCTCGCCGGCGGTCGATGCAGTCGGGCTCGGAGTGGTGGCGCCGGCACGCGTGGACGCTCGCTATTCTGTTGGCCGCCTTCGCCTCGGCGTTCCTGGTCCGGACGATCTGGACCTACCCGATCATCCAGCAGTGGGGCTCGCTCTACACGTACGCCGGCGGGTCGGACTCGTACTACCACTCCCGCGTCACGACGTACATCATCCTGACCCACACGAACCTCATCCACGACCCGATGCTCAAGTTCCCGTTCGGGGCGATCAACCCCCGGGAACCGTTGTTCGACTGGATGAACGCGATCCTGGGGCTCGTCTTCGCTCCGCTGTTCGGCGGAAACGCCGTTAACGCGGGCGCCTGGTTCCTGAACCTGCAAGGTCCCCTGTGGGCCGCGCTGTCGGTCTTCCCGGTCTACCTCATCGGCCGCGAGGTCGCGTCCCGCCGGACGGGCTTGGTCGCGGCGATGATCTTCCCGTTCATTCCCGCCAGTATCGACTCGTCCATCTTCGGTTACGCGAACTACCTCTCCTTCTACACCTTCGTCATCCTGGTCGTACTGTACTCCTGGCTTCGGACGGTCAAGACGGTCGGACGGACGCGGTACGTCGATAGTTACCGACACCCCCGGGGGATCGTCCGCGGCTTACGGGCGTTCTGGCGCGAGGATCGGACCGCGGTCAAGTGGTCGGTCTTCACGGGCGTCGGTCTCGGGGCCCTCGCCCTGGCCTGGCAAGGCTACACGTACGCGGTGGTCGTCATCGCGATCTCCGTCCTCGTGCTGGTGATCGCGGAGCGGATCCGCCGCGTCGATTCGTTCGGCCTGTACGTGAGCGCGTGGATCGTCGGCCTGATCGGCTTCCCGATGGCGATGCCGTACTACATCGCCCAGAATCAGTTCGCCTACTGGTTCGACCTCCCGCTGCTGCTCTACTTCGGTACGCTCGCGCTGCTGCTGCCGTTCCTCCTGATGCGGGACGTGCCGTGGGTGGTCTCGATCCCGTCCCTGGTGGGACTGGTTATCGTCGCCGCCGGCGTCCTGGACATCGTCAGCCCGTCGTACTTCACCAGTATCGTGACGGGGCAAGGCTACTTCGTCAAGACGCTCATTTACTCGACCGTCGCCGAGGCCCAGGCCCCCTCCATCGACCAGCTCGTCGTCGGATACGGGATCATCACGTTCTTCCTCGCCTTCGTGGGCGTAGCCCTCGTCATCTACCAGCTCATCCGGGGCCGTTTCCCGCGGGCGACCGCCGTGTTCCTTGTCTTCTCTGTCCTGTCGATCTATCTGCCCATCTCGGCGGCCAAGTTCTTCCTGCTGGGCTCGCCCGCGTTCGCCCTCCTGCCCGCGATCGCGCTCGTCCGGGCCCTGGACATCGCCGGGTATCCGGAGTTGCGGCGGACGGTCGCCTCGCTCAGCGATACCCGTAGCCAGCTCTCGGCGTTCCGCCGGGCGTTCAAGGCCCGGCACGTGCTCATCATGATCCTGGTCGTCGGGATCGTCCTGCCGAACATCTGGATCTCGATCGACGCGGGCATCCCGGGCAACACCAAGTCCGGCTTCTCGGTGCAGGTCGCGGACAGTCTCCCCTCGTGGTTGCAACCGAGCTCCTCGATCGGGGCGGCGAACGCGTACTTCGGCGCCGCCGGGACCTCGCTCGACACCCCCAACCAGTACGATAGTGCCGGGTACAATTGGCTCGCCACCCAAGATACGAATTTACCGGCGCCCGATCGACCCGCCTTCGTGAGCTGGTGGGACTACGGTTTCCAGGCGATCGACCAGGGCCAGCACCCGAGCGTCGCCGACAACTTCCAGAACGGCATCGACCCGGCGGGCCAGTTCCTGCTTGCCCAGAACGAGTCGAACGCCATCGGCGTGTTGGCGACGACCCTGCTCCAGGCCGAACTCACCAAGAACGGCGGCACCCTGCCCGCCACGCTGACCACGACCCTGGCGGCCGACGGCGTCAACATCACGCGGTTGACGAATTACCTGGTCAACGAGAGCTCGGACTTCACGCTCGTGGTCAACAACCCCGGCATCTACCTGCCGGTC
>JASHSU010000021.1 GCA_030038605.1 Thermoplasmata archaeon | reverse complement strand
GGTGGCCAGCGCCCGCCAGGCCGTCTGGAAGACCAGAGGTACGGCGGCCGCCTCTTCGAACGATAAGCTGTCCGGTATCGCGTGGACGTTCCGGCGGGGTACCACGACAAAGGTCGTCGCCGTGCCCTGGGTGTGTTCGCCGACGATCCGGTACGCCCGGCACAGCGACTCCTGGCCGGCGCGGCACGCGTCGCAGGTCCCGTCCCACAGCCCGGGGTTGAGCAGGACCCTCTGGCCCTCCCGCAGGTCCGAGACGCCGGCACCGAGCTCATCGATCGTTCCGGCCCCGTCGGAGCCGAGCACGTGAGGCCGCTCGACCACCACCCCGGGGATTCCGGCGAGCGTGAACCGGTCGAGTCGATTGAACGCGGCGGCGCGCACCCGCAGGCGCACCTCGCCTGGGCCGGGAACGGGCTCCGGGATCTCGACGAAACGGAGTCGCTCCGGACCCCCATGGTCCGCGAAACCGAACCCCTGCACCCTGCTCACGCCCCGGGCGACGACCACCGTGTACCGGTCGCGTCGTCCTCGAGCTCGACCCCCGTGGCCTTGAGTTCGTCGCGGATCCGGTCGGCCTCCGCATAATCGCCCCGGGCCCGCGCCCGCGCCCGAGCTTGGAGCACGACCGGGACCACGGCCGCCCAGGCACCTGCCCGGGCGGTCGAGGACGGCGGGAAGAAGCCGAGCACCTCCTGGGCCCACGCGTACGGGGCGTACAGCATCTCGAGGGCTTCGCCGGACAGCTCGTTCCGCTGCGGAAGCCACTCGGTCACCCGCCGGCTCCAGCCGAACAACTGGGCGATCGCCTCGCGCGTGTTGAAGTCGTTCGCCATCGTCTCGTCGAGACGCTCGACGACCGCCTCGACCTCGGACTCCTCCCCGTCGGTCAGGGCGCGGCCCGTTCGCTCCGGTCCGTCGCGCTCGAGGAGTTCCCAGACCCGGTCGGCCGGGCGGGCCATCCGCTCGAACCCCTCCCGTGCCTCGGCCAGGCTCCGATCCGGGTCGAAGTCGAGCGGACTGCGGTAGCCCGAGTTGAGGTAGAAGAACCGCAGGACCGGCGCGCCGAACCGGTCGATCGCGTCGTCCAGGGAGGAGACGTTCCCCACGGACTTGGACATCTTCTCGCCCCGCATGGTCAGCATACCGGCGTGCATCCAGTAGTTCACGAGCGGGGCCTCGCCGGTCGCCGACTCGGCCAGGGCGACCTCGGCCTCGTGGTGCGGGAAGATGAGGTCGATGCCTCCGCCGTGAATGTCGTAGCGGGGGCCGAAGAGTCGGGTCGTGATCGCCGTATCCTCGATGTGCCAGCCGGGACGACCAGGCCCCCACGGACTCTCCCACTCCGGCTCCCCGGGGGTGGCCGCCTTCCAGATCACGAAATCCTCGGGCGCCCGCTTGCGCGGGTCCGCCTCCAATCGGGCCCCCGGCAGGAGCGCCTCCACCTTCTGCCCGGACAGGCGGCCGTAGTTCGCGTACTTGGCGACCGAGAAGTAAACGGAACCGTCCTCGGTCGGGTACGCGTCCCCCCGACGCACCAGCTCCCGGATCTGGTCGATGATCTCGGGAACGTAGACGGTCGCGTACGGGTAGTAGTTCACCGCCGTCGCCCCGAGTCGATGCATCGACCGGACGAAGGCGAGGAAGTGTCGGTCCGACAGGGCAAGAGGGTCCGCCTCGGTCTCGGCCGCCCGGGCGATCACCTTGTCGTCCAAGTCGGTCACGTTCTGGACGTAGAAGACCCGGTAGCCCCACCGGCGGAGGGCCCGCGCCACCGTGTCGAAGAAGACGAACGACCGTCCGTGGCCGACGTGCGCGTCCGCGTAGGGTGTCAGGCCGCAGACGAACAGGCCCACCCGGGGTGGCACCCGAGGCGCGAACACTCGCGCGGCCCGGGCCATCGTGTCGTAGATCGTCACCCGGCGCACGTCAGATCCCCCGGAGCGCGCGCCGGATGTCGTCGGCCAGGTCGGAGGGGTCCTCGATCCCGCACGACATCCGAAGCAACCCGTCGGTCACGCCGTGTCGTTCCCGCTCCACCTTGGGAACGCTCGCGTGGGTCATCGAGGCCGGATGGTCGACCAGCGACTCGACCGCTCCCAGACTCTCGGCCAGGGTGAACAGCTTCAAGCCCTTGACGAACCGGAGGGCTCCGCGTTGTCCACCGCGGACGTCCACGCTGACGATCCCGCCGTACCCGTCCATCTGTCGCTTCGCGAGCTTATGCTGAGGATGCGAAGCGAGACCCGGGTAGTGCACGCGCCGCACTTTGGGGTGCCCGTCGAGGACCTCGCTGACAGCTCGGGCGCTCTCGCCGTGCGCGCGCATGCGCGCGCCCAGGGTCCTCAACCCCCGGAGCACGAGGAAGCAGTCGAAGGGACTGGGGACCGCACCGACCGCGTTCTGAAGCCAGGTGAACCGCTCGAGGTCCTTGGGCGTGCGCAGGACCAGGGCTCCGCCCACGACGTCCGAGTGGCCCCCCAAGTACTTGGTCGCGGAGTGAAGGACGATGTCGGCGCCGAACTCCAACGGGCGCTGCAGAGCGGGCGTCGCGAAGGTGTTGTCGACGACCAATTTGGCGTGGGCGTCCCGCGCCGCCCGCGCGCTGGCGCGCAGGTCGACCAGGTGCAGGAGCGGGTTGGTCGGCGTTTCGATATAGAGCAGGTCGGCCCCCTCTTCGAGCGCCGGACCCAGTCGGGCGGGGTCGGAGAGGTCGTAGTAGTCGACCCGGATCCCGAACTGCCGGCGGAAGTGTTCGAACAAACGCCAGGTGCCCCCGTACAGGTCGTCGACCGCCGCGATCCGGCTGCCGGTCCGGAGTGAGGCCAGGAGCGTCGTGAGGGCGCCCAATCCGGAACTGAAGGCCAGGGCCCCCCGTCCTGACTCCAAACGGCCCAGGGTGGTCTCAAGGTTCGCCCGGGTCGGGTTACCGGACCGACTGTAGACGTAGCCCTGGTTGACGTTCGGCGCGAACTGCCGGAACGTCGTCGAGAGGTAGATGGGAGGGCTGACCGCCCCCGTCGCGGCATCGATGGCGGGGCCCTCGTGGATCGCGCGCGTACTAAACCGCATGACTTCCTCCGTGCTCCGACAGGAAACCGATCAGGTCGTGCCGGGTGAGGACACCGAGCGGTGTGCCGGTCGCGTTGTCCCGCACGAGGACGGCGCGGTCTTCCCGGAGGGCGTGGAGCACCTCCGAGACCGGGGCATCCGCGGAGACCTCCGGGAACGGCGGCATCAGTACCGAGTTGACCGTACGAAGCAACACCGTGTCGTCCTCCAGGCTCCGCCGCAGGATATCCTCCTCCTGCACCGACCCGACGCTGGTGTGGCCTGAGACGACCGGCATCTGGGTAATCCCGTGGTGGCGCAGCAACTGGAGCGCGTCGCCCACGACCGTCGTCGGGTCCGCTGCGACCAGGGCCGGCGTCGTGCTCTTCCGTCGCACCAGGTCACGAGCGGTCGCCCCCGCATCGAAGAAGCCCTTTTCGCGCAGCCAATCGTCGGAGTAGAACTTCGAAAGGTACCGGTCCCCGGAATCCGGCAAGAGTACCACGACGGTCGACCCCTCGGGAAGGGGTCGACGGGTGAGCCATCGCACCGCCCCCGCGACCGCCGAGCCGGAGGAGCCGCCGACGAACAGTCCCTCTTCCCGGGCCAGTCGCCGTGCCATCTGGAACGACTCTCGGTCGTTCACCTCGACGAACTCGTCCATGTACTGAAAGTGGATCGACTTGGGGATGATGTCCTCGCCGATACCCTCCACCAGATAGGGGGACGCTTTCGCGAGCTGCTTGGTCCGGAAGTACGGGCCCAGGATCGAACCCGCGGGGTCGACCGCCACCATGCGGACCTCCGGCCGATGTTCCTTGAAATACCGCCCCACTCCGCTAAGCGTCCCGCCCGTTCCGACCGTCGCCACCACGGCGGCCAGGTCCGGTCCCACGGCCCGGTCGATCTCGGGGCCCGTCGAGTGGTAATGGGCTTCGGGGTTGCCCTGATTCTCGTACTGGTTCGGATAGTAGGCCCCCGGAATCTCCTGCGAAAGCCGCTTGGCGACGGAGTAGTGACTCATCGGGTGGTCGGGCGGCAGGCCGGACGGCGTTACGACGACCCGGGCCCCGTAGGCGCGCAGCAGTCGGATCTTCTCCGTGCTCATCTTGTCCGGAAGGACGAACACCATGCGGTATCCGCGGACCGCCGCGACCATCGCCAGCCCTACGCCGGTGTTGCCGCTCGTCGCTTCGACGATCGTGCCCCCCGGCTTGATCCACCCTCGTTTCTCGGCCTCGTCGATCATGACCGGACCGATCCGGTCCTTGACCGACCCGCCGGGGTTCAGGTACTCGAGCTTGGCCAGGACCCGGTACGGGACCGCCTGGGTGACGCGCCGCAACGGGACCACCGGGGTATTCCCGACCAGGTCGAGGACGCTCTGGGGCGCGGCGCGATCCGGCACGGGCGCGCGAGGCGAAACTAGCGCCTTAACCCTTGCCGCGTCCCCGTCGCGCCGGCGCGACGACACCGAGAGTTCATACAAGTTCGTTCGTGTCGGGCAGACCCCTTAAGGAGGGCGAACCCCTCGTTCGCGGCGGAGACGGATGCTCGGCTCGCTCGAGACGGAGGTACTCGGCGCCCTGCGGGAGCTGGACGAAGCGCCCGCCCGGGACGTACGAAAAGCCCTCGACAAGCGAGGCACGCGCGTGGCCTACACCACCGTCGCCACCATCCTTTCCCGCCTGTACGACAAGGGAATGGTCCGCCGGCGGCGCGAAACCTGCCGCGGGGGCGAAAGGTACGTCTATCGGCCCGCCGACGTTGAGCAAAAATACCTCATCAACCTCCTCCGCGGCGTCGTGGCGATGTTTGGTCCCGCGGGCGTAGTGCACCTGAACGAGGAGATCGCGAAACTCAACCCGTCGGAGGAACGCGAACTCCGACGGCGACTCGAACTGGACTGAACCGCGAGGGTCCGCATGGGGACCTCCCTCGTAGCATTCCTCTACCTTCCGGTCCTCGCCTGGGTCGTACTGGGTATCGGCCTCCTCCTGGCCTACGGACGCTCCGCCTCGACCGTCGTCTTCCGGCTGGCCGCCGTCTTCCTCGGCGTGTGGGCCCTGCTGGCCACGACGGCCCTTCTCTGGGTCCTCACCAACGGCGGGTGGCGCGGGGTCGTGGATCTGGCTCAGTCGCCGCTGCTCGTCTTCGAGCCGCGGTACGCGCCCCTCTGGTTGGCCGGGGCGGTCGGGGCGTTCGGCGTGTTCGTCCTGGCGTTCCTGATGAACCAGATCGTCGGCCGAGGCCTCCTCGTGGTCCTCCGGCCCCGGCCGCTCCCCTGGCCGTCGGGGGTACCGCCTCCCGAGAGCCCGATGCGGTTGCTGGGGTACACGTCGGCCCAGCCCGACGCGTTCACCTTCACGCTGGTCCAACGCAACGACGACGGCCGACTGGGCCGCTGCGACTTCATCCTGGTCTCCTCCGCGCTGCAGGACGCTCTCACCCCGGCCGAGTCCGAGGCGGTGGTCGCCCACGAGGTGGGCCACACCCGTGCCCTGGACGGTCGGTACCTCACGTTCTTCCGAACGCTCGCCCGTACGATGCGGTGGGATCCGGTCCTCGCCTACCTCGCGGACCGGTTGACCGTCCGCGAGGAGTTCCGGGCCGACTTGAACGCCGTCGGGTTGACGCACCGACCCCGCGCGCTGGCCCGAGCGCTGTACAAGGTGTCTCGACTTCCTTCCCCGAGCCGATCGCTGCCGTCGTTCCTGGGGGTGGGGGGTCAACGCGGCCGGCGTCAGGCTGCGGAACGGATCCGCCGGCTCGTCCGCCTCGCCGAGAGCGGACAGTATCCGGAGGAGCCCGGTGCCTAGCCGGGTCCGCGCGCTTCGACCGGCCGGAGCCGTGGGCCTCGCCGTCCTGCTGTTCCTGACGGCGCTCAGCGTCGGCGCGAGTTCCTCCCGAGCGGCGGGGTACCCCGTCCTCCCCGTGGGCGAGGACCGATGGTTCGTCTCCAACCTGACCGGCGCGGAGCTCTCGCCGGGGGGGTCGGGCCGGATCACGTTCTCGGTCGGCGACCCGATCCCGAACGAAGCCCTGGACGCGGTGACACTGACCCTCCAGGTGTACGCCTTCAACGCCTTTCCCGGCAACGCGACGTCCTCGGTGGACGTAGCGTCGGCGCCCATCCTGGTGACCGCCACCACCTCGGGACCAATGGCGAACGTAACGTTCGCTTCCGTCCCGTCCTCGACCACGACGACCGGTTCCGTGAGCGTCCAGTCGTCCGCGTCGACCCCGAGCGGAACGTTCGCCGTGCGGACCGCCCTGCGGTTCACCGCGGGAGGCACCGCCTACCTCCTCGAGTCGCGAGGGTGGTTCACTGCGGCCCAGTGGGCCGCCGCCACGTCGGGGCCGGGCGGCGCCGTCGACCTGAACGTGAGCGCCCTCGGCGTGTCGGGCGTCCTACCCGAGACGTCGGTGCTCGTCTCCTCGTCCAGCCTGACCACGACCCTCTACGTCGTGCTGGCCGCGGGGTTGGTCCTCGTGGGCGTCGGGGCCTGGCTCTACTTCCGGCCGAAGTCGAGCTCGGGGGCCCGGTAGGCTCCGGGGACGACCCACGCCCCCAGCGCCTTCGGGAGGAGCCGGACCAGGGACGGAGACTCGCGGAGGAGGCGACGGGCGACGTGCGTCGGGAAGTCGATGTCACCGAACGCCACGATCGTCGCCGTCAGTTCGGAGCCCTGCAGGGCGTCGATGAGCCGGTCCAGGTCGGGGTCGTCCAACCGCTGGAACAGGCGCCGCAGGTAGAGCGCCCGTCGGAACTCCTCGCCGAACTCGGAGCGCCAGCGCCGGTCGTACTCGGCGAGCCGAGCCGCGGACAGGTCCCCCGCGCGCAGCGCCGCGTCCGCCACGTCGGCGGCGATCTCACCGCACCGCATCCCGGTAAAGATGCCGCCCCCCGAGAGTGGCTTCACCTGCGCGGCGGCGTCGCCGACGAGCAGCACCCCGGGCCCGTGGGTTCGAGGGACGGAACCGATCGGAATGCCCGAGACCAGGAGCGCCGTGGGTCGTGCGAGCGGCGTTCGAAAGCGCCGCTCGAGATAGCGAACCAACCGGTCGTAGTAGATTCGGGCCGGCGTACCGTCCGCATCGACCGCGACGCCCACGCGGGCCCCGCCGGAACCGTCGGGGATCCACCAGCCGAACAGTCCGGGCGCGATCGACCGGCCCAGGTAGACCTCGACCGTCTCCGGGTCACCGGGCGAGCGGGGTATCTCGGATTCGAACGCCGGGAGGATCTCGACCGGACGCCGGAGCCGGAACGCGCGGGCGACCGCGCTGGTCACGCCGTCCGCGCCGACCACGAGGCGCGCGGCGACCTCCACCTCCGTACGGTCGGCGCCGCGCAGGCGAACGACCGACCGGCCGTCCGCGCTCGCTCCCCGTCCCTGGAATTGCGTGGCGGTCCGGAACTCGGCGCCCGCCCGTGCGGCGCGATCGGCCAGTGCGACGTCCAGCGCGCCGCGGTCGATGACGAACGCCCGAGGGTCCGGGGCTTTGAAATGAACGGAGCCCTGCGACGGGCCGAAGACGGTAGCGCCCCGCACCGGGGTCCGGACGACGCCCGGGGCTCCGGCGAGGTCGAGCGCGCGCTGCGACACCAGGCCGGCGCACTGGACCGGGTAGCCGACCTTCGGATGTTCTTCGACCACGAGCACCCGGTGCCCGGCCGACGCGAGGCGATGGGCGACCGTCGACCCGGCCGGACCGGCGCCGACCACGAGGACATCCCACGCCTCCACGGTCTCCGGTGCCTCCGAACGCTAGCTGCCCCGCCACGGGGTCTCGACGAGGTCGGTCCGTTGCCGGGGTTCGATCCCGGAGGCCTCGACCGGAACGGTCCGTCCCGCCGTGAGGGCCAGCTGGCCGGTCCAGGCGATCATCGCTCCGTTATCGACGCACAGGGACCGGGGCGGCGCGAACATGGTCCCCCCCCGGGCCTCGACCATCGTTCGAACC
>JASHSU010000155.1 GCA_030038605.1 Thermoplasmata archaeon | reverse complement strand
GGCTCACGAGCGCCAGCAACGCGAGGATCGGGTTGGCGTAGCTCGACACCGCGATCCCCACGACGATGACGACGTCGGCGTACCGGTCCGCCACGTGGTCGAGCAGGTCACCGCGGGCGGAGGTCCGGCCGGTGGCGCGGGCCACGGCGCCGTCCAGTACATCGAACACGCCCGACCCGAAGATGAGCAGGGCCACCGGGAGGAACAGCAGGGGTGTGGTCCATCGGACGAGGGCGGCCACGGCTCCGGCGAGGACCGCGAGGACCAACGCGAGTACCGTGAGTCGGTCCGGTCGCCAGCCGAGGAACGGACGGGCCAGTCGGGCGACGTACGGGGCCACCCGAGCCCGGTACTCCTCGAGGACCATCGGGGCCCCTACCGGGTCCGGTCCAAAAGATAGTCGGTGACGGAGGGGTCGGCGAGCCAATCGATCCGAGAGGACGGCGGACGTCGAAGGCGGCGCACGTACGCCGACACCGCCCGCGCGACCTCCGCGACGTCGCGCCCGGTGGTGTCGAGTTGGACGACCCGATGGCCTCGGCCGACCGCCTCCCATCGGATCACGTCCGTCGCCTCCGCGACGACGTTCTCGCGTCTGGCTCGGCCACCGGAACCGGCGCGCCGGGCGAGACGACGGTCGAGCTCGAGCGGATGGCACCGGAGCACGACCACGTCGCGCAGCGGCAGGAGATGCGCCAGGTGGCCGACCACCACATCCACGTCGCGCAGCGAGCCCCGCCGTCGGGCCCTTTCGATCAGTCGCGGAAGGTCCACCTCGACGCCGCCGGGGAGCGAGCGCGCCAATCCCCACCGGCGCGCCAGCTCTGCCACCTCGACCGCCCGAAGGCCCACCAGGGCTCGCGCGACGCAGGATTTGCCTGTCCCGGGGGTGCCGGTGAGGGCGACCGGTCGACGGCTCACGCGAACTTGAGCCCGGAGAAGGTCGTGCGCCAGGCGAGGACCTCGGGGCCGACCTTCTCCTTCCGCAGGCCCCCGCGGGTCAGCAGGTCCGCCAGCCGCGGCATGTCGGCGGGGGTGAGGCCGAGTCGCGCGACCTCGGCGGTCCCGACGCGGCCGACCAGGTCGATCAGCAGTCGCTGCCGTTCGAGACGCCGGGCCAGCGCGCCGGCTTTCACGTGGTGGGTCGCGTCGAGCGCGGACCGGTCGAGGTGGAGCTGGTGGGACTGCGTGAACCCGCGGTCGGCGGCGACCAGCGGCCACCCTCGCTCGGTCAGGGCCCCGCCGAGCGCCTGCGCGTTGGCCACCACCGTACGGGCGTAATCGGATCCGCACCGTTCGAGTTCGAGAAGGGTCTGGGCCAGCCCGGCGATACGGTTCCAGTGGGCGTTATCGAAGACCCGCCACACGAGGGCCGGGTCGATCTGCCGGAACAGGTCCTCCCGGTCGGTGTACAGCAGCCCACCCTGCGGTCCCGGGAACGACTTGTGCGTCGACCCGTAGACGACATCGGCGCCCTCGCGAAGGGGGTCCTGGAAGACGCCGCCGGCGAGGAGACCCAGGACGTGCGACGCGTCGTAGAGGACGAGGGCCTCGACGGCGTGCGCGGCCTCGGCGATCGCCCGCAGCGGGTAGGGGAAGAGAAAGAAGCTCTGCCCCAGGACCACCGCGTTCGGACGCTCCCGCCGGATCGTCTCCACGGCCCGCTCCTCGACGACGGTGCCGCCCGGTCCGTCCGCCGGCAACGGTCGCACGGTGTACCCGAACAGGCTCGGGATGAATCCGGGGGCGTATCCGTCGTACCCGCCTTCGTTCGGCTCGATCGCCAGGAGGCGCGAGCCGGTCGGGAGCAACGGGGCCAGGGCCGAAAGGGCCGCGATGTGTCCGGAGAGCGGGCGCGTCGTGGCGAACTTCGCCCGAAACACCCGGGCCGCGGCCGCGTTGGCCAGGGACTCGATCTGGTCGGTGTACTGCGTCCCGGTGTAGCTGTTGTCGATCCGCTCGCCGTGAAAGTCGGTCTCGAGCGGGAGCGTGTAGCGGCCGGCCAGGTCGCTGCCCAGGTACTTCCGGGCGAGCGGTGAGACGGCGTTCTCGCTCGCGAGTAGGTTGAAGACGCTCTTCCCGCGCCACCGGTCGTGGGCGCGGACGAGCCGTGCGAGCCGGGCCTCTTCGCTACCGGGCGGGTCCGTCATCCGGCCCCGAAGCCCCCGGGCGGGCGCCCTGGGCGACCTTCCGACGTTCGGTGTGCCCGCACCGCGGGCAGACGAGCTCCTTCGGCCCGATGCGGAGCAGGGCGTGACAGACCTGGCATCGCGCGGCCACCACGCCGAGCGGCGGAGCGGCCGTGGTGAGCTTGATCGACGGGTGGGCCTGGAGGACGCGCCCGACCAGGATGTCGCCGACCGCGAACTCCCCCGAGAGGCTCTCGGTGTACCCCTCCTTGGCCTTGGAGATGTGGACGGTCGCCTCCGGCGCGCCGGGAACCGTCCGTTCGCTGGAGCCGACCGCGAGGACGGTGCAGATCGCCATCGCGGTCTTGATCTCGTCGACGCGGCAGTAGAGGAGGTCGTCCTCGCGGATCTCCGGGATCCCGTTCCGCGCATCGACGCGGATGCTCCGGTCCCGCGGGTCGACGTGGGGCGTGCCGAGCAGGGAGGCGTAGATCCGGCCACGGTTCTCGTAGGTCCCGCGGCCGGGCAGGAACTCCTCCGCGGCGCCGAGGTAGTCTCCGGGGAGGACGAGCTTGGGCAGTTCGGGGTCGGTCATTGCTGGTTACCGGTGTCGATCACCCAGAGGTCGACGGAGATCGGCACGCGGGGCCGGGTGTGGTGCGGCAACGTCCGTTCCAGCGACCAGGCGACGGGGTGCGTCTCGACGATATGGGCACCTCGTGCGACCGCCCGACGTGCTATAAAGGTTCGGGAGTCGGCGAGCGCGAACGCGTGGAGCGACCGCCGGGCCAGGCGGAGCCCGGCGTCCCAGAAGGGCCGGTCCGCGTGCCGGCGCTGGGCCCCGAACGGCGGGTTCATCACTACCACGTCGGCGGGCCCGGACCAGCCGCTGACCTCGGATTCGGCGAACTCGATCGTCACCCCGGCCGTCCGGGCCGAGGTCCGTGCGATGTCGAGGGCCTCCGGGTCAAGGTCCACGCCGACCACCGGCGCCGCCCCGCGCAGGGCGGCTCCGATGGCGAGCCGGCCGGTCCCGCACCCCAAGTCCAGCACGGAAGTGCCCGGGAGTCCGGTGAGCCGATCGACCGAGTCCAGGAGGTCCACCGCCGCTTCGGGCGGGGTCACGACCTGTTCCCGGTCCGCCCGGGGAGTGGAGAACCCCGGCACGGCGGCGAGACGTCGTACGAGGTCCGACCGGCGCACGGGTCGGTCAAGGGACGCGGGCAGAAGAGGCCCACGACCCGCCCCGTCGGGAGGCGGTGCGGGGAGCCGGATTTGAACCGGCGTACGCCTGTGCGGCAGGATCTCTTCGCCGGTGCGGCCCGGCGTTTAAGTCCTGCGCCGTTTCCGGGCTTGGCTATCCCCGCGTGACTAGCGGGCGGCCGGAACCGGCGTCGCTTCCTCGGCCTTCGCCGGGCGCGCCGCGGCCTTCTTGACCGAGACCCGCTTGGGGAAGTACTTGAGGAGCACGACGTCGTTGACGGCCGCCACCCAACGGTACGGTACGTTGGTCGGACGGGAATCCTCGACTAACATCGGGCTCGTCTCGTCGACGTAGAGACCATCGATCTTCGCGGCTTCGACATCGACGATCACGTTGTCGACCTCGCCGAGCAGGCGCCCGTCGGGGGTATAGATCTGGCGGCCCAGGAGTTCGGTCATCTCGACCAGCATGGCGGTTCCCGTAGAGCGCGGACGCGGGCCTCCCTTCTTATGTCTTTGGGCGGAGCCGCACCGGGAGCGGGCCGGGCCTAGACCGCCATCGTGTCCCCCAGCCGGACCCGGGGGTCGAGGTAGGCGACCAGGATGTCCGCGACGACGTTCGCGATCACGACCATGAAGATGAGTAGGAGCGTCGCGCCGGTGAGGACCGCGAAGTCGATCGGGGCCTCGGCCGAGAGTGCGATCATGAGGCCGACCCCGTTCAGCTGGAACAGGGTCTCGGCCACCGGTAACCAACCGAAGAAGGTCGCGAACGAGACGGCCAGGACGGTGACGGTCATCGTCAGCGAGTTCTTGCCGACGTGCCGTCGCACGACCGTCCGTTCCCGGACCCCGGACGCTCGGGCGGTCCGCACGTAGTCGAGGTTCATCACCTCGAGCGTGCTGTTGCGCACGTACCGCAGGATCAGGCCCAGGTGCGCGAACGCGATGACGAGCGCCGGGAGGAGCAGGCGGAAGAACGAGTCCAGGCCGAGCCAGGGAGCCCCGTTCAGGAACGCGTCGAGCGTCGGAAACCCGGTCGGATGGCTGATGACGCCGCCGGCGATCCAGCTCGGGTACTGGTCGTGGGCGAAACAGAGCGAGCTCGGCCAGGAACCGAGGATCTCGTTCCACGTCGTCTCGCCGGACGGGCACCACGGTGAGATGCCGAAGTACCCGGTCGCGGAACCGATGCCGATCACCGTGAGGGTGATGAGGATCGACCCGAGCAGGTACGTCGGGACCGCGAACCCCGTGAACGACAGGGCCCGGGTGGCGTGGTCGGCCACTTGATTCCGGCGGGCCGCCGCGAGCCGGCCCAGCGGCAGCGCGATGGCGAGCAGGATGACCATCGCGAGCGCGACCAGCTCGAGCGTGTACGGCAGGAACCAGCCCAGGACGGTCGTGACGGGTACGCCCCCGGTTTCCGGGAACAGGGTG
Source organism: Thermoplasmata archaeon (assembly GCA_030038605.1). Lineage (GTDB taxonomy): Archaea > Thermoplasmatota > Thermoplasmata > Lutacidiplasmatales > UBA184 > Lutacidiplasma. The sequence goes on along the minus strand of JASHSU010000155.1, from coordinate 853 downwards.
GCCACGGTACTGTCGTTACTGACCGTACCCCAGTGGAACGTGAAGATCTGGCCCATGTAACGGACCCATTGCTCCGGTATCGGCGCGTTGAGACCGGACATGTTGAGGAACCGGTAGTAGGTCGGGTTGTAGCACTGCTGAGCCGCGTTCGGGGGAGGGCAGGGCGCCGTCGGCGAGTAGATCCACGGGTTGCGCGGGTTCGGTGAGCCGAAGTCGGCGACCAGTCGGTCCGTGATTGGCAGCGCGCTCACGAGGACGAACGTCACCGTCGACACCCCGATGACGACGGGGATCAGCAGCAGGACCCGCCGGAGGACGTACACCCAGAGTTGCACGCGGTGTCCCTCGGTACGGACCGGAACGGTCGGCTTGACCCCTTCGCCCGGAAGGCCCGCCTAGCCGCCCTCGGACCCGCCGCTCTCCTCGGTGGGAGCGGCCTGGCGGACCTGGCTGCGGTACATGTGCAACAGCTCGGTGGAGGTCGTCGCGTCCGTGGGCCCCTTGTCCTCACGGAGCCGTCCCGTGAATCGTGGGAACCGGAGCGCGAACCCGAGTCCAGGACGCACCGCGCCGACCGCCGCCCGATGGATCGGACTCAGGGTGAGCTCGGCCCCCCGGACCTCGAGGACGACGCCCGGGCGGAACCACTGGTCCGGTACCAGGCCCGTGTCGACGGACGGCGGGGGCTCCTCCGACTTCAACGGCTCCAGCCGCTTGGGCATCGCCTCGAGGGCGGCGTCGTCAAACCCGGACCCGACCTTGCAGAACGACTCGAACCGGTCGCGCTTGTCGTCGTAGACGGCGAGCAGGTAGGCGCCGAACCGGCCCGCGCGCCGCCCCCGGCCGTGGAACC
>JASHSU010000154.1 GCA_030038605.1 Thermoplasmata archaeon | reverse complement strand
TTCGGGGAGGACTCTCCGGTCGGTCGGGTGGGTCCAGATGCAGGGCCAGAGCGTCAAGGCGTCCGGACCAGAACGATCGGTACTCCGCGACCCACTCGTCGACCTCCCGCAGGCGCGCCGCGGACAGCGAGTAGATCCGCTGCTGGGCCCGCGGGGTCACTCGCACGAGTCCCGCTTCCCGCAGGACCCGTAGGTGGCGGGAGACCGCCGGTTGCGGTAGGCGCGGGAACGCGGCCACCAGCTCACCGGCGGGGCGCCCCCGGTGCTGAAGAAGGTCGAGGATCCGGCGCCGGGTGGGACTGGCGACTGCCGCGAAGACGGCGTTGCTCGTCATTCGACGTGCGACCCCGCCCTATCGGGGCCCGCCCTTCGGCGGCTGGTTCATCGAGAAGAGATTCCCGTCGGGGTCCCGGAACGTCGCTGCGATCCCCCACGGGTATTCCTTGGGCGGCTGGGGAAACTCCACGCCGCGGCCGCTCATCGCCTCGTACTCGCGCTGGCAATCCTCGACCCGGAGGACGATGGGGGGCGCCTTGGCCGGCGCCCAGTCCTTCGACCAAGCCCGCTGGGCCGGGTCCGTTGCCGAACCGACCACCCAGAGCGCCAACTCGAGGTCCTGACCCTGAGGACCGACCGTGACCCACCGGTACCCACCGGGCGGGGAGAAATCGGTCTTCTTCTCGAAGCCGACCTTCTCCGTGTAGAAGGCGAGCGACGCGGCCTGGTCGCGCACGACCAGCGTGATCTGGGTGATCCTTCCGTTCATGGTCCACCGTCGGTGGATAGACATAACGTAGTCGCTATATAACGAACTCGATAATCAGGTTCGGAAGGAGGGATCCGAGCTGCGGTGGGCCCCCCGGTGCCCGATTACATCGGAGGGAAGTTCTGCCACGCCATCAGCAGGTTTCCTTCCGAGTCCTTGAAGTACGCCGAGGCTCCGAACGACTCCCAGGCGATCGGTCCTTCGATGCGGGTGTCCGGTCCCCCGCGCTCGGGTTTCTCGAACTTCACACCTTTCTTCTGGAGACCCCGCACGAACGTCTTGATGCTCGGCACAACGATCGTGGTGTAGGCGAGGGATCGCTTCTCCCGCTTCTCCGGGGCGATCAGCCAGACCTCGGCTCCGGCGACGCGGAGCGAGGACCAGAAGTCCTTCATCGGCCCGGTGCCCCGGTAGAGCACCTTCGCCGCCAACCTGGTGCGGTAAAACCGAACGGCTCGGTTCATGTTGCGTACGGGCATCAGCGTCACCCAGTGAGCTTTCGACATCGCTTCTCGCCTCCCGTGCTCCCGGCCGGATCGACCAGGCCCTGCGACGGGATTTCCCTCAGCCATAACTAGCTAGCTCCGTCCGACCGCGACGGTCGAACGAGCCACTCGACACCCTAGCTCCGGTGAATAATACCGGCATATTTCGACGGTCGTTCATAACCTCCGGGCCGGTCGACCGCACGTATGACCGACGACCGAACCGCCGCCGCGGATCCTCGGCACCGACCGAACCATCTCGTGCTGGCCAGCCTCGTCGTCCTGCTCCTCCTCTCGCTCACGGTGTCGACCGTGTCGGGTGCGTTCGCGGTCCCTCCGAGCCCGGTCGAGGGCTCGCCGTCCGAGCCGACGCGGGTCGCCGAGCCGGCGCACCTCCCGCAGTCGAACCCTCACCCGGGAACTCTCGAGATCTACGAGGTCAACGACGGAGCCACGTCCATCGACCCGTCGGTCTGTTACTATACGTCCTGCCAGGAGGTCATCAGCAACGTCTACGAGAACCTCATCGCCTACAACGGAACGGACGACGGGCCGACGGCGGCCAACTTCGTGCCGGAACTCGCGACGTGTGTCCCGGGTTCCTCCGAGTGCGTGAACCAATTCACCGGTGCCTCCCTCATCTATCCCAACAACACGACGGGGGCCCCCGAATACTACACTTTCGAGATCGATGCCGGCGCGCGGTTCTACGACCCGGCCACCGGTGTCGGTTGGCCGGTCTATCCCTCCGATGTCCTGTTCTCGGTCGCCCGGGACCTCGGGTGGTCGGACCTTCCGTTCGTGGAAGGGACGAACGGTTGGGTACTCGCTCAGGCCCTTCTGCCCGCCGGTTCGGCCGCTTGGGACGGGGCTCTGCACGCGCCGTACAACACGACGCCCGAGCACATCCTGGACTCCGTGCTCGTCAACGACTCCGCGTACTGCCCGACCTCTCCGGTCGTCTTCACGAACGGCTGCGTGACGTTCGACGTCGGGGCGTCGGGAGTCGCATGGCCGGAGTTCCTCCAGCTGCTGGCCGGACCGACGGCCGGAGCGATCCTGCCCTGCGGCTGGTACTCCTACGAGGGGGCCGGGGTCCCGGGCTTCCTCGGGACGAACGCGAGCTTCGGAGACGGTCCGTGCCTCCTCCCTGGGAACGCAACCCACACCTCCGAGGCGGGGTTCCTCCAGTATGTAGCCGGACTGGCTCCGACCGCATGGGACGCTTTCGAGGAAGAGGCGCTGAACCTGCCCGGCATCAATCCCAGCGTCCAGTGGTCGGACGTCGGGTCGGGTCCGTACTACCTGGACAACCCATTGAACGCCAGCGTGGGGTACGTACTCCACGCCAACCCCGACTACTCCGCGCCGATCGGCTGCGGCGGACAGCCCGGCTGCCTTCCGGAAGCGGGAGAGTACACGCCGAACGTCGACGTCGCCTGGGAGCGGAGCGACGGACTGGGCCTGACCGAGATGGCCGCCGGTCAGGCCGACGGCGTCACGGTGAGCCCCGCCGACTTCGGCACGGGACTGGGAACCCTCGGCTACACCGCGCTGAGTGGGATCCCGTCCCTGACGATCGGTTTTGACCCGTTCGTACTCGACTTCAATGTCACGGGCGAGCAGAGCATCGACCCGACCGGTCAACTCAACGTGCCGTC
>JASHSU010000020.1 GCA_030038605.1 Thermoplasmata archaeon | reverse complement strand
CGCCGTCCCGGGCCCGGTGCGCCCGGTGTCCGTGGCGGGAGGTCTGCGACCGGCGGGCTCTCTAGCGAGAACGCGTCCGTCCCCGACGCTTGCGACTGATGAACACTTCCGTCGTGTACCGGAGCTCGAGCTCCCGCCGTCCGGTACGCCGCTGCTCCTCCGTGACCAGCTGGGCGATCTCCCGGGCGACGCGTCGCCGTTCCGCCGGCGGACGGGACGCCACGTGGCTGATCGATACGGCCCGCTGCTGCAGCAGCGCCGGGCTCAGGGTCTGGGCGTGCGGGAAGGTGCGGCGGCGCACACCGGTGAACCAGCGCCCGGTCCGCCGATACGGCCGCTTCCAGGAGCCGCCGTCCCCGCGGGTGCGTCGGTAGAGGTGCCGGTAGCTCCGCTCGCGGATGATGCGGTTGAATTCGCGCGACAGCCGGAACCGGTCGTCTCGGGAGTTCCAGACCGCGACGACCGCGCCGCCGGGCCGGAGCACGCGGGCGATCTCCCGGGCCGCCGGACCGGGTCGGAACCAGTGGAACGCCTGACCGGCGAACACCGCGTCCGCGAACCCGTCCGGCAGGGGGATCTGCTCGGCCCGTCCCTCGACCACCGGCACGTCCGGCACGACGCGACGGAAGACGGCCCGCATCCCCGGCGACGGTTCGACGGCGACCAGCGCCGCCCCCGTCGAGCGGAGCGCACGGGTCAGCTTGCCCGTCCCCGCGGCGAGGTCGACGACGACCGACCCGGGGCCCAGACGGAGGGTCCGGGCGGCGTAACGGATCGCCGCGGCCGGGTAGTCCGGGCGGCCCCGCTCGTAGGCGCCCGCGACCTTGCCGAACGACGTCGCCAGCCGCTCCCTCCGGGCCCGGTCCCTCGGCATCGAACGGTCGTCCTCCGCGCCCAGCGGCCGCGCTCGAAGGAAAGCTTTACGCGCCGGGCCGACTCGCTCCCGCCGATGCCGGAAGGGACGACCGAGCACACGCTGGTACTGGTCAAGCCCGACGGGGTCCGTCGCGGCCTCGTCGGGGCGATCCTCGCGCGGTTCGAGGCGAAGGGGCTCAAGGTCGTCGCGATGAAGGCGTTGCGGATCCCCCCGGAGCTGGCCCAGCGCCACTACGCCGAGCACGAGGGCAAGCCGTTCTACCCCTCGCTCATCCAGCACATCACGTCGGGCCCCGTGGTCGCGGTCGCCCTCGAGGGACGGTCGGCCATCGCGGTCGTCCGACTCATCACGGGCGCGACGAACCCGCAGACCGCCGCACCCGGCACGATCCGCGGCGACTGGGCCCTGGGCATCACGCCGAACTTGGTCCACGCGTCCGACTCCCCCGCCTCGGCCGCCCGGGAGCTCGCGCTCTACTTCACCGCGGACGACTACCTCGCCTACTCGCGGGTCGGCGAAGAGTACGCGTAGGGCGATGGCGCCGACCGTCGCGGACGCCGCCCGGGCGCTCGCGCGGGGTGAGCTCGTCGTGTACCCGACCGACACGCTGCTCGGACTGGCCGCGGGCGCGACCCGCGACCGGGCGCTCGCCCGGTTGGTCGAGGCGAAGGGCCGCTCGGGGCAGCAGCCGATCTCCGTCGCGGTCAGTTCCACCGAGGAACTGGAGACGTGGGCCGACCTGAGTGCGGCCGCCCGCGCCTGGACCCGGACCCACCTGCCCGGGCCGTACACCGTACTCGTCCGACCGTCCGCCCGGGCGCGTCGGACCTTCCGGTCCCCCGTCCTCACGGAAGGAGGCCCCCTCGGTCTCCGCGTCCCGGACCATCGCGTCGCCCGCGAGCTGGCCCAGCGGGCCGGGCCGATCACGGCGACCAGCGCGAACCGGCACGGTCAACCGCCGGCGCATACCGCGGCCGAGGCGCGACGGGCCCTCGGACGGTCCGTCGCGGTCTACCTCCCCGCCGTCCCCGCGCCGTCCGGCCAGCCGTCCACCCTGGTCGACCTGACCGGGGCCGAGCCTCGCCTCGTCGCCCGGAGGTAGGATGGCACGCTATCCACCGGACCTCGACCGCTGGCGCGAGGCCGCGCGGATCGCCGCCGAGGCCCGCGAGCTGGGCCTGCGGCTCACGGTGCCGGGGGCCCGTCGTCGCGACGTCGCGGACGCCATCGAAGGGGCGATCCGCGCCGCCGGAGCCGAGCCGTCCTTCCCGGCGAACCTTTCGCGGAACAACGAGGCGGCCCACTACACGCCCGACCCGGACGACCCGGTCGCCTTCGTGGCCGGCGACTTGGTGAAGGTCGACGTCGGCGCCCACCTGGACGGGGCGATCGCCGATACGGCGGACACGGTCGAGGTCGGCGGAACGCACCGGTACGAGAACCTCGTGCGCGCCGCGCGGGAGGGGCTCCGGGCCGGCATCGCCCAGGTCCGGCCCGGTGCCCGCGTGAACGACGTGAGCCGCGCCATCGCCGAGGCGATCCGGTCCCGGGGACTCAAGCCGATGGAGAACCTGACCGGCCACTCGATCGAGCGGTACCTCCTTCACGGCGGGATGGCGATCCCGAACGTCCCCGGCTTCACCGATGCCGTGCTGGAGGAGGGGCAGGTGATCGCCATCGAGCCGTTCGCGACCAACGGCGTGGGCCGCATCGAGAACGGCGCCTTCGGGAACATCGTGCGGTTCCGTGCGGACCCGGGGGCGAAGGACCCGGCCCTCGCCGCGATGTTCGGGCGGTTCCGCACGCTCCCGTTCACGGCCCGATGGGCCCGGTCGGACGCCGAGCGCGCGGCGCTCGCTCGGTCCCGGCGGCAACTGCAGACGTACCCCGTCTTCGTCGAGGTCGGCGGCGGTTGGGTCGCCCAGGCCGAGCATACGGTGCTGGTCGGGCCCGCCGGAGCCGAGGTCCTCTCGGCGCTACCGTAGCCGACGCTCGACTATCCGTCCAGGTTGGCCCGGACGATCCGGTCGAAATCCTTCGGCTTGGGCGGCCAGCCCTCGGTCATGTACTTCAGGAACGCCGCCCGGTCCGGCTGCGTCAACGCCTCGTTGTGGGCCTTCTCGAACCCGATCGTGGAGACGTACCGGTCGGGCAGGGCGTGGTGCGCCCCGTAGTGGGCCGGGTAGACCTCGGTCGACTCGGGCAGGCGCAGGACCTTGTCCTGGAGGCTCTCCCAGAGCGCGTCGGGCGAGCCCCCGTCCAGGTCGGTGCGCCCGCAGGAACCCAGCAGCAGGGTATCCCCCGTGAAGATCTGTCCGCCCACGCGGAGCGTGAGGTGGTCTCGGGTGTGGCCCGGCGTCTCCAGGACCACGACCTCCTGGGAACCGAACGGCACCGCTTCCCCCTCCGACAGCGACCGGTGGGGGTACTGGGCCGGGGATCGACGGCTCAGGTAGATGGGCGCGTCCGTCGCCGCATGGAGGGCCGAGTGGCCCGCCAGGTGGTCCGCATGCGTGTGCGTCTCCAGGATGCCGGCCAGCTTCCAGTGACCGACGGCCAGCGCGCCCGTGTATGGCGTGACGTCGTGTCCCGGGTCGATGATCAGTGCCACCCGGGCGACCGGGTCACCGACGAAGTAGCTGAGACAACCGGTGTCCGCGCGCGGCAGCTGCCGGACGACCAGCTCGGCGCCCTGCCCGTCGTCCGAGTAGCGGCCGACCGTCGGGTCGGCGACCCGGGCGTACTCCTCGATCCCACCTTCCAAGGCGGCGACGTCGGCGAAGCCATGGTCGAGCAGGAACTCGGCGGCCTGTCGGGAGCGGAACCCGGTGTGGTCGTACACCACCAGGGGTCGGTCCCGGGGCAGACCGCCGAACTCGGTGGGGAGGCGGTCGAGCGGAAGGTGACGGTCGCCGGGCAGCCGGGCCCGGGCCCGCTCCCCGTCGGGTCGGATGTCGACCGGGAGGGGCGGGTGGTCGCCGTAGAGCTGCGCGAGCAGTTCCTTCGGACCGACGAGGGGAACGGCCCCCGCGCGGGGAGGACGTACGTACGGATGGGGGACCGAGGGAGACGCCACGGAAGGCTCCGACCCACAAAGCCGGTCGGGCCTACTTAGCTTGCCGGCCGCGGCGTCGCCCTCGGGAGCGGGTCGAGAGCCGGGTCCGTCAATTGACGAACCCGGCGTTCGTCCCAAACCAAGCGTTAATAACCGCCCTCTCGGTGGTCGCCGAGATGGCGGGCAGCGTCCCGGCCCCGGTGCCCCCGGGCCGCGAACCGCGACGGAAAAGCCGCGTCAAGCGCGCGGCCGACCCGTCCGAGGACCAGACGGACGAGCTGGGCCGTCGCGCCGTCGAGCTGTCCCGCTTCTACGGGGGAAAGATCGAGACCGTCCCCAAGGTCCCCGTCCGGTCGCTGGCCGACTTCGCCTTATGGTACACTCCCGGGGTGGCCGAGGTCTCCCGGGCGATCCACGGCGACCGGGACCTGTCGTTCGAGCTCACCGGCCGATGGAACACGATCGCCATCGTCACCGACGGCTCCCGGGTGTTGGGACTCGGGGACATGGGCCCGGAAGGGGCGCTCCCGGTGATGGAAGGGAAGGCACTCCTGTTCCGCTGGCTGGGCGGCGTGGACGCGGTGCCCCTGCCGATCCAGGTCGGGAGCCCGGACGAGTTCATCGCGACCGTCGAGCGCCTCGCGCCGGCGTTCGGTGCCATCAACCTGGAGGACATCGCTTCCCCGAAGTGCTTCGGCATCCTGGAGCAGCTTCAGAAGCGACTCCCCATCCCGGTCTGGCATGACGACCAGCTCGGCACCGCGGCCGCGACCATCGCCGGTCTGCTCAACGCCCTCGAGCTCACCCACCGGTCGGTGAAGGAGGTCCGGACGGTCCTGCTCGGCGCCGGGGCGGCCAACATCGCCACCGCCCGCCTGCTGTTCGCCCTCGGCCAGGACCCGCACAAGCTCACCCTGGTCGACAGCCGGGGGATCCTGGACGCCGAGCGCTCGGACGTGGACGAGCTCTCCGTGCGCAACCCCTGGAAGTACCGCCTCGCCCTGAAGACGAACGGCGGGGGGCGGACGGGCGGCCTGAACGAGGCCCTTCAGGGCGCGGACGTGCTCCTCGCGGCGTCGACCCCGGACCCGAACACGATCTCCGCGGACCAGGTCCGGTCGATGGCCCGTGATCCGATCGTCTTCGCGCTGGCGAACCCGGTCCCCGAGATCTGGCCGCACGTGGCCCGCGAAGCGGGCGCCGCGGTCGTCGCGACCGGCCGCAGCGATTTCCCGAATCAGGTCAACAACTCCCTCGTTTTCCCGGCCGTGTTCCGGGGCGTCCTCGACGCCCGGGCACGGTCGATCCCGGACGAGATCGTGCTGGCGGCGGCCCGGGAGCTGGCCCGCCACGCTGCCGACCGGGGTTTATCCCACGACCACCTCCTCCCGACGATGGAGGAGACCGAAGTGTTCCCCCACGTGGCCGCGGCCGTCGCGGACGCCGCGGTCCGGCAGGGGATCGCCCGCCGAAAGCACTCCCACGACGAGTTCCTCGAACGGGCGGTCGCGCAGATGTCCCGTCCGGGCCGTCTCGTCCGGGCCATCCAGGCCGCGCGCCTGTTACCCCCCCTGCCGAGCCCCCCGGCCCGCCCCCGGAGGCGCGGCCGATGACGCCGGCCCACGGTGCCGGGGACGCCGGCAGTGCCGAGGCCACCGCGGTCCCGATCCACCTGCGACCGGCCCGGGCGTCCGACCTGCCCGTGCTCGTCCCCCTCCTGCTCCGGTTGAAACGCCTCAACGAGGAGTTCGACCCGCTGCTCAAGGTCCGGGAGGACGCGGAGGAGCAGGCGAAGGAGGTCCTGACGGCGAGTCTCAAGGACCCCAAGTCGATCCTGCTCGCGGCCGAGGGGGTCGGGCCGGACAAGGACAAGGTCGTCGGCCTCGTCCACGCCGTGCTGCGCGAGCGGCCGTTCTACACCCCCGAGATCGAGGGGGTCATCGTCGACATCTACCTGCTGCCGCTCTACCGGCGCCGCGGCGTGGGCGAGTACCTGTTGAAGGAGATCTCCGCCCAGCTGAAAGCGAAGGGCGCCGGGGTCGTCATCGCCGAGTTCCCCGCGCAGAACGAGATCGCGAGCCGGTTCTACGCCAAGCGCGGCTTCCGGGCGATTACGGGCCGCCACGCCCGTCCGCTGTAGGTCCCGCGCCCCGCAACGTTAAGGGCCGCCGACCTCGTCGCGGCCCGATGAGTCCCGTCCCGCCCCCGGCGACCCCGGTCGCGCCCAAGTACCTGCGCCGCGGCAAGGTCAAGGAAGTCTACGAGGTGTCGCCGACCGAGCTCGAGTTCCGGTTCACGAACGACATCTCGGTGTTCGACAAGCACATCCCGAGCGAGATCCCGCACAAGGGGGAGACGCTCAACGGGACGGCCGCCCACTGGTTCGCCGTCTGCGGGCGCCTCGGGATCCCGCACCACTACCTGGGACGCAGCGGCCCGGCGGCGATGCGGGTGAAGCGCGTGCGGATCGTCCCGCAGCCCCGGACCCTCGGACCCCACCCGAAGGACTACCTCGTACCGCTCGAAGTGATCGTCCGGTACTACCTGGCCGGCTCGATGTGGGACCGCGTCAAATCCGGCGCCGTCCGGTCCGAGGACCTGGGATTCCCCGCGGGCAAGACCCTCGAGTACGGGGTCCCGCTGCCCCAGCCCCATTTCGAAGTGACGACGAAACTGGAGCCGGTCGACCGTCTGCTCACCCGCGCCGAGGCGCTCGAGCTCTCCGCGCTGGACTCACGCCAGCTGGACCAGATCCGGGAGACGGTGCTCCGGATCGACGAAGCGATGCAGAAGGAGATCGGCCCCCGCGGCCTGCTCCACGTCGACGGCAAGAAGGAGTTCGGCGTGGACGGGGACGGGACGATCATGGTCGTCGACACGTTCGGCACCGCCGACGAGGACCGGTTCTGGGACAAGGACGCCTACGACCGGGGCCGGCACGTCGACTTCTCCAAGGAGTT
>JASHSU010000019.1 GCA_030038605.1 Thermoplasmata archaeon | reverse complement strand
ACGACGGGGCGGTCGGCAGGGGCGAAGTAAACCACCACTCGTTCCCCCACCGGTCACGGACGCCGCCTCGTCGACCATCCGACGCGTCGGCCGGTTCTCGGACGCTGGTGGCCCCGGCCCGAAGGGCGCGCGCGTACGAGGCGTTGGCGTCAGGAACGTGCAGATGCAACATGGCCGGAAACGCGGGACGTCCCGGCGGGACCTCCGCGATCATGACGACCGAGTCGGCGATGCGCAACTCGAGATGCGCCAGTCGTCCGTCCGTGTCCACCATCCGAAAACCGGGCGTCCCGCCGATCCCGTCCTCGATGAATCGTTCGAGTCCCCCGGCATCCTTGACGGCCAGGTAGGGGGCGAGCTTCGGGGTGGTCATGGGCTCCATGACGGGTGGAAGGGAGGGGTCGAGAAAAGCATCCTGGGGGGGTGGAGAAACAGTGGTGGCGTGCTGTGAGACCTTACCACCCAATCCCGGCGGACCCACCGGCGCAATCGGTGGTGGGACAGAGGCATACGGGGCGGGACCCTAGGCTGGCGGCGAGACCGTCAGAACGGAGCGAGGCCGCCCGTGAACACCAGGTAGAGTCCCACGAGGATGACGACTACACCCACCACGACCAGGAGCCAGTGGATGACGGCGGCGGCGATGATGATCACGACTCCCGCGAGCAGCAGCAGGGCCGCCAAGGGGAGTCCAAGGAACGCGCTCATGCGGGGAAGAGCGGCCGGACCCTACTTGTCCGCTCGGTAAGCGGTTGGTTACGGGATGCGCAAATACCCGGAACCGGATCTTGAGGTCCAGAGGTGAACAGTGATGTCCGCGATGCCGACAGCCCCGGCGAGCCAGGCGATACCCCCGGCTCATGGTGCCCCCCCATCGCCCGAAACCCAAACCGCATTCGGCGAACCGGCCGGCGAAACGATCTTCACGAACGTGCCCAGCTACGAGCCGCCCCTCCCGGCGGACGTCGACCATTCCGGACGGGTCGCCTACGTACTCTTGGTCGTCATCCTCGTCGCCGCGGTGATTGGAACGGTCCTCGTCCTGATCGGGATGACGTAACCCGGGGAGTCGCCTCGGACTCGAGGTCCCCCCGCGGGCGACGCGAGCCGGGGGCGCGCGCGGGGCCGCCAGAATCGCTATGCTCCCCCTCCGGGTCACCCGGCATGGCGAGTTGCGCGGCGGCGCACAAGGAATTCGACCATCAGGTGGGGCGAAAGGTCGCGATCGGGACGCTTCCCGCGTGGACGCGCGTCACGGGCAAGGTCGCCTACATCGTGCTCCGGGGCCCCTACGATCAGTTACCCGAGGCGTGGGGGCATTTCCCCCAGGAGGCGATGCGGGCGTCCCAGGGCGCCTCGGAAGGGCCTTCCGGAGACGTGTACCTTTGCAATCCGATGGACCACCCCGACGACCCGTCGAAGCTCCTCACCCTGCTCTACCTCCCGGTCAGGTAACACTGAAGGGCGTGACCTGGCGGCCCGGCCTCGCGCCTCGGTCAGGACCGGGGAGGGAGGCCCGCTACTTCCGGTGCGCCTTCGAGACCGGGCCCTCGGCCTGGCGAAGCGCGGCCAACATCGGGCCGACCTCGTGCTCCCCGTCGTATCGGACCCCGTTGATGAAGAACGTCGGGGTGCCGTTCACGCCACTACGGAGCCCGCTCGAGAAGTCCTCCTCGATGCGGGGCAGGTAGGCTCGGGAGGCAACCTCCTTCGAAAGTCGCGGGACGTCGAGCTGGAGCTTCTCCTCGAACTTGACAAAGTACGGATTGTCCCCGAAGAACTGCTGGTTCTCGTAGAGGAAGTCGTGCATCGGCCAGAACTTTCCTTGGGCGCTGGCGGCTTCCGCCGTCTCGGCCGCCCATTCGGCCTGGGGGTGGGCGTTCGTGATCGGGAAGTTCCGGAAGACGAATCTCAACTGGGCCCCCATCTCCTTCTGTAGTTGCTTGATGACGGGGTAGGCCGCACCGCAGTACGGACATTGATAGTCCCCGTACTCGACGAGTACGACGGGGGCCTCGGCGGGCCCTTCGACATGGTCCCGGTCGGCTACGGGGACGGTGAGCTTGGGCGCGACGTACGTCTTGGCCATGGGTCCTACCGGAGGCTCTCCAAGGCCGTGAGGATTCCGTCCGCTCCGGGGTTGACGCCGTCCGGGGAGAGGTAGCTCCACCGGACGACGCCCTTCTTGTCGATCACGAAGAGCGCCCGGGCCGACTCGCCGACCGCGGCCTCGTACGCGCCGTACTGCTGGGAGACCGCGCCCTTCGGCTCGAAATCCGAGAGGAGCGGGAAGTTGAGCTTACGGTCCTTGGCGAAGGCCAGGTGGGTCCATATCCCATCCACCGAGATGCCGAGCACCGCGGCATCGAACTTCTTGAACTCCGGCATCACCTGGGCGTAGAGTCCCATCTGGTCCGAACACACCGGGCTCCAATCGGCGGGGTAGAAGGCCAGCACGACGGGCCGACCCAAGAATTCCCGGAGGGAAACGCTCTGGTCGGGCGTGCTCTTCAACGTGAAATCCGGCGCCTTGGCCCCCGCTTGGAGAAGGGAGGGCCTTTTCGGCTCGGTCTTCGCCATGGGTCGACATGGGCGCGGACGAGGCATAAGGATTCCAGCCACCCCCGACTGGAAGCCCAGGTCGGGGCCTCGCCGGCCGCGGCCGGCTCGCATTCATGCGCCCGGTCGGTCCCACCGGATGCGTCGTGTATCCAGTCGGTAAGGTCCTCCGGCTGGGCACAAGAACCCCTCCACGGCTCCCCCACCCAAAGCGGTGACCCATGTTGGAAGAGACGTCGAACGCCGCGAAGCGCGCCCTCGGCGTGCTGGTCGTGCTATCGGTGATGGCCGTGACCCTGCTGCTCGCAGTGGCCGCGATCGCCGTGACGGCCGCCGCCCCGAACGCCAGCCCGCCCGCGAACGAGGCCGGACCCTCCCAGGGAGCGGATCCGGCCGCCGCCTCGGCCAATGCCTCGGTTCCGGTCGGTCTGACTCCGGCGGCCGTCGTGTACGACGCGGCGAACGGCGAAGTCTACGTGGTGAACAGCGGGACCGACAACGTGTCGGTCATCTCCGGGACGACGAACGCGCCCATCGCGAGCGTCGCGGTCGGAACGACTCCGTTGGCCGCGACGTACGACAGCGGTACGGACGAGATCTTCGTCGCGAACTCCGTTTCGGACAACGTCACGGTCCTCGACGCGTCGAACAACACGGTTGTCGCGACGGTCCCGGTGGGGAGTCTTCCGACCGCGCTCGCTTATGACGGGACCCTGGGCGACGTCTACGTGGCCGAGCGCGGCGCGGGAAACCTGAGCGTCATCAGCGATGCGAACGACACGGTCGTCGGCTCGGTCGCTCTCGGAGCGGCTCCCGCGGGCCTCGTCTACGACTCGGCCACCGACAACGTCTACGTCGCGATGCCGACGCTCGGCGAAGTGAAGGTCGTCAGCACCGCCAACGACTCGGTCGTGGCGAACGTCAGCGTTGGGCTCGGCCCGACCGCCCTGGCCTACGACGTGAACAACAGCGAGGTGTACGTGGCCAACGTGGTGGCGAACGTCACGTCCGACACAGTGGAGGTCCTGTCCGCGAACAACACGGTGGTGGGCGCCATCACCGTCGGCGTCAGCCCGTCCGCGGCCGTCTACGACAGCCTGACGGGGCAGGTCCTGGTGACCAACAGCGGGTCCGACAACGTCAGCATGATCAACGCGACCAGCAACATGGTCGTGGGCTCGGTGGGCGTCGGTTCGGTTCCGTCGTCGGTGGCGATCAACACCGCCACCGGTGCGGTCTACGTCAGCAACGCCGGGGACAACAACCTGACCGTGCTGGCCCGCGCCGGGCCGTTCCCCGTGACGTTCACGGAATCCGGACTCCCCTCGGGCACCGGTTGGTCGGTCGACCTCAACGGGACGCCGCTGAACTCCACCAACCGTTCGATCGTGTTCAACGTGACCGATGGGGTCTATGCGTACGCGATCGGGACCGTGCCGAACTACACGGCGGCCTCGGCCGCCGGGAACCTGACGGTCGACGGTAGCGGCCTCGCGGTCGCCGTGAACTTCACGGCGGTCTCCGCCGCGTTCGTCGTGACCTTCACCGAGAGCGGGTTGCCGTCCGGGTCGGAGTGGTACGTCAACGTCACGAACGGCCCGTGGGTTTCGTCGAGTTCCCCGTCGGTCACGGTGACGCTTTCCAACGGCACCTACTCGTACACGGTGTCCACCGGGGTCGCGCGATACCTGCCGACGCCCGCGAGCGGGAGCTTCACCGTCGCCGGGACGGACAACCTCACCGAGTCGGTCGCCTTCGCCCTGGCGGCCCCGGGGACGTACACGATCACGTTCACCGAGGCGGGGCTGCCGGCCGGGACCAACTGGTCGGTGACCTTGGACGGCAACACGACGCACGCATCCAAGGGTACGACCGTCACCTTCCAGGAGATCAACGGCAGCTACACCTACAAGGTGGGGAACGTGAGCGGGTACACGTCGTCGGTGACGAGCGGCACGGTAACGGTCTCGGGGTTCTCCCCGAGCCAATCCGTGACGTTCTCCGGCACGAGCACCAGTTCCACCGGGCTGTCCGCCCTCGACTGGGGGATCATCGCAGTCGTGGTGCTGGTCTTCGTGGCGATGATCGTCGTGCTCGTGGCGCGAGGTAGGGGCAAGACACCGCCGTCCCCGTCGGGCGACGGTAACTCCATGTCGAACCCGCCCGGAGGCCAGTAGACCCCGACTGGGACATGGCCCGGACTCGGGAACGCTCCCGGGGCCCAGGGCGCGCTCTCAACCCCTTCCCGACACCCACCGACTTCGTCGTGGGCCCGCCCCAGCGTGAGACCCGGGGGCAACCCCGGCGGTATCGTTCAAAGGAGGGCGTGGAAAATCGACACGTTGGACCAGGTCGTCCCGTCAAACGTGCAGACCGTTTGCCCGCCGGCCGACATGAAGGAGAAGCTCCCGGAACTCCCGCCGTAGACAAGAACCGTCCCCGGGCCGGAGCAGATCGTAATCGCGCTGCCCATCGCCATCGGGCTCGGTGTCGACCACGAGACGGTCACTCGAGAATTCCAGGGAGAGGTGAACGTCAGGGCAAAGGCGCAGCTCGCGCCGACCTGGCCCGGCTGGCACGGACTCGTGACGTGGAAGGACTCCGTATTCGTT
>JASHSU010000153.1 GCA_030038605.1 Thermoplasmata archaeon | reverse complement strand
GCCGCCCCGAATCCCATGCGCCCGAAGGCGACCGTGCTGCCGCGCACCGTCGACAGGAGGCGCTTGGAGAGGGTGTACTCGACCGCCCAGAGGACCGTCGCGGCCAGGACGTACGTCGTCCCCGGCGTCCAGAGGGGCGACACCAGCGAAAGCAGGAGAACGTTGCCGACGAGCAGCAGGGCGGCCCCGACGAAGATGCCGAGGCGGAGCCGCTCGTGGAGGAACACCACGCCGAAGACCGTCGCCATCAGGAACAGCGTCCGATAGACGAACGACGCGGTCGCCGCGCCCCCCGCCGCCGTCGCGAGCGAGAGCCCGTGGAAGAACAGCAGGAACGGGATGGCGCCGCCGACCAGCCCGATCAGCGCCAGCCACGCATAGTCCCGCCCCCCCAGCGACTCGGGGGCGCGTCGGGTCGCCACCAGGGCGACCGGCGCGACGAGCAGGGCGACCACCAGGTTCCGCACCGTGACGAACGCGTCCGAGCTCGTGCCGGCGACCGCGAACGAATTCACGTACGTCGAGACGCCGCTGATCACGGCCGTCGCCAACACGAGCAGCAGCCCGACCGCGGCGATGCGCGACACCGGAGCACCGGACGACGTCACAGACCTCCCCGCCCGTTCACCCGGGGTCGGGTCATAAAGGCCGAGTCGGGGCGAGTTGACGAGGGCGCCGGGCTCACGATCCCTCGGGGGCGGTCAGGCGCTGGATCTCCCGCCAGTGGGCCTGGGCCTCCAGGGCCTCCGCCTCGTCGACGAGACCGGTCGCGTAGCCGGCGTGGGCGACGACGTAGTCGCCCACGGTCGCCTCCGGCAGGAAGAGCAGGTTGACGCGCCGCACCGAACCGGCAAAATCGACCTCGGCGACCCGGCCCTCGGGGGTCGCCTCGAGGACACGGACGACGCGGCCCGGGATCGTGAGACACATGCGAACGACCGACCTCTCGGACCGCCGCCCGGCTAATGACCCCGCGCCTCGGCCGGCGGCGGGTCGACGACCGTCACGTCCACGATCCGCACGGCGAGGGCGTCCGGGTGCAGGGGGTCGCCGGAGACCTCGACCTCCAACGTCCCGTCGCGGGCGGGCGAGTCCGCGACGACCTCGGGCCACCGGGCCCGGAGGGTCACCGGGGTGAGGTGCGACAGCGCGCCGACCCACAGGCGTACGCGGACGATCGGCCGGTCGCTCTCGGCCCGGGCGACCTCCAGGATCTTTCGTCGCAGGTCCCGCAGGACCGCTTCCTCATGCACGGGCCACCACCGTCCGGGGCCCGCCGGTCAGCTCGGCGACGACCGCGTCGACGACCGGGTCGACGACCCGCGCCACCAGTTCCGAGAGCCCGAAGCCGGGCGTGAAGTCGACGCCTTCGACCCCATACACCACCAGTCGACCCGGGAGCATCCCCAGCGACCGACCGAGCCGCCAGGCCTCGCCCACGGAGAGCCCGTGGGTCGAGGTCGGGGGAGGGTCCGCCAGCCGCGCCTCGAAATCGCCCTCCAGCCGTTCGACGCGCCCCGGGCGACCCCGGGGGGCCAGCGCATCCACGAGCACGACGAACGGCTCGCCGGCCCACCGGTCCAATAGGGTCGTCCCGTCGCCTTCGCAGGGCACGGTCCGAGCCTGTTCGCCGACTCGGGCGGCGACGCGGGTGACCACCTCGAGTCCGACCGCGTCGTCCCGACGGTGCCGGGTGCCGACCCCGAGTACGAGCGGGCGCGCGTCCGGCATCGGACGGTCACTCCCGGACCAGGTCGAGCGTCAGGAAGTGCGTCGCGCAGGAGATGCACGGGTCGTGGTTGCGGATCGCGTGCTCGCACGCCGACGTCAGCGCCGGGGTATCCAGGTCGACCGACCGCTCGACCAGGTGCCGGACGTCGTCCTCGATGCGTTTCTGGTTCTGAGAGGTCGGCGCGACGATGCGGGCGTGCGCGATGGTGCCGTCCGCGGCCAGATCGTACGTGTGGAAGAGCATCCCCCGGGGCGCCTCCGTGACGGCCGCTCCCTGGACGGGGTGGCCGGGGACCGGGGGTTCGACCCACGCCCGCTCGGGAGGACGGTACCGGTCGATGAGACGGAGCGCTTCCTCGCAAGCGAACACCGTCTCCACGGCGCGGACGATGACACTGCGGAACGGGTTGCGGACGACCGATTCCAACCCGACCTCCCGGGCGATGGCCGTCGCGCGCGGCGTCAGCCGGTCGTGGTTGAGCGCGTAGCGGGCGAGCGGACCGACGAGGTAGGAGCCTCCGCCGATGCGGACCGAGTGCAGCGCGTGCGAGTAGGGTACATGCACCTCCTCGAAGGCGGACGCGAACGCGTCGTTGGCTAGGTCGACGCCCCGGTCGGAGACGATCCGTCCCTCGTTGAGCGGGTACTCGTCCGGGGGGCGCAGGGCCACGAACTCATAGTCTTCCTCGACCGCGGGGAACGAGAACCCCGCGACGAACCGGACCGTCTCCTCCGCCAGCGCGAGGGCCGTGGTGAGCTCGGTGCGAAGTGCCTCCAGCTCCTCCCGGCTCGGGACCCGGTAGAATCCGCCCACCCGCACGTTGATCGGATGGATCTCCCGGCCGCCGAGGACGCGCATCAACGCGTTGCCGGCCTTCTTCAGAGCCAACCCCCGACGGACGGCCTCCGGGTGGTCGCGGGCCAGCGTGACCGCGTCCGGGTAGCCGAGGAAATCCGGGGCGTGCAGCAGGTAGATGTGGAGCGCGTGGCTTTCGATCCATTCGCCGCAGTAGAGCATCCGGCGCAGGTCGCGGAGAGGACCGTCGACCCGCATCCCCAGCGCCCGTTCGATGGCATGGCAGGCGCTCATCTGGTAGGCGACCGGGCAGATCCCGCAGATGCGGGCCGTGATGTCCGGTGCCTCGCCATACGCCCGGCCGCGGAGGAACGCCTCGAAGAAGCGCGG
>JASHSU010000002.1 GCA_030038605.1 Thermoplasmata archaeon | reverse complement strand
GGTGGGCGTCACCTGGCCGTGCTGCCCCTCTCCAACATCAGCCCGGACCCGAATGACGAGTACTTCGCCGACGGGCTCACGGAGGAGTTGATCTCCACCCTCTCGCAGGTCCGCGAACTGAGCGTCATCGCGCGGACCTCGGTGATGCCGTACAAGCACGCGCCCAAACCGATCCCCGAGGTCGGCGCCGAGCTCTCCGTCGACACGGTCCTGGAGGGGAGCGTGCGAAAATCCGGCAACCGGCTGCGGATCACGCTCCAGCTGATCGACGTACCGACGCAGCGTCACATCTGGGCCAGCAGCTACAACCGGGAGATCGACGACGTCTTCGCGGTCCAGACCGACATCGCCGAGCGCAGGGCCGAGGCGCTGCGGCTGGAGCTCGTCGCGCCGGGCTCCGCCGCCGACGACCGCCGCCCGACGGCCAACCGCCTCGCCTACGACCACTACCTCCGGGGCCTGGTCGCGAGCCAGCTACCGGACGGTCAGGGGATCACGGAGGCCGCGGCCCAGTTCGAAGCGGCGACGCAGCTCGACCCGACCTTCGCCGAGGCGTATGCCGCGTGGGCCAACGTCTACGTCTCCGCCGCGGGCGATTACCTGCCGTTCCAGGACGTGATGCCCCGGGCCCGGGGTCTGGCGGCCCAGGCGCTGGCGATCGACCCGTCCTCGTCCGACGCCCACGCCGTCCTCGGGAACATCGCGCTGCAGTTCGACCTCGACTGGGCCCGCTCGGAGAAGGAGTTCCGACTCGCCCTCGAGCTGAACCCGAGCAACATGCAGGCGCACCGGTTCTACGGGCTTCTCCTGATGGTCGTGGGCCGGTACGACGAAGCGATCGAGGTGTACCGGCGGCTCATCCGGCTCGACCCGGGCGGCCGGCACGAGGAGGTGCTCGCCTGGGCGGAGTTGGAGCGGGGGAACCTGACGCCGGCCCTCGAACACGCCGAGGAGAACCGCCGCCGCGACCCCGACTCCATCGAGCGCCACACCTACCTCGGTCTGTTCTACCTCATGGCCGGCCGACGGGCCGAGGCCGAGCGGGAGGCCGCGGTACCGATGGCCTCGCCGAACGACACGCAGCGGTTCGACCGGGCGATGCTCCGGGCGCTCCTCGGCCAGACCGAGGAGGCCCGGGCGGTCATCGCCAAGGCCGAGCGGGGCGAAGCGGAGTCGTACACCTCCGCGACCCACCTGGCGATGCTCTACTCGTCGATCGGGGAGAAGGCGAAGGCGCTCGACCTGCTCGAGCAGGACTTCGACCACGGCGACCGGGTCCTCTGGCTGTACACGCGCGGCGTGTTCTTCGACGCGATCCGCGACGACCCGCGGTTCCTGGCGCTCCTCCGGAGGTACGGCCTACCCGTCGAGAAGGTCGCCGATGTGCGCGCGGCCCGGCACCTCGAGACGCCGTCGTCGGACCGCCCGACGTCGAAGTGATCGGCTGACGACCGGTGGCTCGGGGGGCCGTACGGAGCCCCGGCCCGTCGCGAGTTATCCGACCGGCGGGGTAGAAGTAGGACCGTCTTGCTCGTCGTTCGCGAGGAAGGCGAGTCGATGCTACGCTCACTCCGCCGCAACCGCCGCGCGGGCGTCGTCCTGGACCTCGTCGTCGCCGCCGGGCTCCTCCTGCTGGGAGCGTTCGCGCTCCATCAGATGGGCTACTCCTTCCACGAGATCTGGGTCGGCGCTCTCCGGTTCTTCGGCCAGTAGGGTCGCGTCCCTCCGGGATACCTGCCCCGCCTCCGACCCGGGGCCGGGCTCCGCCGGCGTTCGGAACGACGCCGACTTAGGGGAGCACGGCCGCGTCGAGGCGCCCGTAGAGGAACTCCAGCTCGGGCTCGCTTCCGCCTCCGCAGTAGACCGTGCCCGTGGAGTACCCGGTGAAGACCGCCCGTCCGAGACGGATCCTCCAGGCCTCATACGGACCGGTGACGTCGGAGTCGGCGACGCCTCCGGCCCGGAGGAGGAGCTCCCGGACCGCCGTCAGGCGGTGCGGAGGTAGACCGCGCCAGGATCGGCCGGGGGTCATCGCCACCCCCGGTACCGACCGGCCGTCGGGTCACGCCGGAGCGCCCGACCGGGTCCGGAGCGTATGCACGATGCCCTGGATGCCGACCAGGACCAGGATGGGGGCGATGATCCCGATCACCGGGATGATCATCAGGATCGCTCCGACCTTGGTGAGCGTGGACCCGTACCGGCTACCGATGCGGAAGATCCCGATGAGCAGGCCGATCCAGCCGATGAACGCGAGGATGAACCCGAAGAAGACCGCGTAGACGGGACCCACCGTCGTGTAGATGTCGAAGCAGTTCGACGTAACCGTTCCGTTGCACGCCGCGATCGCGTTGAAGAAATCGACCAGCAACAGCGCGAGGCCGAGCACTACGAGGAGCAGGCCGAGGACCCCGATGATCGTCAGCGCCATCGGTCCGCCGAACCCGGGGCCGAGTTTGCGCAGCTGATAGAACGCGACGATGTAGAGCAGGACCGAGACGAACGCGAGGGCGGCCCCGAGGACGATGACGGTCAGGATGTCGGTCAGCCCGCCGGTGGTCAGGGCACCGTTCCCGATGTGAAGGCCGCGGACGTGGAGACCGATGCCGAGGGCCACCACCACGAGGAACGGTCCCACCCAGGCGATGACCAGTCCGAGGAAGCTCGCCAGGGCCGCCGCCCGAGCCATCTTGACCGCCCGGAGGTGGGCCGGCAGGTCCATCGGGGGCGGGGGAGGAGGGCTGGGCATCCCCGGCGCCGGCGGATACATCGGAGGCGGGGGACCGGACACGCTACCACGGGTAGCGAGCGCCGGTACTAGAACTCTTGGCCGGCGGTAGGGCCGGTGACCCGCCCAACACCGGACTCGGGGAGGTCCGATGGGGGGCTGCCAGCGGTCGCCGTCGTACGGGGGATTGGGAGACTAAGTAGGGTCTCGCGTTCCCGCGGGCATGTCGGAACCCAACGGTGACCTGGGCGGCCTCGCGCGATCGATCCTGCAGAAGAATCTCAAGGTCCGGCCCGGCGAGAATGTGACGATCGAGGCGTGGCCCCATACCCTGCCGTATGCCGTGGCCCTGGCCCGCGAGACGCGCCGGTTGAAGGCGTTCCCGCTGATCCACTTCGAGGACGAGGCCGCCTACTGGGACTCCGTCGATGCCGGTGAGGCCAAGGTCCTCGGGGCGAAGCCGGCGCACGAGTGGGCGGCGCTCGCCAAGACCGACGTGTACCTCCACATGTGGGGCCCCGGCGACCGGGTCCGGATCAACGCCCTCCCTCCGAAGCAGGCCGAGACGCTGGTCGCCTGGAACGACCCATGGTATGAGGCGGCCCGGAAATCCGGATTGCGGGGAGCCCGCCTCGAGCTCGGCCGTCCGTACCCTCCGCTGGCGACGGCGTACGGCGTGGACCTCCAAACGTGGTCCGACCAGGTCGAGCGGGCCAGCCGGGTCGACCCGGACCAGCTCGCCCGCACCGCCGGACCGATCGCCCGGGCCCTGCAGAAGGGTCGAAAGGTGCGCATCCGCCACGAGAACGGAACCGACCTCACGTTGGGTCTCGCCCGGCGGACTCCGCGGGCGTACGTGGGTCGACCGGTCCTCGGAGACCCGAAGCGTCCGTTCGACATGCTGACGAATCTACCCTCCGGTTCCGTCCGGGTCGCTCTCGACGAGACCGTCGCCGACGGGACGCTGGTCGGCAATCGGGGGTCGTACTATGACGACGGGAAGGCGACGGAGCCGACCTTCACCTTTGCGAAAGGCAAGTTGACCAGCGCACGGTT
>JASHSU010000152.1 GCA_030038605.1 Thermoplasmata archaeon | reverse complement strand
TACGGTAGGCTGGGCCCGTTCGACAGTTCCTCGGAGGTGCCGACGTAGGTGCAGGCGATCCCCCCGGCCGTCTGGCCGGAGTCCTCACCGTAGTCGTACGCCGAGGGAACGGGCGTGTAGCCCGAGGCTCCTCGGTACTCGAGCGTCGCCGAGCCGTTGATCGTCGAGGCAAAGGCGTTGGCCCCGGACCCGTCGCCGCCAAAGACCAACTCGGCGTCCTCCGCCAGCCCGAACGGTGTCGTCGCGCTCCCGTTGACGACGAACGCCGGCAGCGGGGCGGTCGAGTAGTTGCCGCTGAACGCGACCTGGTCGTAGGTACCGTTCGTGACGCTTCCGGGCGTCGCCAGACTGTAGTTGAAGAACAGGACGGGAGTCCCGTCCTCGTTCACGAGCGTGTTGAACAGGTTGATCGTGAGCGGGAACGCGAGCGCCCGGCTCGGGCCGGTGTGCTCGTAGAACTCATACCCCAGCAGGTTCGAGGCGCGCAGGCCCGCGGCCGAGTTGTTGGCAAAGTCGGACGGGTTCATCTCCGCCGCCGGTCCAGACAGGTTCCAGATGTTGTCCTCGAACTGGAGCGAACTGCCGTTGATCCGGACCGCATTCTCGGCCCAGAAGAGACCCCCGCCCGGGGCGCCCGGCGTCAAGCCTTCGGCGACCGTGTTGAGGCTCACGGTCAGTGCGTCGGGTGACTCGTACCACGGGGCATACCCGGGCGAGTAGGCGGCGAGCGAGGAGACCGTGAGATTGCCGAAGAAGCTGGACGTCGTGTACGCGTAGTCGCCTCCAGTCCCGCGTCCCAGGTCTGCGAGTCCGACCGGCACCGGGACGGACGAGTACCGCGCGGGCGCTCCGTTCGCGCCGAAGCCGTCCAGTGCCAGCGCGTTCGGCAAGAGGGCCCCGACCACCGCCGGTGACGACGCGGTGGGCGGCGGGTACTGCAGCGGGTACGGCGGCGATGGTCCCGGTCCGGCGGCAAAGCCGCGGGGTAGGAGGGCGTTGGGTCCCGGCCCCGGAGCGACCCGAACGGCAGAGGAGGCCGAAGCGGTCGACCCGTGGGGGGGCGCTAACGACCCGGTCGCACCCCCGGGCGCCGAAGAGGGTCCCCAGCCGGAGGTCACCGAAAGGCCAGGGAGTGCGAGAAGGACGACCAGCGCCGCGATGGCCACCCGGCGGAGACATCGGCTCTTCACGGGCCAAGGGCCCAACCGACGCTCCCTATTGTCCCCGTGCCCTGCGCGCGGAGGTTCCCGGGTGTCGGACGACCTCGTCCGCGCGGTTCTCGGGGAGAGAGTGATGGCGAATCCGAGGAACGGTTAAGTAGGGTACCCTGCTCGGCGCGCCGCGCCATGGCCGAGAAAGAGGCGACCGGAGCGAAGAAGGCGACCTTGGCCCGGACGGTCAAGGACAAGTGGCGCTCCAAGCACTCGTACAAGATCCGCGCCCCCGGGCTGTTCCAGCATGCCGAGCTGGGCGAGACGGTGGCGACCGAGCCCGAGCAGCTCATCGGGCGTACCCTCGAGACGACCCTCCCAGAGATCTCGGGCGTTGCCGACGCAGGGAAGGCGCACGTGAAGCTCCGATTCCAAGTCGACCGGATCTCCGGGGACGGAGTCGCCGAAACGCGGTTCATCGGCCACGACCTGACGTCCGATTACGTTCGGCGATTGGCCCGCCGCAAGCGCTCCAAGATCGACCTGTCCGTGGTCGTCACGACCAAGGATGGCGTTCAGATCGTGGTCAAGCCCGTCGCGGTGGGCGAGCAGCGGCTTCAGACCCGCCTTCGGGCCGAGCTCCGCCACCAGATGGTCCAGGTGCTGACGGAGCAGGCCGCGTCGCACACCGCGGTCGAGTTCGTCCGCGAGATGCTCGGCGGGGACCTCGCTAAGGCCTTGGCGTACGGCGTGAAGACCCTGTACCCGCTCAAGAAGATCGAGCTGCGCACGTCGGACGTGCTCGGCGTGATCGCGGACGAGATTCCTACCAGCCCATCCCCGGCCGAGCCCGAGGCCCCGTCGGGACCGACGGAGCCCGAGGCGGTCGCGGCCGGTGCCGATGCCCCGACGGCCTAGGTCGGACGTGGGGCCCCGGTTCGCTGTCGGAGTGGCTCAGCCCGGTAGAGCACGGGACTCATAGCGGGACGCGGACCGCGTCCCGGGAGAGATCCTGGGGCCGGGGGTTCAAATCCCCCCTCCGACACTTCGAATTCGGACTCGCGAGGTTTCGCTGCGCCGAGCGAGCTGCGTCGAAACGGAGTCCGCGCGCACCGTACGGACTCGTCTCGCTTTCGGTGAGCGTCCGACGCAATCGCGAATTCTTCGAGAGCAAACGCACGGATTCCCGCATACGCGGGATCGCGGAGGCCTGATGAACGGGCCCGCCGTCCGGGGCTCGATGGTTACCGCCCGGTGGCGACTCGTCCTCGTCGGGTTGGGCACTGTCCTGCTGTTCTCCTCGCTCTGCATCGCCCTTCCGCTCTCAAACCACGAGGTGGCGGGCGGCGGTCCCGGGTTAAGCGTGGAGCTGCTCGCATCCGCTCGAACGGGACTGTCCCCGGCCACCCTCCCCGTCCCGGTGGGCAACGGACCCGAGGGCGCGACCTTCGACAGCTCGAACCAGGACGTGTACGTCGACAACGCCGGGACCGACAACGTCTCGGTGATCAGCGGCGTGACCGACTCGGTCGTGCGCTCGATCCCGGTCGGGGCGGCTCCGGACGGAATCGCGTTCGACAGCGCGAACAACGACCTCTACGTCGGCGACGCGAACTCGAACAACGTCACCGTGATCGACGGGGCGACCAACGCCGTCGTCGGTTCGATCGCGGTTGGGAGCGGGCCCCGTGTGGGCGCCTTCGACAGCTCGAACCGGTACGTGTATGTCACCAACCACGACTCGAACAACGTCACCGTCATCAATGGGGCCACCGACGCGGTCGTCGGCGCGATCCCGGTCGGAGGGCTTCCCGACGGTATCGCGTACGACAGCGCCGCCAAGCGCCTGTTCGTGGCCGACGAGGGCACGAACAACCTGACGGTGATCAACGCCAAGAACGACAAGGTGGTCGGGTCGGTCCCGGTGGGCGACGCGCCCCGTCTGGTGGCGTACGACCGGGCGAGCGGCGACCTGTTCGTGGCCAACACCCTCTCGAACAACGTCACCGTCGTCAACGGCACGAGCGACCGGGTCGTCACCTCCGTTCCGGTCGGGAAGTACCCGCAGGGCGTCGCGTACGACAGCTCGAACCGGTACGTCTACGTCACCGACCGGGACTCGGACAGTGTGACGGTGATCAACGGGTCGAACGCGACGGTCGTCACGACCGTCGCCGTGGGCACCCATCCGGACGGCATCACCTTCGACAGTTCGAACCGGGACGTCTACGTCGTCAACCACGTTTCGAACACCGTGACCGTCATCAGCGGGAAGACCGAGAAGGTCCTCTCTCCGGCGGGGGCGCTCCGGTTTGCGGACCTCGGGATCGAGCTGCCGGCGTGGGGTCGACCCTCTCCCTGACCCACCGCGGGCGGACGGGGGTCACCCGGGAGGGCGGGCTTGTCCATCCGCGCCGCGTGGGCGACCCTCGCCGCCGGGAGGCGTAGGGGTGGCCCGGGTGGCCCGGTAGAGCAGTGCGACCGCGACGGCGAGGACGACTCCGAACGAGCTCGCGGCGACGACCAAGCCGAACGCGCTGGCGACGGCCCCGACCCCGATCGTGGGGATCGCGAGGGAAACGTATCCGACGGTGAAGAACGCGGACAGGATGTCGCCCCGCGAGGTCGCCGGGGAGACCCGGTCGATCAGGGTCACACTGCCCATGTACGCGAACCCGATGCCGATCCCGAGGGCGGCGTCCCCGACGACGAACAGCGGGTACGACGGGATCGGCCAGGCGACCGTCAGCAGGAGCGTCGCCCCCAGGATGGTCGGGAGACCGATCAGAAGAGCCCGCCGGTCCCGGACCTGGCCGAGCCACAGCTGGACGATCGCGGCGAGGCCGAACATGGTCGCCACCAGGGCGGCACTGGTGGGGTTCGGTACGCCCAGGTCGTGGCGAAGAAAGGTCGGCGCCATCGCGCCGAAGTAGCCGTAGATCGCGTAGCAGGCGGCCAGCGACCCGGCGGCGACCCAGAAGGGCCCCCGGAGGCCGGAGGGGACGGTGGGCCGCTGCAGACGGGGACGTCCCTCGGCGGCGGAACGGACCCCGGTCTCGGGCGTCGACGCCACCGCCACCATGCCCACCAGACTGGCCAGGATGAGCACACCGAACACCAGGTGCGTCGGCTGGGGAGCGTCGGCGACGAGGAATCCGCTCAGGAGCACCCCCGACGCGACGCCGCCGAAGTTCGCCGCCACAGAGACGCGGGCTACGTGGTGTTGGTCTCGACGGGGCTCCAGGCTGGACATCGCCGCGTTCGACGTGCTGGTCGTGGCACCGACGGCCAGCCCCGAGACGACCCGCGCGAGGGCCAGGAGGAGGACGCCGGAGGCCAGGAGGAAGACGACCCCGCTCGCGGCCGTGAGTGCCATGCCGGCGTACAGGACCGGCTTGCGACCCACGAAGTCGGCCAGCGGCCCGATCAAGAGCATCGTCGCCAGGACCCCGGCGGCGTAGGCCGCGAAAATCGCTGTCAGGACCAGGGAGGAGAAGTGGTACTGTTGCTGATAGAGGGCGTAGAGCGGCGTGGGGACCCCGGCCCCGAAGGCCGTGACCGCGAGCACGAAAGCGACCCAGCGGAACGGCCAGCGACTCGGCCCGAACGGGGGCCCCGAAGGAGGGCTGGTCACGGTCTCAGGGGCCCTCGTGGGGGGCGGTGAGCGAGCCACTCACGCCCGCCTCCAGCCGTCGGCCTGCAAATCTTCGGCCCCTCGGCCGAGCAAGGCCCGACGGGGGGTACGTTGGGGCCCTCGAGGTTACGCCGGCGTCCGCGCGATGAGCTCGACCGTCGGGCCGGACGAGGGGGCGGCGCCGGATCGGGTGAAGTGGAGATGGATGCTGATGAGGCCGTCGGCCACGACCGTTCCGCTCCCACCGTGGGCGACCCATCCGTGGGCCCCCGCGTCGAACGTGGCGTTGCCGTAAGCGAGCCGCACGAACAGCACCGTTCCGGTCGTCGAGTACCAGTGCCCGTTCACGTCCACGTGCCAGACCGTTCCGGACGGCAATCCGGACTCGGCGAAGCGCAGGGTCGGGCCGTATGGCGCGTAGTCGCCCCCGGTGGCGATGCCATCGTGGTACGACCCGACGACGGGCGGCGGCGTGCCGCACGGCGCGTTGGCCGCCTCGATCGACCCGCAGCCGAGCGGGAAGATCTCCGACCAGTCGCTGTAGAAAAACCGGTCGACGTACGGGTAGCGCGCGAAGCCGTTCGGCGTCGTCCCGTAGTTCCAGTAATAGTTGCCACCCTGGGTCGTCTCCCACGGCCCGAGGACGTTACCGCTCAACGGGAACCCGTTGACCGTGGTGGCGACGTTGCTGGCGGGCTGGAGCGTCACGTTCCAGGTGTTGCCGACGACGTTCGCCGGGTCGTTGTAGAACCAGCCGTTGTGATGGGCGCGGTCCGCGCAACCGCCCAGGGACTGGGGGAGGCAGTCCGCGACGTTCGGCCAATTGTACGGGAGGTAGACGATCGGGTTGTCGACGCTGAAGTTGTTGTTGTACAGCAGGTCGCCGGACTCTCCGAGACCGACGCCCGCGTACTGGCCCGTGACGTTGAGGGCCGCGCCGGGAGCGTCGGAGAAGACGTTGCCCCAGACGACGTTGTCGGTACCCCCATAGAGGACCAGGGCGTCCGGAGGGGTCGAGCCGTAGAAGCTCGTGGTCCCGACGAAGTTGTTCTGGGCGATCAGGTCGTGGGTCGAGTTCCACACGAACACCTCCGCCTGGGGAGCGGGGTTCTGCGACGCGGGGACGTCATAGTAGAACGAGATCTCCCCCCAGGCCGGCCAGCCTTGGACGAACGCGTCGTGCACCAGCGAGACGTGGGACGTGTCGAAGAACTCGATCCCGAGGTAGAACGGAAGGCCGAACTCGGTCCCGACCCCGAACGTCGGCGGTGCGTTGAGATCGACGTACGCGCTCGTGCCGTCCAACAGCACGCCCGGGAACGAGGGGTACGCGTAGTCGTTGTAGCTCAGGAACTCCGGGCTCAGGTTGCCCACGGGAAAACCGGAGGATGCGGTGGTGGGATTGTTGAACGGCACATACTGGTCGGCCAACGTCCCGTCGCCGGACGAGGAGATGCCCGCGAGCTGCCCGTTGTCGAACGCCCAGAGGGGCGTGTAGACGCCCATGAACGCGTCGTAGTGGAGCGTGACCTTGAGCGTGGCCGCCCCCGAGCCGACGTGAAGGACCCCGCGGGCGATGGCGTAGTCGGCCAGCTCCACCTTGTAGTGGTACGTCCCGGGCATGAGGTACCAGGTCGGAACGTCGGGCGCCCACTGGTACCCTTCCGAGACGAACGCCTGGTCCTTGAGGAAGAGGAAGACGTAGGGTTGCGCGGTGAGGGACCCCTCGGGGTCGCCGGTCACCGTGATGGCATTCCGGACGGGCGTCGCGCCGGCCGCCACGCCCGTCTGACCCGTGAAGTTCCAGAGTCCGTGCAGGATCAACGGTCCGCCCGACAGATACGCGGTCGCCCCGACGTAGTTGACGGCGATCCCGACCGTTTGCTCGCCGGTCTGACTGCCGTAGTTGACGGCCGCCGGGACGTTGGCGTAGTGGAAGTGGGTCGGTGTACAGTACGGCGTGCGGTCGCAGTACTGGACCTGCATGGTCGCGTTGGCGCTCAGCATCAGCTGGTTCGACCCGTCGTCCGCCCCGATGAACGCGTCGAACTCGTAGCCGTCCGTCACGACGTGATTGGTGACCGCGCTCGCCTCGAAGTCGGGCGGGGCGACGGCCGTTCGGGCGTGGTGCGGCCGCTGCGACTCGAAGACCAGGTAGTCGTAGTTGCCGTGGGCCACCGACACCGTCGGCGATTGGATGCTGTAGTTGTACCACAGGATCTGATCCCCCGCGGAGTCGACCGACGTGTTGACGTAGGTCGTGACGGTGAACGGGGGAGCCACATGGAAGTACGGCGAGTACGCGACCCAGACGCCGGTGTAGTTCCCGCCGTCCGGCGACCAGCGCACCAGGGACGAGTTGAACATCTCGGACGAGTAGCTCGTGAAGTTCCACGTGTCGTCCACGAAGTAGATCGTGTCGTTGTGGGAGTCGTAGGAGACGACGTTCTGGACCCAGAAGGCGTAGTTCCCGTCGCCCACGGGCGAGCAGGGATCCGTCGGACACTCCGAACCGCGGAGGGTCACGTTCGCCAGGACGACGTTCTCCTGGGCTCCCCAGGTGGTCGGGGTGGCACTGCCCGGGTAGAAGTTCTCGGGTTGGTTGTTGACGGTCAGTATGCCGGCGACGCTGTTCGACTCGAGGGTTAGGTCATGGACCCCGTTCACGTCGGTCTGGCCATCGTAGGCCACACCCGTGGGGTCGGTCTGGGGTGCCGATGGCGCGTTGCGGCTGCAGTCCTGGCTCAGTTGGCTACCCGCCATGGCGACCCCGCCCACGGTCTGGTCGGGAATCGGTCCCGCGTACGGTAGATGCAGGTCCGAGGCCGGGAGGCCTGCGGACATAGCCCCCCGGGCGATCGAGTGCACGTGCTGAAGGAATGTGGCGTACCCCGGATCGTTGCTCGAGGTGGTCAAGGCGGCACAATACGCCGGGACCGTCTGCGAAATCGGGGCGTCCACGGACCCCGCCCCGGCACTACCGGTGGTGGACAGGGCCGAAGTCGTGGATGGAGAATCGCCCCCGGCCGGAGAGCTCGATGCTACAGCGCCCGAGCCGATGACCGCCAATGAGCTGAGTGCTAGGATCACAACCAGGGCGATCGAGCCCAGAACCTTTCCGGACATGCGTGCGCGACCGAGCGCGACTACTTCACGCTGGCGAAATTCGCCGTTCTCGACCAGCACCTCGGCGAGCCTTCGTTAGGCGGCGCGACGCCCGCGCACGTCTCGGGTTCCCGCGGAGTCCGAGATGGACCGTGCGACCGTCAGTTTAACGAGGGGGGAGAATTCCGGTTTGACTGCACCCCATGGGTAACCTATCGTTCCGGGGCCTCGTCCGGCCCTCGGCCCTGCAGTTCGGTCTGCTCGCCCTGGTGCTTACGATGCTTCTCGTGCCGCAGATTCCCGGCACCTCTCCGGCCGCCCCGAGCACTCCGGCCCTCGTCACGCCCTCGTCCCTGCCGACGAGTCATCGACCGGCCCCGCCCGCCGCGCCGACCGAGGCGGTCACGGTGCTCAACCGAACCGAGGCGAACCTCTCGTCGTTCTGGGGCGTCGGGGTCGATGCATCGACACCGAACGGCAGCGCCGCGACTCAGCTCAACGGCACCTCCCTCGATTGGGTAGAGTATCCAGCGGGCAAGCTCTCCGATTCCTTCAACATGGTCAACGGCAGCGTGTGGACCTTCGGGTATGCGACGCCCGAAGGCTCGAACGAATCCGACTTCGTCAACTGGTGTAATTCCATCCACTGCCAAGCGATCCTGTCGGTCCCCGGCGAGATCGACGAGCCCGGTTTCGCCGCGTACGAGGTCAGCTACACCGAAAATGTCCTCCACTTCCACCCCGCGTACTGGGAGATCGGCGACGAACCGTTCGGATGGACGCACTTCAACATCTCGTGGCCGAATTGGAAGGGGACCGACGCGTCGCATGTCAATGCGACCCAGTACGCGGCGGTCGTGGGTCAGTACATCACCGCCATGCGCGGGGTTGACTCGTCGATCCGGATCCTCGGACTCCCCGGCGTCGGGGCGGGGAGCGCCTCGGATGTACCCTGGATCAACGCGACGGTGGCCCTGAATGGTCCCCGGTTGGCGGGGGTCGCCGTCCACGAGTACCCCGCCGAGAACAAGGGCACAGGAACGGTAGCCCAATTCTACGGTACGCTGGGCGGTACGAACGGGCTCCGAGCCCGCCTCGTAGCCGACGAGCAGGCGATCAACGCGACGTGCTCCAGCTGCCACATCCCACTCTTTGTGGATGAGTACGGGAGCGGGACCGGTACGACGGGGGCCTGGCAGCCGTACATGCAGACCTACCCTCAGGTGCCTTACGTCGCAGCGGAGGACATCATCATGATGACCAGCAGCGTCTACAACGCGGAACTCTACAACCTAGAGTCCGCCTACAATGGCTCGCTGTTCAACGCGACGGGGCAGGCCCGTCCGGTCGACTCCCTGTTCTCGCAGGTCCTCTCGCACTTCGGTCCGACGCTCCTGAACACGAGCGTGACGAAAGCGGCCAGCGGGGTGTACGTTGCGGCTTCGGAGTCGGACGAGAACACCACCGTCTCGGTTCTCGCGGTCAACACCGGGACGACGAACACTGTCACTCTCGATCTGGGGGGCCCTCTCTTCCCGGGCTACGGCTCCTACGCCACGTGGGAGGCGACCAACTCGACCAACGGAACGTTCACCTCGAGCAGCGGGTTCGGCTCGACGACCAGTTGGAGCCTCCCACCGCAGGCGGTAGTACTGGTCTCGGTGTGCCGCCCCGATACGTCCGGAGTGGGCGGCTCCACGTACTCGGCCACGTTCTGCGAGTCCGGGCTGCCCGCCGGAACGACCTGGAGTGTGACCTTGGGCGGGATCCTGCAGAGCTCGACGGGGTCCACGATCTCCTTCCTGGAGCCCAACGGCACGTACTCCTACACGGTCGGTCCAGTGGCGGGCTGGCGCGCCCCACCGCCCGCCGGCTCGGTGACGGTCCACGGGTACAACGCGTCGGTCGAGGTCCCCTGGACGGCCGTAACTTATCCGGTCAATTTCACGGCCCTGAATCTTTCCGTCGGCACTCCGTGGTCCGTGACCATCGGCGGCACGACGACCCGTTCGACAGCCGGTTCCCTCAGCGTTCCGTTGGCAAACGGTACCTACCCCTACGCGGTCGGCGCCGCGCCGGGGTGGTCGGCTGTGCCGACGATGGGGAACGTCACGGTCAACGGCACGTCGGTGTCTGTGACCATTCTCTGGTCGCAGGCAACGTACCCCGTGACTTTCACCGAGGGCGGACTTCCCCTCGGCACGAATTGGTCGGTGACGTTCGACGGTCAAACTCAGAACACGACCGGCTACGTGCTGGCCTTCGCGGTCCCCAATGGGACCTTCAGCTACGCGGTGAATTCCTCATCCCTAGAAACTCCGTCCGCACCCTCCGGAAGCCTCTCGGTCAGCGGTGCCCCGCTCGCGGTCAACATCAGTTGGACCGACTCCCCGAATCCCGTGATCTTCGAACCGGTAGGTCTGCCCAGTTCCCTCCCGTGGTCGGTCGACCTGAACGGGACGCCTCAGCGGGGAACAGGCAATCTGAGCTACAACGAGTCGACGGGTTCCTATCGATACACGATCGGCCCGGTGGCGGGCTGGACGACGTCACCCTACGCGAGCTCAGTCGCGGTCAGTGGCGCCACCACCGTTCGGATCGACTGGACCCAGGACGTCTACAACGTGACGTTCCTGGAATCGAACCTGCCCCTGAAGAACCTCTCCTGGACCGGTAACTGGTCGGCCACGATCGACGGGAAGACCCTGACCACCCACCTGGGAACCTACCTCACGTTCTGGTTGCCGAACGGCACCTACTGCTTCGCCGTGTCCGCCACGGACGGGTGGGTCGCCACCCCCGCCAGCGGTTGCCTGACCGTGAACGGGACCGGCCAGGTCGTATCGCCCTACTTCAACCGAGTGTTCTACTCCGTCACGTTCATCGAGTCAGGACTTCCGAAGGGAGGTCAGTGGTGGGTCAACTTCACGTCCCGCGAGGGTCAGACGAGCTACTCGACGACCGATGTGATCCGAATCTACAACGGGACCTACACGTTCCTGATCGCCGCCGCGGCCCGCAGCTACGTGGCGTTCCCGAGGATGGGGGTTTTCACGGTCGCGGGGGGACCCCTCAACATCACCCTGACCTTCGGGTTCGGGTACAACGTTACGTTCGTCGAGACCAACTTGACCTCGGGAACGAACTGGACCGTCTCCGTGGCCAACGAGTCCAGCAACTGGGCCACGACGCCCGATGTCGGCTTCTTCCTCCCCAACGGGACCTACTCGTATACGGTGGGTATTGTCCCGGGATTCGTCACCACGCAGTCCGGGTCGTTCACGGTCGCCGGTCCGGGCCGGACCGTCCCGATCGACTTCACGGTCGCGCGGTACGCCATCACCTTCCGCGAGACCAACTTGACGAGCGGCGAAGCGTGGAGTGTGAGCGTCGACGACGTCGCCAACAGCTCCTACAGCACGCAAGTGAGTGGGATGACGGCCAACTTGACGGTCTGGCTCCCCAACGGCTCGCGCTATGTCGCCACCTACGGAGCCGTACTCGGGTGGACTCCCAATCCGAGCAGCGTGACCTTTAGCGTGCAGGGGAAGAACGAGTCGTACTCGGTCTACTGGGTGGGGACGCTCTATGCGGTGACGTTCTCCGAAAGTGGCCTGAACCTCGGTCTCACGTGGGCGGTCACCTTGCATGGGGTCAGCGACCCCGCGCTCTGGGCGAACGGCAGCGCGAAGGCCGGTTCCTCGATCGTCTTCACCGTGCTGGATGGGTCGTACACGTACCAGGTCGGGAGCATCCGGAACTTTACGGCGTCGGAGAATGGTACCGGAACGGTGGACGTGGCGGGCGGGTCGGTCTCGGAGTCCGTCCAGTTCGCCCCGTTCACCTACACGCTCCGCTTCGCCCCGACCGGACTGCCGGCGGACAAGAACTGGAGCGTCCTCCTCACGGGGGGCAACCTCGGGGAGCCGCTGTTCAACTACTCGGTCGGAGGCGCGATCACGTTCCAGGTACAGAACGGAACGTACCACTTCGTCGTCGGGTACCTGGGAGGCTGGTACGCGGCACCCCGGAACGGCTCGGTGACCGTCGATGCAGCGGCCACGAACGTCGCCATCGCCTGGGCCCTCCAACTCTACACGGTCACCTTTACGGCGGCGGACAACGCGACAGCCGGTCAGAACTGGTCGGTCGTGCTCAACGGCACGCTGGGATGGAATGCAACCGGAGGCCCGATCGAGTTCTTTGTCCCGAACGGAAGCTATCCGTTCACGGTGAGCCCGCTGACCGGACTGGCCGCCTCGCCGAGGATGGGCACCGAGTACGTGGACGGGGGGGATCTCCTCACGACGATCGTTTGGACGTCCGCCTACGTGGTGACCTTCACCGAGACCGGGCTCGCGACCGGCGCGACCTGGTCGGTGACCGTCAACGGCACGCCGCTCTCGAGCACTACGACCACGCTGAATTTCTCGGAACTCGACGGGCATTACCGCTACGCGGTCAGCCCTCCGGCCAACTGGGGTTGCGTGCCGGCGTCGGGTACTCTCACGGTCAACGGCGCGGCGGTCGGTGTCGCGCTCACCTGCTCGCTGACCACCTACACGGTCACGTTCAACGAGACCGGCCTGCCCGCGGGCTCGGCCTGGTCCGTGGCGGTCGGCAACCAGACCGACACCGCCCACGTGAGTTCCCTGAGCCTCTCCCTGCCCAACGGGAACTGGACGTACGTGGTCAACGGTCCCGAAGGATGGGTCACGCCCAACGCGACCGGCACGGTCCTGGTCGCGGGTCATGACGTCACGGTCTCGCTCGCGTGGTCGAGGCCCATCTACTCCGTCACGTTCACGGAAGTCGGCCTGCCCGGAGGGACCAGCTGGTCCGTGACGCTCAACGGGTCCACCGTCGCTGGCACCGGAACCTCGATCGTCTTCGAGGAGGCGAACCGGGCCTACACCTTCTCGGTCGGTTCGGTCTCCGGATACACGGTGAGTCCTTCGGGCGGCTCGGTCACGGTCAACGGCGCGTCGGTCCTCGTCACCGTCCAATTCACCTCCAAGGCGAACACGAACTCCGCGAACGAGATCCTCGGCGTCCCGGTCCTGGAGACGGTCGGGCTCCTGGCGGTCATCGTCGTCGTCGTCGCACTGGTGTGGGTCGCGACCCACCGGACCCCCCCGCAACGCAAGGGACCCGTGCAGGAGTACACGCCGCCGACGTCGGGGGGGACGACCGACCCGGCCGCAACCCCTCCGGCGCCCCCGTCCGCGTGAACGGCGGGTTCGCAGTTCGGCCGGCCAGATGCGACAGAATTGCGGCGGTATCGCCGGCGACGTGCGGATTCTGCGCACGACCCGGAATTCGGCGCCGGCGCTCCGACTCTAATAGGGTTCACCCCGATAGCAGCGTGCCTTGCAGCCAGCAGACGGCGCCGCTCAAGCCGCGGAGTGGTCGCGGGAGCTCGAGGGCCGACCGGCCGGCGAGATCATCCGCTGGGCGGTCGAGCAGTTCGGGGACGGGCTCGTGCTCGGCTCGAGCTTCGGCAAGGACTCGCTCGTCATCATGGACCTCGCGCGCACGCTGCGCCCGGGGATCCCGGTACTCTTCCTGGAGACCGGATACCACTTCGCCGAGACCCTCCAGTTCCGGGACCAGTTGCGCACCCAGGAGGGGTGGAATGTCGTGGACGTCCGACCGGACCGTTCGGTCGCGCAGCAGGACGCAGAGTTCGGCGCGCACCTGTATGCGCGAGCGCCGGACCAGTGCTGCCAGATGCGCAAGGTCGAACCGTTGCAGCGCGCGCTCGCGGGCCGCTCGGCGTGGATGACCGGCGTTCGCCGCAGTCAGCATCCCCAGCGCGCCGCGACCCCGGTCGTCGAGTGGCAGGAACTGCCCCACGGCGCCCGCGGGGTCTACAAGATCAACCCGCTCGTCGCCTGGTCGCTCGCCGACGTCGACGGCTACCTCGACGACCATCAGCTGCCCCGGCACCCGCTCTGGGCGAAGGGGTACCCGAGCATCGGGTGCGCGCCGTGCACGGCGCCGGCCGGCCTCGCCGAAGGCGAGCGCGCGGGCCGCTGGAAGGGCCAGGGCAAGATCGAGTGCGGCATCCACGTGGCGGGGGTCCGGCGCGCGTTGGCGCCGGAAATTGAGACGGCCGGACTCGAACGGGCTTAAGAACTCCCGACTCTCCGCTCGCCCGTCGCTCGGACGCCATGATCGAACCGTACGGAGGTCGTCTCGTCGACCGGCAGGTCGGCGAATCCGAGCGCGCCCGGCGCGACGCCGAGGCGAAGGACCTGCCGCGGGTCACGCCGTTCATCGACCAGCTCTACGACGTGGAGAAGCTGGGCATCGGGGCATACAGTCCGCTGGACGGGTTCATGGGCTCCGCCGCCCTCGAGGAGGTCCGGACCACGGGCCGGCTCCCGAACG
This sequence comes from Thermoplasmata archaeon, assembly GCA_030038605.1. Classification (GTDB taxonomy): domain Archaea; phylum Thermoplasmatota; class Thermoplasmata; order Lutacidiplasmatales; family UBA184; genus Lutacidiplasma. Next base: position 50,258 of record JASHSU010000152.1, on the reverse strand, counting down.
GGCTGCCGTGGTCGATCCCGATCCATTTTCCCCTCCCAGCGGGCGCGGAACGGCTGGGACTCAAACCGGGCGATGCGGTCGGACTCGACGACGGCACGGGCCGGCTCATCGCTCTCCTGCACATCGAGGAACAGTTCCGATTCGACCGGGCCGCCCTGGCGAAGGGCGCGTACGGCACCGACGACCCGAAGCACCCGAACGTCGCGGACATCCTCGCCGGCTCGGACACCGCCTGGGCGGGCCGGGTCGACCTCCTCCACCGGCTCACGCCGCCGTGGCCGCGGGAGGAACCCACGCCGGCCGAGACCCGGGCCGAGTTCGCCCGCCGGGGCTGGCGCCGCGTCGCCGCCTACCAGTGCCGCAACCCGCCCCACACCGCCCACGAGTACATCCAGCGCCTGACCCTCGAGCGCGAGGACATCGACGCGCTGTTCATCCACCCGGTGGTCGGCCGTCTCAAGAAGGGCGATTACAAGCCCGAGGTCATCCTCGCGGCGTACGACGCGCTCGTCTCCCACTACTATCCTCCGTCCCACGTGATGATGAGCCCGCTCACGATCACGATGCGGTACGGCGGACCCAAGGCGGCGCTGTTCCTCGCCATCGTGCGGCGGAACTACGGATGCGCCGCCTACATCGTCGGGCGGGACCAGGCCGGGGTCGGGAAGTACTACGATCCCTTCGCCTGCCACCGGATCTTCGACGAGTTCAACATCGGGGTGCAGCCGCTCCGGTACGACGAATCGTTCTTCTGCCGCCACTGCGGCTGGATGGCGAGCGCGCGCACGTGCTCCCACCCGGCCTCGGAGCACGGCGCCACCAGCCAGACCCGCATCCGCGAGGCGCTCGCCTCGGGGACGCCCCTGCCGGCGGACATCCTCCGGCCGGAGGTCGCGGCGATCCTGGGACGCCCCGGCGGAGAAGTGACGAACTAGGAGCGTAGGACGATGACACGGGGACCGCCGGGATTCTGCCTCTGGCTGACCGGACTGCCGAGCGCGGGTAAGACGACCATCGGGAAGGAGCTCATCCCCCGACTGGTGGCGCGCGGCTGGTACGCCGACCTCCTGGACGGGGACGAGATCCGGTTGGGGCTCTCGGCCGACCTGGGCTTCGACCGCAAGTCCCGGGAGACGCACGCCTCCCGCGTCGCCTTCTGCGCCAAACTCCTGGCCCGGAACGGCGCCATCCCGGTCGTCACGCTCATCTCGCCGTACCGGTCGTCCCGGGCCCAGGCCCGGGCCACCATCGGCCGCTTCGTCGAGGTCTACGTCAACACCCCGCTCACCGTCTGCGAGGACCGGGACGTGAAGGGGCTCTACAAGAAGGCCCGCGCCGGCCAGATCAAGGAGATGACGGGCGTGGACGACCCCTACGAGCCGCCCGAGCACGCCGAGATCGTGGTCGAGACCCAGAACGCGACGCCCGCGCAGTCGGCCGAGTTCATCCTCGGCGAGCTCGACCGCCAGGGGTGGCTTTCCGGGACGGCCGTCCCCGCGCCGGCCGCGTAGGCTGCGTGCGGGGGCCCGCCCGTCGGGCCGTCAACAACTGGCTGCCGCCGGTCCCCTCGAACAGACCGAGAGCGTCCTTCGGCACGCCGGAGGCGATCGCGTACTCGTAGAGCGACGGGTGGGTGACGGCCACGTCGACGAACCCTGCGGCTTCCGCGAGCCGAGCCAGCTCCTCGTCCTCGAAGAAATGGATCCGCGACGCCATCGGCTCCGGGCAGGCGGGCGTGCCCCGCAGCTCGGCGGTGCCCGCGAAGACCGCCAACCGACCCCCGGGCGCCAGCGCGCGATGCATCTCCCGGAGCGTCGCGCCCGGCTCGGGCAGGAAACCGAAGACGCCCGTGGAGACGGCGAGGGTGAACGCGGCATCGGGGACCGGGAGACGGCCGGCGTCGGCGACCTTTACCGTGAGACGGCCGTCCCCCACGGCCGCGGCGTTGGCGCTTCGGGCGAGGCGGACCATCTCCGGGCTGTGGTCGAGGCCCACCGCCCGTGCCCCCCGGGCCAACATCTCGGCGAGAAGCGCACCCCCGCCACACCCGACCTCGAGCACACGGTCGGACGGGCCGGGGTGCAGCGTGTCGAGCAGGAGGCGGAAGTTCGGGCGGTGGAAGACCGGATCCCCGTAGATGGACCGGGCGGACGGGCCGGACGGCCGCCGGGCGCGGCGGTCGGTGAGCCAGTCCCCGAAGCCGCGGGGCGTGAGCGCCCGGGCGACCGGCCCTCCGAGGGCCGTGACCACCCAGCCGGTCCACTCGGTCGGGTCCTCGTTCACCAGTCGAGGCGCTCCGTCCACGGTGACGGTCAGCCGGGATCCGTCCGGCGTCGCGTCGAAACGGGCGGCGAAGTCGACCGGCGTTTCGGCGCCCCACGGGGTCGAGTTCCAGCGCAGGGCGAACTCCCGTCCCGGCGACCAGGCGGTCACCCGAGCGACCGGCGCGCCCAAGTCCGTGACCGACCCGCGGGGCCCGGTCGCGAATTCCAGTCCGGCCCGTTCGAGCGTCTCGACGAGCTCGTCCACCACCTGAGCGAACGCCGCCGCCGGCGGCTGAGGGAGTTCGACGGTCAAACGGGCGCCCGCGACGTGCGGCATCGAACCGGGACCGGCGGACCGAGACGGGAGGGGTCCTTAACCCGGGCCCCCGGGACGCGGGCTCACGCCGCGGCGGTGAGCAGCGCGGGCAGCAACCCGATCGGAGGGTTCCCGTTCTTCAGGAGCGCGTCGTGGAACCGCCGCAGGCTGCCGCCGAACCGCGGGGCGAGGAGCTGCTCGCGGACGTCGAGGATGGCCAACTTACCCAGGGTGTAGCAGAAGTACTCGGGGTTGAACGTCCCGCGGATCGCCTCGCGCTCCGCCGGCAACCGCTCGAGGTAGGCCTGCTTCTGGAACAGCTCCGTGGCGCGTTCCAGGGTCCACCCTCCGGTGTGCAGCCCGACGGACGCCAGCAGTCGGCAGTCCCGGAGCAGTGCATCGTGGATCTGGGCGACCTCGGCCAAGAGGCGCCCGCCGCCGATCCCCGCCTCGATGGCGAGCTGTTCGGTGTAGTGCGCCCATCCCTCGACGAACGACTGCGAGATGAACACCCGCCGGGCGAGACTTCCGCCGTTCGTGCGCCAGTGCAGGAACTGCAGGTAGTGACCGGGATAGACCTCATGGACGGTGATGTTGCGCAGCATCGTCCGGTTGAGGGAGCGCAGCCACTCCTCCTGCTGGATCGGCGTCCAGGCGGGGTCGACGGGCGTCACGTAGTAGACCCCGTCGGTCCCCGAGTCGAACGGACCGGGGGAATTCATGCTCGCGGTGGAGAGGGCGCGTCCCCACACGGGCGTCTCCTCGACCCGGACCTCGACGGGTTCCGGGATCGTCACCAGGTCTTTCGACCGGACGAACGCCCGGGTCTCTTCGACGTACCGGCTCGCCGTCGGGACGACCTCCGGGGCGGCGGGATGGTCCAGGACCATCCGGTGGAACAATTCGGCCACGGCCACCCCTTCCTCGCGCGCGATCGCGTCCAGCCGGGCCTGGTTGCGGGCGAGGTCCGCGGCGCCGCGGCGCTGGACCTCAGCGAACGGCGTCTCCAGGCCCTCGCGGACGAACAGGAGACGTTGGTAGCGCTCGGGTCCCAGGGCGAAGTCGGGCGTCGACCGGGGCAGCTCGTCCTCCTTCAGCCAGGTGAGGAAGGAGCCGATCGCCGCCTCGGCCGCCGGTCGGGCGGCTCGCACTTCATGTTCGAGATGGGCGCGGGCGGCGAACGCCTCCGCTTCGTCGAAGTGGGGCGCGAGGGCGCCGCCGATGGCGAGGCTGAGCTCGACGAACGGTCGGGGGAAGGGGCCGCGAAGCCGTCGCCGTCCCTGCTCCAGCAACCGGGGGACCGCGTCCAGGGTGCGTCGCATCGCGTCCACGCGCACCGGCAACGGAGCGTACTCCCGGACCAGGTACGGGGTGAGCGAGATGCCTCCGACGTACGACATCGGGTTACGCTCGAAATCGTGACCTTCCCGGAAGTCGAACAGCGGGCTCTCCAGCAGCAGGCGCAGCAGGGTGGCGTCGATCCTTCGCGACGGTGTCAGCCGTCCCGATTCGGTGGCCGCCAGACGGCCCAGCAGGCGGTCGGTCTCCGTAGCCCACCGCTCGGTCGCCGACGTCGCCAGGTCCGGTATCCGGCCGTCGTAGTCGTGCAGACCCAGGGAGACGGCGAAGCCGGGCTGGACCACGAAGACGTGGTCGACGATCGCGCGTTCGAGCGCGTCGAAATCGGCGCCGGCTGCGTCGCTCGTAGGCATGCGAAGTCGGGTTCCCTAGCGGACGGGGCTCAAAACCTTAGACGAGCGCCGGCACCGTCGTTCACTCGACCCAGGTCATCCGGCAGGTCGGACAGTACTTTCCCTCGAGCGGGGTCCCGCAGACGAAGCACACGGTCTCGGGTGCGGCCACCGCCGTGGCCTGCGTGGGGAGGGGTCCCTTCTCGGGCAGAGGTGGCGGGGGGCTCGGCGGAAGCTCGGCGGTCGGCGACAGGTCGGGGGCGGGAGCCACGGGTCGAGGCAGCTCGATGCGAGGAGCCGGCACGGGCGTCGGCGCCGCTGGGGCGGCGTCCGCTGCGGGCGCGGAGGGCGACGGCGATTCCGGGGCCGGCTCGGGGAGGCTCTCGACCTCGGGCTCGGGCTGCGCGGGTTTTGGGGCCCGCGCCCGGGGCGAGGTCTTGGCGGCGGCGGCCGGCCGGTCGTCGGCGCCGTAGACCCGGACGTCCTCCTCGGACCCCTCACCCTTCCCCGGTGGGGACGAGTCGGGCGGGGCGGGCTCGGACTTCGCCGGAGCGGCGTCCTCCTTGTCCCGACGGAGCCTTCGCAGGAAGGACATCGCCCTACGATGGTCGGACCTCGTTTTTAGGGCTGTGGCTCCATCGGACCGCGGCGTTTTCTACCGAAACGCTTCGGGAGGACGTGCCGTCCGGAACGACCGCCCGATTGGCCGGGCTGGGGGTCCGATTGCCCCCGCCGCCGACGCCGAAGGGGACGTACGCGCCGGTGTCGGTCGCGGGTGGATTCGCCTACGTTTCCGGACAGATCGTGACCCAGGAGGGGCGCATCGTCGCCCCGGGGCTCGTCGACCAGGATGTCCGTATCGAGACCGCTAAGGAGATCGCTCAACAGGCGACCCTCCAGGCGTTGAGCGCCCTCGCGCACGCGCTCGGCTCGCTCGACCGCGTGGCGAGGGTCGTCCGGGTCACGGTGTACGTCGCGTCCTCCCCGGGGTTCGTGAAGCAACATGAGGTGGCGAACGGGGCGACCGACATCCTCGTGGACCTCTTCGGAGAGGTCGGCCGCCCGGCGCGGGCGGCCGTCGGCGTGACCTCGTTACCGCTCGGTGCACCGGTCGAGGTCGAGATGGTCGTCGCCGTCGAGTGAGCGGCCGTGGAGGCGACGGCCTGGGCGGGCGTCTATCGCGACGGTCGGGACCTCTACACGGTCAATCGGGGCCCACCGGGGGACCGGGTCTACGGGGAGCGATTGCGCCGTGACGGCGCGACCGAGTACCGGATGTGGGACCCGTTCCGGTCGAAGCTCGCGGCGGTCCTGACGCGCGGAGCCCCGAACGATCTGTTCGCGGGCGTGGGGTCGGTCCTCTACCTCGGAGGCGCGCACGGGACGACCGTGAGCCATCTGTCGGACGTGGTGCCGGAGGCGGACCTGTTCGTGGTCGAGAAGAGCCCGACGGCGTTCGCCCCGCTCCTGGCGCTCGCCCGTCGTCGCGCCAACATCTTCCCGATCCTCGCCGACGCCCAGCTGCCCGAGCGGTACCGGGCGGATACAGGGCTGGTAGACTTGCTCTACCAGGACGTCGCGCAGCGGAACCAGGCCGCGATCTTTGCCGAGAATGCCCGGGTGGCCCTGGGGCCCGGCGGACGGGGCCTCTTCATGCTGAAGATCCGCTCGGTCACGCAATCCCGCCCGGCGGGTGCGATCGTTCGGGAGGCGCGGGACGAGATCGAGTCGGCCGGACTTCGCGTGACTTCCGAGATCCCGCTCGCGCCATTCGCTCGTGACCACGTCGCGCTGTTCGTCCGCCCCGCGCCCCGTCGGTAGGGCGCACTCCGGCCCCCATCGTTCAGCGACCAGTGGGATTTGCCGGGCAGAAAGCCCGGACGTCGTCGCGCTCCAGGGGGTCATGACGACGATCCGAGGCCCGGAGGGAGAGTACGTCCGACGTGCTTGGTGGCTGGTGGGGTTCTTGGCCCTGCTGAGTGTTCTACCGTCCGTTTCTCCGACGGCCCCCAGCCACCCACTGTCCGCCGTCCCGCAGTTCTCCGGTTCGAGCTCGACGGGTGTCCCCGTCGCCCTCTCCGTCGACCTGACTGGGGCGAACGTGAGCGCGATGACCGTCACGGCGAGTGCCCGCTGGGGCTCGGCGCCGGCCAATTGCACGCTCGACCCCGTGTGGACGCGTTGGTTCTGGCCCGCGAACAGCTCGGTCGCCGGCACTTTCGACGACCCGAATGCGTCGTCGACGACGGTGGCACTCTCCCCGCTCGAGTCGGGGCCGTACGAAGTGGGCGCCCGTGCGGCGGTCGCCATCGATTGTTCCTCCGGGAACACTACGGAAGACCAGATCGCGCTCGCCCGCGGGACCGACTACGCACCCCTCACGCTGACCAACCTCTCCGTCCGCCCGGGGTCGCAGGTCGTTTCGGACTGGGTTACGTTGACGACCACCCTCGAGGGCGGTCTGGCCCCGTATGAACTCAATGTGAGTTGGGGCGACGGAACCTTTGGTGAGCAGACGGTAGGCGCGCCGGGTACGGTCCGGTTCCTCCACACCTACGGGGCCGGAGTGTACATCCCCTCGGTTCAGGTCACGGACCAGCAGGGTGCGACGACGGAGGCGGTCGCCCCCGAGCCGGTGGCGGTCTCCAACGGTACCACAGCCTGGATCGCTGCCTCGGTACCGGAGGCCGAGGCCGGTCAGCCGGTGAGCTTTGCGACGACCGTCGTCCACCCCGTGGGCCCCTCCCACCACATCGTCGCGTGCGGCTCGTCGGTCGACTCGGGTGGCTCGGGCAACGTCTCGGACGTTGTCTGCACGCCGAGTCTCTCGGGACCGTTCCCCGTGTCGGTCGTCGTCGAGGGCCTAGTGGCCTCCCAGACCTTTCGATCGACGTACCTGGAGCCGGTGGCGGGTGCGCTCGCATTGGGACTCCGGGCGACCCCACCGGTCACGGACGTCGGGGTCGCATCGGTCCTGCGTGTGACCGTGACCGGGGGGGTTGCCCCCTTCTGGATTACGCTGACTGGACCGGACGGCGTAGGGCGCATCCTCGGTCCCGAACCGGTCGACGGGGATCTCCTCCTCCCATGGACTCCGTCGGCGAACGGTCTCGCGGTCTGGACCGGTTCGGTGACCGATGGCCTCGGCGTGGAGGCGCGGGCGGCCAACCTTACTTTGGCCGTGGCCCCGAAGCTGGCACTGGAGGCTCAGGCCTCCGTGTGGATCGGCGCTGCATCGTCCGGCGTGGGCCTCCGGGGTTCCGTCTCGGGTGGATCGGCACCGTACCTGTGGACACTCAGTCCCGGCGTGGGCTTCGCCAACTCGTCGTCGATGACGGCTCTAACGGGGGTCACGTCCTGGTCCTGGAGTGCGTCGCGCAGCGAGGAAGGGGTCGTCAATGTCACGCTCGGCGTTTTCGACGACGCCGGTGCCTGGACCGACGTCACGGAGTCCGTGGCTCTTCCCGCGGCCCCGACCGTTCGTATCTCGAATGTCAGCGTGGCCGGGGCGAGCCCTTCGTGGGTGAACTTCACCCTCGACCCGACCGGAGGGGTACCTCCCTACCAGGGCTGGGTCAACGTCTCCAACGCCACGGAGTGGAGCGCGCGCTTCGGCGCAGGGGCCACCGCCGCGTCCGCGAGGGTGACCGGATCAGGAAACCTGACGCTCGCCGTGGCGCTGCGCGACGCGCGAGGAGTGGACGCCCAGGCCAACCTTACGCTCGACCTCCCGGCCGCGGCGCCTTCGCCACCGGGTCCTCCGCCGCCGAGCGCTCCCTCGGCCGACGCGCTGGGGTTGGCGGCCCTCGTGGCCGCGCTGGTCGCGGTCGCGGCCGGTTCCGTCTGGATCTTACGTCGGCGACGCGCGCCTTCCGTGCCCGCACCGGGACCCGACGCGGAGCGAGTGCTCGAGGACCTCCTGCGCCCGGCGGACGGTGCGGACCGGGTGACCGTCGAGCTGCTGGCGGAGGAGCGCGGTGTGCCGCTCGAGCGGGCGCGGCAGACGCTCGACCGCCTGATCGCGGAAGGGCGCGTACGATCCGAGCGAGAACCAGACGGCGGCGAAATCCTGGCGTGGGAGCTCGAATGAACGTCGGACTCTGGCTCGGCTGCCTCCTGGTCGTCGCCATCGCGACGGCCGGGTCGATCTCCTCGGTCCATCCCCCCGCGGTCCCGCCGGCCTCTGCCACCGGAGTCGCCCCGGTGGAGTTCGAGGGGGGCAGGGTGGCGCAGTCACCGGCCGTGGACAACTTCACGGCCTCCGTGAATCGCCTGGTCGAGCTGCTCGGACTGGCCGGCTCGGGGCTGCTGTCCCTCGTCTGGGCCCGCGTCGCCCTCAGCTGGTTCTCCAACGACATCACCAAGAAGGTCCAGGCCAAGGACCGGGCGCGGGATGCTCTCATCGGGACCCTGCTGTTCGTCGCCGCGATCACCGGGCTGTTCTGGGGTCTCGCGCACTGGGTGTTGACGGGGACGTGAGGAGGGGTCGTTGTTCGCCCTCTCCATCGATTGGTCGGCCATCGTCCAGGCGATCCTCTTCGCGCTGTTTTCGGTGTTCACGGCGATCGTCGCGGCGGTCACCGGGCCCACGTACGACAATCTGCTCGTGCCGCTCCTCCAGCCGTCCGCCCTCTTTCCTCCGGTTCGGGCGGGTCTGGAGTCGAACGGTGACTTCCTGTCCACCGCGACCCAGTTCTCGACCGACGTGGTTACGAGCGCGGTGGACCCCGTCATCGCGCTCGTCGCCGCGGGGGTCGGGCTGCTCTACCTCGTTCGGGCCACGGTCGAACGGTGGGGCGCACGGCTGGATGCCCTTCTTCCCCGACTGGTGGTGGCGGTGCTGGTCGCGAATTTCACCGTCCCGATTTCAACCGGGCTCCTGGACGTGGCGGGCTCACTCTACCCGGTGCTGTCCGGGTGGAACGGAGGGGCCTGGCAACACTGGTCGAACCTCGCCGGCTGGGGCGAGCTGTCGTTCTCCTGGGATAACGGGGCCTTGGCTCTGGTCCTCTCGGTCGCCGAGTTTCTCGCGGTCATCGGGCTGATCCTCGCGGTCGGAGTGCGGGACGCCCTGCTCTCGGTCCTCCTGGTCCTGCTTCCCTTGTTCTCGCTGCTGTGGCCTCTGCAGCCCCTTTCGACCATCCCCCGACGGGCCTGGCTCCTGTTCGGGGAACTGGCGTTCATGCCCTGCGTCATGGTCGTTCCCCTGCAGCTGGCCGTGGATACGACCAGCCCGGTGTTGCTGCTCGGATACCTCGGAGCCGCCCTCGCCTCGCCGTATCTCATCTCCGTTGCCGGTACCCATCTGGCCGCCTTCGGGTTCCCGTCCGGGGGCGGCATCGCGTCCGCCGGCGTTCAACGCGGCCTGTCGGCTCCCTCGTCGGCGGCCGCCTCGGTCGCCAGTGGGCCGACCTCCGCCTTGCCCACCCGAGGTGGAGCAGGGCCGTCGGTCGCCGCCACCGTCCGAGCGGCGGGTTCGTCGGCGGTTCCCGTGTCGGCCCCGCTCGCGATCGGGACGGCTCTCGGGCACGCCGCGACGCATCTGGTTCGACATGTTCGCTCCGCCGGGGGCCCCCGCACGTCCGATTTCCCCCCGATGAGGTCCGGAGTCGGCCGGTGAGATGCCGGATCCCGCCGAAGGCGCCCCGGTGGTCTACCTGCCGGAGCGCGTCGACCGACGGATGCGACTCGGGCCCTTCCCCAGCGTGCGGGACGCGCTCAAGTTCCTCTGCTGGGCGGCCGCGGGTGCCGTACTCGCGACGTGGCTGCCGCTGGGATTCTGGCTTCCCTTTCCGATCGTGGGCTTCGCCGTCGCGGTCGGCCGAGTGGACGGAGAGAGCGCGGACGAACGGATGGTGCGCTGGGTACGGTTTCGGTGGATCCGCCTTCGGCCGGGGGTCGGCGTGAGCCCCCGCGCGGTGCCGCGGGTTCAAGGGCCGATCGCCCGTCGGAGCGACGGTCGCTATCTGGCGGCCGTACGCACCGACGGGGTGCCGCTCGCCTATCGGCCGCCCGACGACCTGGCCGGCCTCTTCGACCGGTTCCGTGACGTGCTTCGGGGCGTGTCCGGAGCACTGGTCCTCCGGGCCTACTCCGTGCCCGTCGACGCGGCGCCGATGCTCCCCCGCACGGCCGACGGCGCGCCGTCGCTCGCGCCGGCCCGGGCGGGGTACACGGAGCTGGTGCGGGTGTTGTGCCTCCGGCGACGGGCTCGGCGCGTCGACCTTTTCCTCCTCTCGGAGAACGCGACCGCCGAGGGCGGGCGACGGGTCCGCGAGCGGGCGAGGGCCCTCGCGGACGGCTTGGCGACCCTGGCCGTGGGCCCTACCGTGCTCGAGGGGCGGGCGCTCGGGGCCGCCGTCTCCGCCGCGGGCTGGAACCTCACCCCGCCGGATCCATGACCGCGGGCGAGCTCTTCGGGGGGTTCAGCGTCCTGCGGTGGACGTCCGGAGGGGGCTTTCTGAGCGGCCTCCTCTCCGTCCTCGACCCGGCGCTCGCCGATCTGACCGCGACGCTCGCCGTCCTGGCCTTGGTGGGTTGGCTGGCCGCCCGTTCCCGACACGGTGGAGCCACGGCCAGGATGACCCGGTCGGCGGTCGGTGCCCTCGGCGCTCTCGCGTTGGGGGCAGTGGTCTTCTTCGCTCGGGCCGCGCCGATCGACGTCTGGAGAGGAGCCATCCTGGGGGCCTGCACTTTGCCCCTCGCCTTCGCGGAGAGGGGCGGGGCCCGTGGAGGAGAGGAGTGACCGACCGAGAGATCCGGGTCGAACCGACCCTCCAAGTCCGCGGTGCGGGGTGCCGGGCCCCGTTGCTGGTCGAACGACTCCCGTCGGAGGTCGCGTTCGGATTCCTGGAGAAGGTCCTCCCGACGACCGAGCCCGTGGAACTCGTGCTGCAGCTCCTTCCGGTGCCGACCGACCGGGCCGTTGAGTTGCTCGAGCGAGCCCGGACGGTGGCGGCGGCCGAGATGACCGCGCCCGCGCCCGGCGCGGAGACGTCCCGACTGGAAGCGGAGCAGGAGTCGGCACACGACCTCGCCCGGGCCGTCGCGCGAAGGGTCCAGGAGTTGTGGAGGGTCGGCATCGTGTTCGAGGCGCGCACCGCCGGACGGGCTCGCGTGGCCCGCGCCCGCTCGCGGCTCGCGGACCGACTCACGTCCCTCGGTTTCCGTCCTCGGGTCCCGACGTACGAGGTGTCGGACGCCGTTCGGCCTCCGGAGTTCGACGGATCCGAATCTCGGCCTCGAAGCTTCTGGCACACCCTACCCACCGACGCCGTGGCCGCCTTCTTTCCGTTCGGCGACGAGTCCCTGCTGGAACCGAACGGGATCTTGATCGGCCTCGCCCTGGCCGACGCGAGCCCTGTGTTCCTGAACCGATGGGACCACGCCAGCCATTCCTGGGGGCTGTTCGGCACCACGGGCTCCGGAAAATCGTTCGCCGCGGCCCTGTTCGCCCTCCGTACCCGGTGGACGACGCCGGACCTCGACCTCGTCGTCCTCGACCCGTTGGGGGAGTTCGGTTCCCTCGTCGAGCGGATGGGGGGACGGGTCCTCCGGTTGGCCGATCCCACCGCGGGTCGGGTCAACCCCCTCGACCCGGTGACCACCTCCGGCGACCGCGTCGAGAAGTCGGCCCGGGTCGTGACGGCGTTGCGGGCCCTCTACCCCTCCCTCCGGGACGAGGAGGGGGCGGTCCTCGATGCGGCCGTTCGGCGCCTGTACGAGGACGGGCCCGCCGTCCCGACGTTCGACGACCTGATGGCGGCCCTCCCACCGGGTGGGGGGTCGTCCGACCGATTGCGGGTGCTGCTCGACGTGTTCCGGTCGGGCTCGTTGGCGGGGGCGAACGGCCCGACGACGGTGCGGACCGACGCGAGCCCGCTCTGTTTCGACCTGTCGGGCGTCCCGGACGAGCACCTGGGGTTCCACCTCACGTACTTGCTCGACTGGGTGTACGGGAGAATTCGGGACCACGGAGGACCGACCCTGGTCCTGCTGGACGAAGCCCACCTTCTGGCGCGCCACCCCGCGGCCGCGGAGTTTCTGGACCGGACGGTCCGCCACATCCGCCATTTCCGCGCCGGCCTTCTCCTGCTCAGCCAGAACCCGGACGACTTCCTGACCACGCCCAGCGGTCGGTCCACCCTTCGGAATCTGTACGCCACCGGGTTTCTCCATCTGGGCGAGGTCTCCGAGGCAGCGCGGACCTTCTTCGGCCTCACGGCCGCCGAAGCGGCCTGGCTGCCTCGGGCGAGATTGCCGCGAGCGGTCGGGTACTCGGAGTCGCTGTGGCGGGTCGGGGAACTCCACCTCCCGCTGGCTCTCGTGGCATCCACGCCGGAGTACGAGTTTCTGAGCAGCGCTCTGGCGGTCCGTCCGGCCGGTTCGGGTCCAGAGGATGGTTTATGAGGCCCGGTCCGCCGGGGTCCCGGCGTGGCCGCGGAAGCAACGGCCGAAGGGCCCGCTCGTCGGCGCACGAGCTGGAGCCTCAAGACGATCGTGGAGGACGTCGCCGGCCGGCCGGTCGAGGACCTCCAGGATCCGGAGAAGCCCGTCCACCCGTACCTCGCCGGGCGCCTCGCGCCGCGATCCCCCGGGCCTCGCCCGACCGCGGGCACCGCGACCGACCCTCCGTACGACCCGGTCGACCGATTCTCTCCGCCCCTGGTCGGCCCGACGGGTCGCGAGGTCCACGGGCGGCGGTACGAGCACCATCAGGAGACCCTCGCGCGGCACGCGACGCCCACGGCGGTACCCTCGATGAGTCCGCTCCACCGTCCGGAACGGATCTACCTCCACTATCTCCTCCTGCACATGGACCGGCTCGGCGACTCGGCCCTCCGGTACCTTCGGACCGCGATCGACGAGGAGCTCACGCACCGGACCGAACGGCCGCCGACCCCGGCGACCGACCCGCGCCGGACCGTCGCGCCGGACCCCTGACGCCGTCGGCCCGTCCGGGCGACGGCCCGAGTCGCCACGACGTTCGGACCAGGTCGTCGTAGACCGCACGGTCGATCTCCACGCCGACCGCGCTGCGGCCGAGCTCCCATGCCGTCCGCACGGTCGTCCCCGTGCCGGCGAACGGGTCGAGGACCGTGTCCCCGATCACCGAGAACATGCGGATGAGCCGACGCGGGATCTCCGCCGGAAAGGCGCCCGACCGGCCTGAGCCGCGCCGCTGGGGTGCTCCCCGGACGTCCTCCCAGACCTGGCTGAACCAGTGGTCGCGTTCGTCCCGCGTGAACCGGCTGGCCGACCGGGCCGGGTCGTGCGGCGGGAAGCGGCGCAGGCGGCCGTTCCGGAACAGCAGGATGTACTCGCAGTCCAGCGTGACGTAGGCGTTGGGAGGAAGGAAGCCGCTCCCCAGGAACGCGTTCGGTTTGTTGGTCGGCTTTTTCCAGAGAATGTACGGCAGGGGTCGGAGCCCCTGTCGTGCGACGCGGACCAGGGTCTCGGCGTGGTTCGGCCACAGGGCGAAGCCGGACCGGTCGGAGCGCAGGGCATCGCCGATGACGACCGCCAGGAGGCCCCCGTCCACGAGGACCCGGCGGCACTCGGCCCAAGCGAGCTCGAGGACGTCGTGCATGCCCGCGTACTCCGTGGCGCCCAGTTCCTTCCAGAGGTGGTCCCACTGAGGGATCATAGGGTACGGCGGGGACGTGACGACCAGGTGGACCGACCGGTCCGGGACGGTCGGCATCGAGCGGGCATCGCCGTAAATGAGGCGGACCTGCGTCGCCCGGCGCGCCGGCACGGGCCGCCGACCGGGAACCCGTTAATAGCGGACCCCCCTCGTTGCGGCGATGCGGCTGGATCAGCCGGTCCTGCAGGTCGCCCTGGACTTCGAGAACCTGTCCCGGGCGCTCCTGGCGGCCCGGGAGGCGGTCGAGGGCGGCGCGGACTGGGTCGAAGCCGGTACGCCGCTCATCAAGAGCGAAGGGCTGGACGCGGTCCGCGAGCTCAAGAAAGCGTTCCCGGCGCACCGGATCGTCGCCGACCTGAAGGTGATGGATACCGGGGCCTTCGAGGTCGAGATCGCCGCGAAGGCCGGGGCGGACCTGGTCACGATCCTGGGCGCCGCGGACGACGACACCATCGCGGACGGGGTACGGGGCGGAGAACTCTACGGGGCGGAAGTCGTCGTCGACCTGCTCGGCGTGGCCGACCCGATCGCCCGCGCGCGCCGCGTGGCGGAGCTGGGCGCCGCCGCGGTCTGCTGGCACATCGGCATCGACATGCAGATGCAGGGTCGGACCCCGTTCGACGTGCTCGCCGACCTCGTGAAGGCCTCCCCGATCCCGGTCGCGGTCGCCGGGGGCCTCAACTCCGAGACGGCCGCCGCGGCGGTTCGAGCCGGGGCCCGGATCCTCATCGTGGGTGGGGCGATCACCAAGAGCCCCAAGGTCACGGAAGCCACCCGGGCGATCCGTCAGGCGATCGACACGGGACGCGAGGTCACGACCGAGCACTTCCGGCGGTACGCGGGGGCGGAGATTCGGGAGGCGTTCCTCAAGGTCTCTAGCCCGAACGTGACCGACGCCCTCCAGCGCCGCGGCGCGATGCACGGGATCGTCGCTCGATTGAAGAGCCCGACCGTCCGCATCGCGGGCCCGGCCGTCACCGTCGTGACCCGGGACGGGGACTGGGCCAAGCCCGTGGAGGCGATCGACCGGGCCGGCCCGGGCGACGTGATCGTGGTCGATGCGGGGGGCGGCCCGACCGCCATCTGGGGCGAGCTGGCCAGTTGGAGCGCCCACGGACGCGGCATCGCCGGCGTTGTCATCGATGGGGCCGCCCGCGACGTGGACGCGATCCTCGAGCTCGGCTTCCCGCTCTTCAGCCGCAACGTGAGCTCCGACGCGGGCGAGCCGAAGGGCCACGGGGAGATCGGCGTCGAGGTCGTCGTCGGCGGTCAGCGGGTCCGGCCCGGCGACTGGGTCGTCGGCGACCTGAGCGGCGTGGTCGTCGTGCCGCGGGAACGGGCCGCGGAGATCGCGAACCGAGCGCTGGACGTCTTGGAACACGAGAACCGTGTCCGCGAGGAGATCCAGCGGGGGTCCACGCTCGGGACCGTTCAGAAGCTCGAGCGCTGGGAACGGGTCGGCTAGTCGGCCCCGCCACCGAACTCGCCCAGCCATCGGGAGCGGCCCCACCAGCGCCCCCGCTCCTCGGCGACCCGCGCCGCCTGTCGCCGGTTGGGCCCGGTCCAGAAGTGGACCCACGGGTCGGCGTACTCGACCTCCCAGAGCACGAGCGCTTCCGGTTCGGCCATCGGCAGGGTCAGGCGAACGTCCCCCGCCAGGCTTTGGCGCAGCTGCCGCTCGGTGAGCCGGCCCGCGTCGACCTCCCGGAGCGCGGCGACGATCTTGCGCACCTCGCCCCAGACGAACCCCGGAGCTCGCACCTCGATCGTCCGTCCCCCGTCGGGCTCGGTGGCGATCTCGACCGACTCGAGCGTGCGGAGGACCGGGCCGGACCGAGGTAGACCGCGACCGAAGGAACCGACATCGACCTCCCCGAGGAAGAGGCGCGCCGCCGCACGGGAGGCCTCGTGCGAGCGTTGGTCGGGCGGTTCGAAATACCGGTAGACGCGGCGGACCGCACGCCGGACCGGGAACCCCTCCGGGACGGACCGGAGCGCCGTGAACCAGAGCGACGGGTCGATGCCGTTGAGGGCGCGGAGCAGGGCCGGGCCGGCCAGGTCGCTGGTCAGCCCCAGCGCGTTCGCGCGAGCGCTCACGCCGCGGTCCGTCCGGCTCGCGACCTCCAGCGCGCCGTGGGTCGGGGGGCGGGCCACTCCGAGCCGGGTGAGACCCCGCCGGAGCTCACCCTCGACCGTTCGGTGTCCTGGTTGTCGGGCCCACCCGGAAAATCCCTGGCCGTCGTAGCCGAACCGGATCAGGTATCGCGTCGTGATCGCACCACGCCTCCTCGGTTCTTGACGGACGCACCCCGAGAAGGTCACCTCGGTGCGTGCGTGCGACTCGGTCGCATATGGGCCGCTATGAGGCCCCTATAGCGCACTATAGATTCTACCTTCGTTTCCTATATCTCCGTCGCCCGGGTCCGCGCACCGATGATGGCCCCGACCTCGAGGGTCGACCTCGAAGTGGGTGCGTCGTCGTAGAACGAACGGACGCGGTGAAGCGAAATGAGCACACAGAACCCTAGCGGAACGACGACCTCAACCCCTTCGAACGAGTCGATCTCGACCCCGAGCCGGAAGCGCTCGGGGACGATGAGCTCGGGTGTGGCGATCGCCGTGGCGATCGTCCTGCTCCTGGTCGGTCTCGGCGGCGGGTACCTCCTCGGGACGTACCTCAACAAGAGCACGACCTCGACCTCGACGACCACGATCACCGAGACCGGGTCGAGCCTGCTCTACCCGCTCATGGAATCGTGGGGCCCCAACTACACGAGCTACCAGCCCAACGTCGTCCTGTCGCCGGCCTCCACGGGCAGCGGCACGGGACAGTCGTACGCGGAGCAGGGACTCATCAACATCGGGGCGTCGGACGGCTACCTGGCGAACGCCAGCGCCTCCAGCCTGGTGAACGTCCCGGTCGCGATCTCCTCGCAGCTGATCTGGTACAACCTGCCCGGCGTGCCGGGCCACCTGAACCTGAACGGCACGATCCTCGCGATGATCTACAGTGGCGTCATCACCTCGTGGAACAACCCGCTGATCCTGGCGGCCCAGACGTCCGCCCAGCAGTCGGCCCTGAACGCCCTCTCCAGCCAGTCGATCTACGTCCTGGCGCGCGGTGACTCGAGCGGTGACACGTTCCTGTTCACCTCGTACTGCGACATGTCCTGGTCCGGCTGGACGTTCGGTGTCGGCAACGCCAACCTCTCGACCGACAAGGCCCCGCCCCACATCGCCTTCGACACGGGCAACTCGGGCATGGTCACCGGCGTCGAGGGACAGGTCGGCGCGATCGCCTACATCGGGATCAGCTACATGAGCAAGGTCTCGGGGACCGGCCTCAACTACGCGGCTCTCGGCGACAACAACTCGCTGAGCGCGTCGGGCGGCGTCAACCCCTCGAACTACGTCCTGTGGAGCGCCGCCAACGTCTCGGCGGATGCGAACCTGGGACTGACGCACCTCAACTTCGCCACCTACGGCCTCGCGGTGAGCCTCATCCTGGGCGGCAGCCCGTACGGGGCGATCACCTTGAAGACCGGCGGCGGCGGAACGACCCCGCTCGCGGGCACCACGCCCTACCCGATCTCCAACCTGGAGTACACGCTGATCAAGACGACGGCCCAGACGAACTCGAAGGCCATCGTCCAGTTCCTCCAGTGGGCGATCTCGTACGGTAACGCCGCGGCCTACCTCAACCCGATCGGGTTCGTGCCCCTGACCCCCGAGGTCGCCGGGTACGACATGCAGGAGCTCGGGACGGTCGCCACCTAGGCGGACCTCCTCGGGAACCTCAGAGAGTACCGTGAGCCCCGAACCGGCCCCCGGGAGTGACGGGGGCCGGGAACCACTTCCTCCCACTTCTCCCTCCCCGGACCGCGGCCGCGTACCCGCGCGGACCTGGGTGGTCCGGTTCTTCTCCTACCTGCCGGCGCTGGTACCGGCGGCCATCGTCGTCGCCATCGTGATCGAGCTCCTCAAGGCGAGCAACCTGACCGCCTTCCCCGGATTCTTCGGCTCGAACTGGGACTACACCGCCTCCCCGCCTCAATGGGGGATCGGCGTGTTCGTCGTCGGCTCGTTCCTCACGGCGCTGCCGGCGATCATCCTGGCCATCCTGATCGGGCTCGGCATCGGGATCGCCTCCACGACGTACCTGCCGAAGCTCGCGACCCGCTTCCTGGACCCGTTCGTCGACCTGCTCGCAGGGATCCCGAGCGTTGTCTACGGCATCTGGGGCTTCGTCGTCGTCGGACCGTACCTGGGGTTGACGCTCAACCCGTGGGTCGCCCAGCACCTGGGATTCCTCCCCGGCTTCAGCGGCGCCCGCATTCTCCAGACCGGACAGGGCCTGCCGCTCGCCGTGATCCTCCTGACGCTGATGGCGCTCCCGATCACGACGCTGCTGATCCGGGACGCCCTCCACTCCGTCCCGAAGGACCTCTGGGAAAGCGGGCTCGCCCTGGGGGCGACCCGGTGGGAGGTGATGCGTCGCGTGGCGATCCCCTACAGCCACCGAGGCATCCTGAGCGCCGGTTTCCTCGGCTTCGGCCGTGCCTTCGGCGAGACGGTCGCCGTCGCGATGGTGATCGGCTCGGTCGCGAGCTTCCCGACCAGCGTCTTCGACACGACCGACACGATGTCGGCGATCATCTTCCAGAACTCGGACGCGGCCCTCGTCACGCCGGGCCTGCTCGAGGCGCTCGCCGAGATCGCGCTGTTGCTGCTGGCCATCAGCCTCATCGTCAACATCCTGGGACGCCGCCTGATCTCGTCGTTGCTGACCGAACAGATCTCGGGGTTGTAGGCGGTCATGGCGCATCCCCTTCCGTCCATCGCGGGCACGGACGACAACATCCTGTTCGACCGGTCGATCCGCACCCGGTGGCGGATCGGCTTCGACCAGTGGATCGGACGCCTTCTCCCGTTGCTCTTCCTCGTGGCGATCATCCCGATCCTGGGGATGGTCTACTGGGTCTCCACCAAGGCCCTGCCCACCCTCAGCTGGACGATCCTCACGGGGACGAGTCCCTACGCCACCGACCAGCTCGGCGTACCGATCATCGGGACGTTCGAACTGATGGCGCTGGCGACCGTCTTCTCGGTCGCCCTCGGCCTGTTCGGGGGCATCGCGACCGCCGAACTCCTGCCGGACCGCGTGGCCAGCTACATCCGGATGACGGCGAACATGCTCGTCGGCACCCCGTCCGTCATCATCGGATTCTTCGGGTTCTTCGTCTTCGTCATCACGTTCGGCTGGGGCCTCTCGCTCATCGCGGGCGCGGTGACCCTGTCGATCTTCATGACGCCGTACATCTTCCGGACCGCCGACCTCGCGTTCACCTCCATCCCCCGCCATATCCGGGAGGCGGCCCTGGGGTCGGGAGCCGGGCCGTCCCAGTACATCCTGCGGATCGCCACGCCCATCGCGCTGCCGCAGGTGCTCACGGGCATCTTCCTGGCGATGGCGATCGGGGTCGGCGAGACGGCACCGATCGTCATGACGACGACCGCCGGGCGGCTGGCGCCCGACAGTCTGACCTCGCCCGTGACGTTCATGACGTCCCTCATCTGGGCGGGCTTTAATCAGGGCAATGGCTCTCCGTTCTTCGTCCTCGCATTCCAGGCAGCGTTCGTCCTGTTGGTGGTCGTGATCGCTCTCAACGTCGTGGTACGCGTCATCGCGGCGCGGTATCAGCGCCGGTTGGAGGGGTTGTTCCAGTGAGCAGCCCCGCACCGGCCGCGGACGGCACCGTCCTGTCGGTCCAGCACCTGAGCGTCGTGGCGAAGGAGAAGAAGATCCTGAGCGACGTCTCGCTCGAGTTCCCTCCGCGGAGCCTCACGGCGGTGGTCGGTCCCTCCGGGTGCGGGAAGACGACGTTCGTCCGGACGCTCAACCGGATGAGCGAGCTCACGCCCGGGATCCGGGTCGAAGGGTCCGTCCTCTACCTGGGGCAGGACATCTACGGCCGGGGCGTCAACCCCGTCCTCGTCCGGCGGAGGATCGGGATGGTCTTCCAGCGCCCGACGGTGTTTCCGATGTCGATCTTCGAGAACGCGGCGTTCGGCCTGCGCATCGTCCACGAGGCGGAGGACGCCGTCGACAGCGCGGTGACGGAGGCGCTGCAACGGTCCGGACTCTGGGACGAAGTGAAGGACGACCTGGACCGGTCGGCCCTCTCCCTCTCGGGGGGTCAGCAGCAGCGTCTGTGCATCGCCCGGGCGCTCGCGGTGCGGCCCAAGGTCCTGCTGCTGGACGAACCGACCTCCGCGCTGGACCCGGCCGCCACCCAGCGGGTCGAAGCGACGATGGAACGGTTGAGCGAGGAGATCGTCATGGTCCTCGTGACGCACAACGTCGGCCAGGCGGCCCGCGTATCGGACCGCGTCGCATTCTTGCACTCCGGTCATCTCGTGGAGGTCGGTCCCACCGACGACATCCTCGAGCGGCCCAAGGACCCGCTCACCCAGCAGTTCATCACGGGGAGGTTCGGATGACGAGCGGTACCAGCGGCGAGCAGAGCATGTCGGACAAGGCGATCGCACGGCTCAAGGCCCACGTGTCGGCGATGTCCGCGTTGGCGGTCAGCATGGTCCGGGACGGGACCGTCGCCATGCTCGACTCCGACCGGGCCCGGATGGAGACCGTGGTCGCCGAGGACCCCCAGCTCGACCGGTTCGACAACGAGATCGAGACGGAGACGATGCACCTGATCGCGAAGTATCAGCCCGAGGGAGGCGACCTCCGCACCCTCGGTGCCGTCCTCAAGATCGCCAACTGCATCGACCGGGTCGGTCGGCTCGGCTACGACCTCGCGCTCAACCTCCGCGACTCACCCCCCATTCCCGACCCGAAGCCGGCCGAGTTGCTCCGGGAGATGGACCGCCAGACCCGGGCGATGGTCGAGCAGGCGGTCGCCGCCTTCCTCCGGGGCGACGCCACCGTGGCAAAGTCGATCTTCGCGATGGACGACGACGTCGATGCGATCCATCAGGAGCTGCAGAAACTCCTCATCGAGCTACTCCGGAAGGGCGGACTTTCCACCGAGCGACTGGCCCTCGCCCTGCTCGCCGGCCGCCACCTGGAACGGGTGGGCGACAACGCGTGCAAGATCGCGGAGAAGGCGGTCTACGCCATCACCGGCGAACGGCGACCCGAGTACTTTCCCGAAGTCGTCCACCGTCACGGGTGGACCGATGCGAAGTCGCCCCCGTCCTGAGGCGCCGGTACGCCAAAGCTCATTAGCCGGGTCCGAGAATCCGTCCGGGGACGGACGACGCGCGCTCCCGTAGTCTAGTCCGGTCAAGGATTCGGCGCCTTCGACGCCGTAACGCGGGTTCGAATCCCGCCGGGAGCATCCTACCGTTCGCCCGTCCGCCCGATGGACTCAGGGGGAATCCGGAACGAAGGGCTGCAGCTGGATGAGGGGCGTCTCGCTCCCGCGCGGAGTGTAGTCGCGAACGTAGGCCCCGTAGTACGGGACGCGCTGGGCCACCACGGTACGGAAGGCGTTCCGCAAGGCGGCGTCGTCGAGCCCTCGGGTGGGGACGAGGTCGTCGTTCCGGTTCAGGCAGCCCTTGAGCTCGCCCTTGTGCGTCACCCGAACCCGGTGGCAGTGGTTGCAGAACTCGGCGTTCCCGACCGGGTCGACCACCTCAACCTCGGCCCCCTGGAACAGGTAGATCCGGCGGTGGTGCATCTCGCGCACCAGGACCCGGTCGGCGCGCGACTCGAGCCAGGATTTCACCCCGTCGATGTCGACGGCCCAGTCCCGGTGTCCCACCAACTCGGGCATGTATTCGATCAGCTGGACGCGCAACCCGTCGGTCTCGCTCGCGAACCGGATGAGTTCGGGGATGTGCGGCAGCGTGGGTCGGAAGACGACCAGGTTGAGCTTCACCGGTTTGAGGCCAACCCGAAGGGCCGCCCTCACGCCGGCGAGGACCGGGGCCAGCGCGCCGCCCCGGATCTCTCGGAAGGCAGTGGGGTCGAGCGAATCGACCGAGACGTTCACCCGCTTGAGGCCCGCGTTACGGAGCGACTCCGCGCGCCCGGCCAGCATCGAGCCGTTGGTGGTCAGCGAGACGTCCTCGACGTGCCGGACCGTCCGTGCGATGATCTCCACCAGGTCGGTCCGCACGAGGGGCTCGCCCCCGGTGAACTTGACGGAGTGGATGTCGAACTCCCGGGCGGCGCGTACGATCCGCTCGATCTCGAGCGGCGTCATCTCTTCGCCGTGAGGCGTTCGGGGCCGGTCGATGGGACCCAGACCCTCGTCGTGGCAGTAGATGCAGGAGAAGTTGCAGCGCTTGGTCACGCTGATGCGCAGGTCGGTGACCTCGCGGCCGTAGGCGTCGACCAGCATCGAACCCTCTCGAGCCGACGCCGGGTAAAGAGTTGGCGCCCGCGGAAAACGCGGCTCAGTTTCGTCCGGGAGGCGTGGCGCGTCGTGGTGACGCACGATTTCTCCCCGGCGTCGGGCAAATCTTAAGACGGACCCTTCGTGCTCTGGGACCTCAGGGTTCGTCACGCCCGTGCCGGCGTCCGCGGCTGAGGTCGAGCTGCGGGGGACCCTATTTCTCGAAGACGGGACCCGATTCGACGGGCCCGGCCTCGGCGCCGAGGGCCGGCGGGTCGGCGAGGTCGTGTTCACGACCGGTATGGCCGGCTATCCGGAATCGCTCACCGACCCGTCGTTCCGCGGACAGATCCTGACGTTCACCTACCCGCTCCTCGGCAACTACGGCGTGCCGCCGGCGCATGCGGTCGACCTGTACGGTCTACCGTTGCTGGAGAGCGGCGAGGTTCAGGTGCGGGGCGTCGTGGTCCGGGGGACGACGCGACCCCACCACTGGGCGAGCGGCCGCTCGCTGGGTGAGTGGATGCGGGAGGAGGGGATTCCGGGTGTCGAAGGCGTCGACACACGCCGGCTCACCGAGCACCTCCGCGCCCAGGGCGTGGTGCGCGGCGTCCTCGACGTGCGTCGCCGGGACGACCGGCCGACCGACGAGGAACTGCGCGCGACCCTCCGGTCCGCGCCGACGTATGCGGAGGAACGGTTCATGACGGACGTCGCCCCCCGGGCCCCGACGGTCATTCCGGGTCAGATCGGTCCGCTCGTTGCGGTCCTCGATTGCGGGATCAAGACGAGCATCCTTCGGGCGCTGCTCGACCGCGGGCTCTCGGTCCTACGACTTCCGTACGACCACGAGGTGCCCGCGCGATGGGACGGCCGCCGGGTGCACGGGCTGCTCGTCGGCAATGGACCCGGTGACCCGGTCGAGCTGCGACCGACCATCGAGGAACTCGGGCGACCGGCCAACCGGGGTCTGCCCACCCTGGGCATCTGTCTCGGCCACCAGTTGCTCGCTCTCGCCCACGGGGGCTCGACGTTCAAGCTCAAGTACGGGCACCGGGGGCAGAACAAGACCATCCTGTTCCCGGACGGCCGGGCGCTCATCATGAGCGAGAACCACGGCTTCGCGGTCGACCCGGCCTCCCTCGCCGGATCCCGGCTCCAACCCTGGGCGACCAACCCGGACGACCAGACCCTCGAGGGCCTCCGCGACCCGAGCGGCCGGATCCTCGCGCTCCAGGGCCACCCCGAAGGACATCCCGGCCCCCAGGAAGCCGGGTTCGTCTTCGACCGATTCGTGGAGCGGGTGAAGCGGCGCGCATGAGTGTCACGCTCCCCCGCAAGGTGGTGCTCCTCGGCAGCGGCGCCCTCAAGATCGGGGAGGCCGGCGAGTTCGACTACTCCGGCAGCCAGTGCTTGAAGGCGCTCGAAGAGGAGGGCGTGTACACGATCGTCGTCAACCCGAACATCGCGACGCTCCAGACCGACCCGCCCCGGTTGGGCCGGGTCTACTTCCAGCCCCTGACGCCCGAGTTCGTCGCTCCCATCCTGAAGGAGGAGCGCCCCGACGGGATCCTCGTCTCGTTCGGCGGGCAGACGGCCCTCAACTGCGGCGTCCAACTCGCCGAGAAGGGGGCGTTCCGGGCCGCGGGGACCCGGGTCCTCGGGACGCCCCTCTGGGCGATCCGGGCGACCGAGGACCGTCAGAAGTTCGTCCGCATCATGCAGAAGGCGCGCGTTCCGACCCTGCCGAGTCGCGCCGTCTATTCCATCGAGGCCGCCCGCGAGGCGGCCAAGGAACTCGGGTTTCCGGTGATGGTCCGGGTCGCCTACACCCTCGGTGGCAAGGGAGGGGGCGTCGCCCGCACCTGGGACGAGCTCACCGAGGTCGTCGGCCGCGGGCTCCGGTGGAGCCCGGTCGGCCAGGTCCTGCTCGAGCGGTACGTCGGCACGTGGAAGCAGCTCGAGTACGAGGTCGTCCGCGACGCGAAGGGGAACGCGCTCACCGTGTGCAACATGGAGAACGTGCTCAGCATGCGCGTCCACACGGGCGACAACATCGTCATCGCCCCCAGCCAGACGCTCACGGACGCCGAGTACCAGATGCTCCGCCAGGCGGCGCTCCGCGCGGTCGAGGCGTGCGGGATCGTCGGCGAGTGCAACATCCAGTTCTGCCTCAACCCGGCGACCGACGAGTACTACGCGATCGAGATCAACGCGCGGCTCTCCCGTTCGAGCGCGCTTGCGAGCAAGGCGACCGGCTATCCGCTCGCCTACGTGGCCGCCAAGCTGGCGCTCGGGTACACCCTGCCCGAGCTCAAGAACCGGATCACCGGCGTGACGACGGCCTGCTTCGAGCCGGCCCTCGACTACGTCGTCGTGAAACTGCCCCGCTGGGACCTGGACAAGTTCGAGCGGGCCGAGCGTCGGCTCGGCCCCGCGATGAAGTCGGTCGGTGAGGTGATGGGCATCGGCGCCTCGTTCCCGGAGGCGGTCTCGAAGGCGGTCCGGATGAGCGACCCCCGGGCGGACCTGGTCCCGCCGAGCGAGACCCGGGCCCCGGCCGCGATCCTGAAGGACCTCGCGAGCCCCACCCCCGAGATCCTCTACCGCATCCTCGAAGGGCTCCGCGCCGGCCTCCCGTCCGCCGAGATCGCGAAGACGGCGTGGGTCGACCGTTGGTTCGTCGATTGCCTGGCGGAGGTCGAGTCGACCCACCGGGCCCTGGGCGCCTCCAAGGATGCGCTCCTGGACCCGACCCTGCTGCGCCGGGCCAAGGAACTCGGGCTCTCCGACCGGGCCATCGGCCGGGCCGCTCGACGCGACGAGGAGGACGTGCGGCGGCTCCGCCTGGACGCCGGGATCCGCCCCCGCACCCGGATGATAGATACCCTGGCCGGAGAATGGCCGGCCCGGACCAACTACCTCTACCTCACCTACCGGGCCGACGCCGACGACGTCCGACCGATGCCCTCGGGCTCGATCCTCGTCATCGGCGCGGGACCGTACCGCATCGGCTCGAGCGTCGAGTTCGACTGGTCGACGATGAACCTGGCCGATGGGCTGCGGGCCGAGGGCGTTCCCGGGGTCGCGGTCCTCAACTCGAACCCCGAGACTGTCTCCACGGACTACGACCGGTCCGACCGTCTCTACTTCGAGGAGATCACCCTCGAGCGCGTCCGCGACATCACCGAGGCCGAGCGGTTCGCCGGTGTCGTGACCTGCGTCGGCAGCCAGCTGGCCCAGAATCTCACCCCGTTGCTGCAGATGTGCGGTATCCCGGTGCTCGGGACCGCCCCCGAGTCGATCGATTCCGCGGAAGACCGCGCCCGGTTCGCGAGCCTGCTCGAGCGGCTGCAGATCCCGCAACCGGCCTGGCGGGCGTTCACGACCCTGGACGAGGCGAGCGCCTTCGCGGACCAGGTCGGGTATCCCGTATTGGTCCGACCGTCGTACGTCCTCAGCGGCCAGGCGATGCGGGTCATCTGGGGCCGCCACGACCTGGGTCGGTTCCTCTCGGAGGCCACGCGCATCTCGCCGGAACACCCGGTCGTCATCACCAAATTCATCGAGGGGGCGGACGAGGTCGAGCTGGACGCCATCTCCGACGGCGAGCGGGTGCTGGTCGGTGGCATCCTCGAGCACGTCGAGCGGGCCGGCGTACATTCCGGCGACGCCATCTTTTCGCTCCCGCCCCGGCACACGCCGCCCGAAGTCCAGGCCCAGCTCATGGACGCCGCGCGCCAACTCGCGCGCACCCTCTCGATCCGCGGTCCGTTCAACATCCAGTTCCTGGTCAAGGACCAGGCCTACCAGGTCATCGAGCTCAACCTGAGGGCCAGCCGCTCCCTGCCGTTCCTGACGAAGGCGACGGGGGTGCCGCTCCTGCGGGAAGCGGCGCGGGCGATGCTCGGGCGCCCGCTGACGCACGAGGGCCTCGCCGCGTTGCCGCCGGGCCGGTTCGGTGTCAAGGTGCCGCAGTTCTCCTTCCTCCAGCTCACCGGCTCGGACCCCTTGCTGGGCGTCGAGATGCAGTCGACGGGCGAGGTCGCCTGCTTCGGACCGACGTTCGCCGACGCGCTCGTGAAGGCGCTGGTCGCGACCGGGGTGCGGCTCGTCGTCCGCCGGGGCTCCGCGTTCCTTTCCGTCGGCGGTCCGCAGCTCAAGGAGGAGCTGCTCCCCGTGGCCCGACGGCTCCGCAGCCTCGGGCTCCGCATCGCCGCGACCGAGGACACGGGCGCCTTCCTGCGCTCCCGCGGGGTCCGGGGGGTCCGCATCCTCCACAAGGTCTCGGAGCCGGACCGCCACCCCAACGTCTTGGAGGAGCTGGACCGGGGCGGCATCGACCTCCTCCTCAACGTCCCGCTCTCGTTGACGCAGGAGAAGTTCGAGCGGATGCTCGAGGACGAGTACGTGCTCCGGCGACGTGCGGTCGAGCTGGGGATCCCGCTGTTCACGAGCCTCGAGACGTTCGCCGCCTACGTCGAGGGGTTCGCCTTCCTGGAAGACCACCCGCTCACCGTGGACGCGCTCTACGGGACGGAAGAGCCGGCCGCGGACGGCGGGCCCAGCCGGCGGCCGCGCGAGATCCCGGTCATACCGAAACGACGCCGACGGGCGGGTCGCCGGCGCTAGGCCGGGGTCCCCGCCCTACAGCGGGAACTTCGAGACCGAGTACTCGGGCAGCACGGTCGAGGTGTCGAGGACCTCGGGGATGCCCCGGATCCGGTCCGTGACGAAGTCGAGGACCTGCCGCTTGTTCGAACTGGCGCCCGGGAAGTCGAGAACGACCAGGATGTCCCAGTCGCCGGTCAGGAAGTGCATCTCCTTGACCTCAGGCAGGGTCTCGAGCAGGGTGCGGATCCGGTCCAGGTCGCCGCCCTTGACCTTGAGGTACGTGAACGCGCGGGTACTCTTGAGCTCGGTCGGCATCAGCTCGCAGAGGCTGTCCTCGTTGAACGAGGCGACCCCCTCCAGCCGGGGGCCCTTGGTCGAGATGAGGACCGGGAAGTTCTGGACCCCGCGGAGGCGCTCGGCGACCAGGCGCTCGAGGCGCCCGGCCTTCTCGACGTCGACGACCCGGACATGGTAGCCGCGGGCATTGGCGGTCTCCTCGACCATCGCCACGCACCGGGCCTGGTCGTCCGAGAGGAAGTAGACCGGCGAGTCGCCGACCGACGCCTCGTCCGGCGCCCGGCCCGTGCTGGCGGGTATCCCCGTCCCGGTGGTCGGGGGCCGATAGACCGTCGTGACCGCCTTCTTCGATTGAACGTACAGGACCAGCTCGTGCGCGTCGTCCGCCATGGCCGAGGCGCGAGAGCGGGGTAGCCTACTTAGAACTATCTTCGGGTCACCCCCCGCCCCTCGAGGGAGGCGGGGAGGGAAAGGGTTCGTCCGTCGGGATCCGGAGGTCGGATCAGTAGCGCTTGTACGAGTCGGAGCGCTCGCGGCCACCGCCGCCACCGCCGCCGCCACCGTACCGGCCACCGCCACCGCCGCCGTATCCGCCGCCGCCGCCACCGCGGTCACGGTAGCCGCCGCCGAACGACCGGCGCTCGCTCTCGAACTCCTGCTGGCTCATGTCGAGCGACTGGTTGATCTCGGGGATCGACTCGGTCGACTTCGACAGGTTGCCGTACCGTCCCACGTTGAGGCGCATGTGGCCCCGCACGAGGGAGACGTAGCCGTTGTCGATCAGGATGACCTCGTCCTTCTGGATCGAGCCGATCTGCTCGTTCCAGAGCGACAGGGTGATGACGCCGGAGTCGTCGCCGACCACGGCCTCGCACACCTTCCGGGGGTCGCCGAACTTGCCCATGACTTCCTTCGGCTCTCCGATGCTGATCACTTTGGCCAGCACGTTCACTTGCTTCGAGTTCGGCGTCAGGTCGCGCACTTTCGTCAGGGGTTTGTCTACCATCGGTCTCGCCTTCTCTGCTTTCGCGTTTCGCGTTGGGTTTGGGTGGGAATCGGGAGGCGATACGCATCTCGCGGAACACTCGTCGCAAAAAGCAGGACGGGCGGGACGCTCGATTCGGGCCGGCTCGCGGATTCCTCGGGCGCCGCATGGAATCTCGGGCCATATAAAGGACGCGGGGGCCCCGGGTCGGGCCCTCCGGGGCCCTCGCGCGCGGGTTATCCGGACGCGGCGGTCCGGCATCATCCTTTTGGGCTGACCCGCCCTCGACAGCTCCGACCGGGTGTGGACCAGCGCGCTGACCTAGGGGTTCACTATCTCCTTCGGGGGGAGTACGACCGCGCCGTGCGGGCGTTCCTGGATGTCATCCGGGACGACCCGACGAACGCGTCCGCGTGGTCGTACTACGGGATCAGTCTCGCGCACACGGGCCGGGCGCTCGAAGCCGAGGCGGCGCTCGCCCGCGCGATCCAGCTCGCTCCCGCGAACGGGGAGGCCTGGTTCCATCTGGGGGTCGCGCGCTCGCTGCGCGAGGAGTGGAGCGAGGCCGCCAGCGCCTACCGGCGCGCCGTCGCTCTCGTGCCCGACGACATGGTCGCCTGGCACCGTTTGGGCGTGGCCCTTGCGGAGTCCGGCGAGGAATCCGGCGCCTCCGTCGCGTTCGAGCGGGCCCTGGTCCTCTCCCGCTCCGTTTCCGACGACGACGACTCCGTGCCCCGACCCCGGTTCGACGACCACGTGGACGAGACCGGCGCGCGGGAGGGGTCGCGCGAGGCGAAGAGCTGGCTCGACCTGTCGCTCTCCCTCCTGAGTCTGGGCGACGAGGATGCCGCGATCGCCGCTTACGAGCGCGCCTACACGCTCGACCCCCAGCGGGCGCAGGGCTCCCTGTTCCGACCGATGCTCCGTCTCCTCACCGCGGTGAAGGGGGGACCGGAGCCGCCGCCCGAAGAGGGAGGGCCTCCGTTCCGCGTGCCCCGGCGGAGCGACGACGGACGGCCCGAGGTCCGCTAGAGCGCCTTCGGCGCCTGCGTGACGATCGTCGACTCGGCCCAGTCTTTGACCTTCTCGCGGGCCACGGCGTGCTCCGCGAAGAAGGGGTGGATCCGCTCCAGGATGCGGGCCTTGCACTCACCGCACAGCATCGCGCCCGACCGGCAGTCCCGGGTGACCTCCTGGAACTCCTGGTCGTCCTGGGCAAACCGCGTGCGCCAGAGCGCCCAGACCGAACAGATCTCGGGCGTGGCGCCGAGGCGCCGCTGCTCCTCGACCGTGGCCCGGCCACCCGTGAAGGCGTTGCGGACCTTCTTCTCGACGACCTTGGGCGGGTCGTTGAGGAACAGGGCGTTGTCCTCCCGGTCGCCGGTCGTGCTCATCGCGTTCTCGCCGAGCAGGCCGGGGAGCATCTGGCTGTGGAGGAGCGCGGGCTTGGGATACCCGAGCCCTTCGGCGATGTCGCGGGTCACGCGGAAGTGCGGGTCCTGGTCGATGCCGCACGGGATCAAGCACGGGACGCTCCGTCCCTCGGCCCAGGACGGGTAGAAGCAGGGGACGGTCTGCAGCGCCGTGTAGAACACGAGGCCGATGTTCGTGCTCGGCTCGAAGCCGAAGACCGCCTTCACGGTCGAGTACGGGATCTTCCGGGCGACCCGGATGGCGAGCGGATACAGGGCGGCGATCGACTTGGAGTCGAAGAAGACGTGGGTGCGTTTGGGGTCGAACCCCAGGGCCAGGATGTCGTAGAGGTTCTCCATCCCCCAGTGGGCCGTCTCCTCGCGGGTGAGCCCGGACCGGGCCCAGAACTTCTCGTCGTCCGTGATCTGGATGAACATCCGCACGCCGAGCGTCTTCTGGAACCATCGGCAGAGGTCGAACGAGAGCAGGTGGGACGTGTGCAGCGGACCGGACGGCCCCCGTCCGGTGTAGAGGAAGAACGGCGACCCCTTCTGGTACTGGTCGAGCAGCCAGCCGAAGTCCCGGTGCGAGTAGTACACCCCGCGGGCGATCGACGGCGGCAGGTCCCCGCCCGCGAGCTGGTGGAGTCGGGCCAGCAGGTCCGGTGTCAGGTCCTGGGTGCCGAACAGTTCCCGTAGCCGCTGGTAGTCGATGCGGCCCTTCACTTCGTACGGTGTGACGACGAATTCGTCGGGCGCGGTCATCGGCGCCCTCTCATCCTTCCGGGAACGATATCTTGGCGAGGATCTGTTCCCGCTCGGTCAGCGGCACGCCCGCCGCACTGAGGGCCTCGGCGACGCACGAACGCGAGTGGTCGTGGTAGACCGTGTGCCCGCACGATGGGCACGACGCCCATCCCTGGATGAGGCGGCGTAGGCCCTCCCGCGAGGACGACGAATCGCGCCGCGCGAACCGGTCGACCAGGAACGCCCCGCCCGTGGCGTTCTCCAGGTTGGTGAGTGGCACCCGCACCGGTGTGTTGCAAACCGGGCACCGGGCCGGATTCCGGCAGGTACAACTCATCGGAGGGGGGGTATCGGTCGGACCTCCCTATTAAGTCGGCGTCAAGGGTCAAGTGCCGGTGCCGAGGGACCATGACTCCGTCCGACACCGATTCCGAGCGCGCCGGCGAGCTGGGTGCCATCCTGCTCGAGGTGCTGCGGTTCCTCAACCGGGCCGAGGTGGAGGGCGAGGAGGTGGCGGGCCTCGAGCACGGTGAACTGCTCACCCACTTGCGGCGGGGCCTCCATCCCGAAGCCACCGGCGCCGAGCTCGACACGGCTCTCACGACCCTGCTCGGCAACCGGATGATCATCGAGCTGGACGACCCCGAGTTCGCCTGGGACCGGGGCCGGACGGTGGGCCGGCGGTACGCCCTCTCCCTGACGGGGAAGGAGTACCTGCTCCAGAAGCTCGAGCGCAGCGGACGGATCGAGTAACCTGCACGGGCCTTCGGGATTTATGTAGCCGAACGGGCCGTTATACGTCGCGTGGCCGAGGACGCCGCCGACCCCGTACGCTCGACGCTGGTGGCCCTCCTCCAGCAGCTCAACCGGGCCGAGTCGATCAACGAGGGCCGGGCCCGCGACCAGACGCTCGAGCTGGACGAGATGGAGCGACTGCTGGCCCGGTTCTGGGCGGTCGAGCAGGGCCACGTGAAGGTACCGCTCGCGCTCGGACTGCTCGTGCGCAACGGGCTGGTCGAAGCCCGGGTCCCGACCGAACGGGCCCCGGCCAAGGGCGCCCCCACCAAGGCGGTCTACCAGATCACCGCGGAAGGCAAGGCGTTCCTCGTCGATGTCCAGAAGTCGAGCGACCGCATCCCCTGACGGGGAATCCGAGTCCTCGCGCCCGGGAACCTTAAGTAAGGCACGTGGGTCGGCGCGGGGCCATGTCGCGCATCCACTCCGGACGGAAGGGCCGGGCCGGCTCGCACCGTCCCTACCCCCTCACCAAGCCGGAATGGGTGACCACCACGAGTGAGGAGGTCGTCGAGCAGGCGGTCGGTCTGGCCAAGGCCGGCCAGTCGGCGGCCCACATCGGCCTCGTCCTCCGGGACCAGCACGGGGTGCCGTCCGCGCGCGTGGTGACGGGCAAGCGCCTGGGCGCGATCCTGAAAGAGCAGGGCGTCCAGCCCGAGATCCCCGATGACCTGCAGGCGCTGTTGAAGCGCGTCGTCCACCTCCAGCGCCACCTGACGACCCACCCCAAGGACCTCTCCAACCGCCGGGGCCTCGCTCTGATGGAGTCGAGGATCCGCCGCCTGGCCCGGTACTACCGGCAGCGGCGCCGCTTGCCCGAGACGTGGCGGTACTCCGCCGCGGGCGCGGCCCTCCAGGTGGAGTGATGCCCTCGGGCCCGGACGCGTTCGTCCCGGACCCCCAGTACGGCCGAGAATTCGAGCGGGCCCGTGGGCTCGTACTCGCGAACCCCCGCCGTTGGCGGGTCATCTACCATTACGACGCGGACGGGATCGCCAGTGCCTCGAGCGCGGTCCGCGCCTTCGGCCGTCTCGGCTATCCGGTCCAGTTGAGCCCGCTCATCGGCGTCGAGCGCGAAAAGATGCAGTCGCTGCTCGGCGCCACGAAGGGACCCGTGCTCATTGTCGACACCGGCGCGGCCTGGCTGGACCTGTACCCCGGCCACCCGTTCCCGGTCGTCGTCCTCGACCACCACACCTACCCCTCCGCCCCCCATCCTCCGGACCTTCCCCCGCACGTCGCGTTCGTCAACCCGCTGGACTGGGGCGTCAACGGGATGGAGGAGATGTGTGCCGCGACCCTGACCTGGTTGTTCACCGTCTTCTTGGACCCGCTCAACTGGGACAACGCGCCCTGGGGACTCTCCGGCGGGATCGGGGACCGCCAGCATGTCGGTGGGTTTCGGGGGCTGAACGGGATCCTGGTGGACGAAGCGGTCCGCCGGTCGTTGGTCGTCCGCCGCCCCGGCGTCGCGCTCCTGGGTCCCACGGTCGGTGCCGCCGTGACGGCGAGCATCGACCCGTACTACCGTGGCCTCTCGGGACGTCGGCCGGCCGTCGACGCCTTTCTCCGTGAACTGGAGATCGACCCCTCGCTGCCCCCCTCGTCCCTCGCCTCGGACGCCCGCGGCCGTCTCGTCGCCGCCCTGCGTCACCGGCTCGAATCGACGGGGGTGCTACCCGAGTTCGTCGCGATGGTCGACCAGGAGCGGTGGTACCTGCCGGGTCTCGAGCGCGACGCGGAGGAACTCTCTAACCTGCAGAGCGCGACCGGCCGCGCCGGCACCCCGGGCGTCGGGGTCGCGATGGCGCTCGGGGACGCGTCGGCGTTCACCCGCGCCGAGACCGAGGAGGACCGGTGGCGCCAGGGCATCCTGCGAACGCTGGTGCGGTTGGAAGAGCAGGGCGTAAATGAGCGGAAGGCCCTGCGCTGGTTCGAGAGCCAGGAGACTCCCCTGGCGGGGACTCAGGCCGGCATGGCGATGAACTACCTCCTGCCCCCGGACAAGCCCGTTGTCGTCTTTTCCGGCGGCACGAACGGCCCGATCAAGTTGAGCGGCCGGGGCACGCTGCGCCTGGTCGCCCAGGGCCTGGACCTCGCCGACGCCCTGCGGCGCGCCGCCGCGGCCGTCGGCGGGGAGGGCGGCGGCCACAAGGTCGCGAGCGGCGCGACCATCCCGGCCGGCTCGCGCGACCGGTTCCTCGACGAGGCCGACCGGATCGTCGCCGCCCAACTCCATCTCGGCGGTGCCGCATGAGCGAGGCGCCCGCCGCTCCGAAGCCCATCGACCGCGTGACCGACCACGCGCTCGAGGGCGAGATGCATCGCTCGTACATCGATTACGCGATGAGCGTCATCGTCGGGCGGGCCCTGCCCGACGGACGGGACGGGTTGAAACCGGTCCAGCGTCGCATCCTCTGGTCGATGTGGGAGTCGGGAGCGACCCACGACCGACCCTACCGCAAGAGCGCGCGCACCGTCGGCGACGTGCTCGGCAAGTACCATCCCCACGGGGACCAGGCCGTTTACGAGGCGCTGGTCCGGATGGCCCAGCCGTTCAGCCTGCGCTACCCGCTCATCGATGGGCAGGGGAACTTCGGCTCGATCGACGGCGACGCGCCCGCCGCCATGCGGTACTCCGAGGCCCGGCTCTCGGCGCTCGCCGAGGAGAGCCTCGCCGACTTGGAGAAGGAGACGGTCGAATGGGGCGACAACTTCGACGGGTCGCTCAAGGAGCCGCTGGTCCTTCCGTCCAAGGTCCCGAACCTGCTGGTGAACGGCTCGGCCGGTATCGCGGTCGGCATGGCGACCAACATGCCACCCCACCGACTCAACGAGGTCGCGGACGCGCTGCTGCTGCTGCTCGACCACCCGGAGTCGGACCTGGACGCGATCATGAAGGTCCTGCCCGGTCCGGATTTCCCCGGCGGCGGGTACCTCTCCTCCGAGGGGATCCGCGAGGCGTACGCGACCGGGCGGGGCACGGTCCATCTCCGGGGCACCGCCGACATCCGCGAGCGCGAGGGGCGCGACGAGATCGTCATCACGGAGATCCCGTACGAGGTCAACAAGTCCTCGCTGCTCCAGCTGATCGCCGACCTGGTGAAGTCGAAGCGGCTGGACGGCGTCACCGAGCTGCGGGACGAATCCGACCGCGACGGGACGCGCGTCGTCCTCGAACTGCGTCGCGACGTGCCGGCGGAGATCATCCTCAACCGGCTCTACGAGCACACGCCGCTCGAGACCAGCTTCGGTGTCATCAACCTCTGCCTGGTCGACAACCGGCCCCGGGTCCTGCCGCTCAAGGACCTGCTCGAGCTCCACCTGACGCACCGCCGCGGGATCTTGACGCGGCGGACGACCTTCGACCTGCGAAAGACGACCGAGCGCCTGCACCTGCTCGAAGGGTTCCTCACCGCCATCGACCACATCGACGAAGTGATCAAGATCATCCGGCGGTCCAAGGACGTCCCCGCCGCCGAGTCGAGCCTCATGGGCCGGTTCCTGCTCTCCACCGAGCAGGCGAAGGCGATCCTGGACATGCGGCTCGCCCGTCTGACCGCGCTCGAGCGCGAGGCGGTCGAGACGGAGAAGGCCGAGAAAGAGGCGCTCGCCCAGCACCTGCAGGCGATCCTCTCCGACCCCAAGCTCCTGGACGGCCTCATCGTCGAGGAGCTGAACGACCTCAAGGCCCGCTACGGCGATGCCCGGCGCACCCGCATCGTGCCGGCGTTCACCGCCCGCACGCTCGAGGACCTGATCCCGGACTCGGACGTGGTCGTCCTCGTCACCCGCGACGGGTACGTGAAGCGCCTGCCGCTCGAACAGTACCGGCGCCAGCGGCGCGGGGGCCGGGGTCTCGGCCAGATCGAGACGAAGGAAGAGGACTTCGTCATCCGCACCTTCGTCACCCGGACCCACGACGACATCCTGTTCTTGACCACGCTCGGCCGGGTCTACCGGCTCATCGCTTACGAACTGCCCGAGGGAAGCCGGCAGTCCAAGGGCAAGGCGATCATCAACCTCCTGCCGAAGTTGAAGCCCGGCGAGAAGGTCCAGACGCTGCTGCCGCTCCGGGGCCTCGGCGGTGACGGGGCGCTCCTGTTCGCGACCAAGCGGGGCCTGGTCAAACGCACGACGCTCGACCAGTACCAGAACATCCGGACCAACGGCATCCAGGCGATCCTGCTCGAGGAGGGCGACGAGCTGGTCGACGTGGCGCTCGTCGCCGACGAGGCGACCGAGATCCTCATGGCGACCCGGGCGGGCCAGTTGGTCCGGTTCGAGCTCGGCGAGGTGCGGCCGATGGGCCGCGCGACGTACGGCGTCATCGGCGTCCGTCTCTCGGAGGAGAAGGGCGACGAGGTCGTCGCGATGGCGCCGGTGAACGCGAAGTTCCCGACGCTGCTCACGCTCACGTCCAGCGGGTTCGGCAAGCGCAGCCCCACCGAGGACTACCGCAAGACCGCCCGCGGCGCCAAGGGGGTCCGCACGATCAAGACCGGCGGCCGGAACGGCTCCGTCGTCGCCGTGCTGCCCACGACCGACGCTTCCGAAATGCTGGTGACGACCAAGAACGGCATCACGATCCGCATGGCGGTCAAGGGGATCCGCTCCCAGGGCCGAGACACGATGGGGGTCCGCGTCATCCGACTGGACGAGGGCGACGAGGTCCGCGACGCCGTTATCCTGCCTTCCCCCGAAGAGGGCGGTACCGGAGGCGCCACGACGCCGCCCGCCGGGCCCGACGACGCGGGGGAGTCCGGCGCGCCCGAGCCGGCGACGGAGTCGGAGGGCGAAGAACCGACCGATTCCGAGGAGGACGAGGAGTCCGAGCCGGCGCCCGACCCGACCTCGGAGGGAGGCGACGACGATGCGACGCCGGACGCGGGGTAAGCGGATCCTCGTCTGCCCCCAGTGCAACTCGGGGCCGATCTTCCAGGCGACGGCGGGGATCACCGGCGCCGTCTACACCTGTCAGAAGTGCGGATATGTCGGCGCGCTGGTCCTCGAGATCGAGGTCGACGAGCACGGTGAGCCGCTGCGCTGAGCCGGCTCAGTCGGTCGGCGGTCGCATCGCCGCGACGACCGACAGCGCCCGCACGGTCGGACGCACGTCGTGCGCGCGGACCAGTTCGACGCCCTGGGCGGCGGCGAGGACCGCGGCCGCAAGACCCGCCTCGAGCCGTTCGCCAGGGGTCGTCCCGCCCGTGAGCTTCCCGAGGAACGACTTGCGGGAGGCGCCGATCACGACCGGCGGGCCCAGGCCGCGGAACTCTCGGGCGTGGGCGAGGAGCTCCAGGCTCTGCTCGGGCGACTTGCCAAACCCCAGCCCCGGGTCGACGAGCAGGCGGTCCGCCTCGATCCCGTCCGCATGGGCCGCGTCGAGGCGGTCGGCCAGCCAGCCGTAGACCTCCCCGCGGAGGTCGGCGTAGGTCACGTCGCCCTGCATCGTGGCAGGTGTCCCCCGCATGTGCATCACGATCGCCGCCGCCCCAGT
The DNA here is from genome assembly GCA_030038605.1 of Thermoplasmata archaeon. Taxonomy (GTDB): domain Archaea; phylum Thermoplasmatota; class Thermoplasmata; order Lutacidiplasmatales; family UBA184; genus Lutacidiplasma. The sequence goes on along the minus strand of JASHSU010000152.1, from coordinate 13,628 downwards.
CCGCGCGACCGCAGCGCGCATCGCGTCGGACCGAAGACCTTCCACGTCGTTGACGACGTCCGCCCCCGCGTCCACCGCCCGCTCGGCGACCTCGGCATGCCGGGTGTCGATGGAGATCGGAACGGCGACTCGTCCCGCCAGACCCCGGAGCACGGGCTCGACGCGCCGCCACTCGGCCTCGGGCGAGACCGGAGTCGCCCCGGGCCGCGTCGACTCGCCGCCAATGTCGAGAAGGTCGGCACCCTCGTCCACCAGCCGCTGGGCCTGGGCCACGGCGGTGGCCGGCTCGAAGAACTGCCCGCCGTCGGAGAACGAGTCGGGCGTCACGTTGACGACGCCGAGGACCCGGGGCCGGTCGCCGACCACGAACGTCCGATGGGCCGCACGCACCGTGCGGGTACCGTGGCGGACGTAGGCCCGCAAGGCGCGGCCCACCTCACCCGCGATGGCTCGTACGGTGGGCTCCTCGGCCGCGGACTCCCAGATGCCGTAGACCGCGAACGCTCCGCCGACCAGGTAACCGTCAGACGGGCCCGGCAGGACCTCGCCACCGGCGTTCTCCACCTCGCTCTGGAGGGACGGATACACGTCCTCGGGCACGCGCCGCAGCGCGACCGACACCACGGCTGGCCACGGGTCGGGGCGGTCGGGCCCGACGACTCGGGCGCCGAACTGGTGGGGGGACCCGTCGGGTCCGGTGCGGGGGGGCACGCTCGCCCGAGCGACCTAGGCGATAAAAGTCGGGTCGTGGCTCGCACCCTAAAGCCGACCGGCGGTTGGACGACGCCTGTGCCCGGACAGGTCATCGCGATCGAGGGCCCCTCCGCGGCCGGCAAGACCCGGGTCAGCCGCCTCCTGGCCGAACGTCTCGGCGCCGTCTACGTCGCCGAGGCCTACGAGCGGGTCCGGCCCCGTCCCTCCCTGCGTTGGACGTCCGACCGCGAGCTCCTCCGTCTGGAACAGCGGTTGTTCTGGGAAGAGACGCACCGGTACCGCCTCGCCCGTCGGCACGCGCGAGCCGGTCGCCGGGTCGTCCTCGACACGGGCCTCTTCGGCCCGCTGACGTACACCGCCGGACTGCAGGACGCCGGACTGGCCAGCCCCCCCGTGCTCACCGCCCTCTTCCGGACGGCCCGCCGGGATATCGAGGTCGACCACTGGGGATTGCCGGATGTGACCCTGGTCCTCCGCGTACACGAGACGGAGCGGGGCCGACGAGCCCGGGACGACCCTCGAGGCCACCCGCCCTCGCTGCAGCGCCGGCATCAACGCGTGGCGGTCACGGAGGCGAGCATCTTCCGAACGGTCCTGGCCCCCCGTCTACGCGGTCGACTCCGGTGGGTGTCCGGCGGCGGGTCACCGCAGCGGGTCGTCGACCGGATCCTCCGGGCCCTGCCGCGCATGCCGACGGCGCCGGTTCGCGTTCGGCCCGGACCGGTCCTCCGCGCGCTGGAGCGGTCGGCGGGCGTTTCGCGACCTCCCGACAGAGGTTAACCCGGTCCGGGCCGTTCGGCGGACGGACGGACCGTGGGCGACATCCGGCTCGGGACGAGTGGCTGGGACTATCCGGAGTGGGTCGGGCGGGTCTACCCCAAGCACGGGACGTCGGACCGGTTGCGGTACTATGCCGGTCTCTTCCCAATCGTCGAGGTCAACTCGACGTTCTACCGGCTGCCGCCCCCGGCCGTCGCCGAGTCGTGGGTACGGAGGACGCCGCCCTCGTTCCGGTTCGCGGCGAAGTTTCCCCAGACGATCACGCACGACCTCCGCCTGGTCGGGACCGACGAGGAGGTCCGCCGGTTCCTGGCCGTGCTCGACCCGATGCGCCGGGCCGGCAAGTTCGTGGCGGCGCTCCTGCAGCTGCCGCCGTCGCTCCCGTTCGAGCCCGCCACGGTGCGGGCGTTCTACGCCTCCCTGCCGCGGGACCTGCCGGTCGCGGTCGAGTTCCGGGAGCGGTCCTGGGTCGTGCCGGCGTCGTTCGAGTTGCTCCGGGAGTTCGGGTTCGCCTACGTCGTCGCCGACGAGCCCCACCTGCCGGCGCAGCTCGAGGTGACGGCGCCGTTCGCCTACGTGCGGTGGCACGGGCACGGCGCCCCGCTCTGGTACGACTACACCTACACGCCGTCCCAACTGGAGGCGTGGGCGCCCCAGGTCCGGACGCTCGCCGAGAAGGTCGACGTCGTCTACGGATTCTTCAACAACCATTTCCGCGGGGATGCGGCCGTGAACGCCCGATCGCTCTCCGAACTGCTGGGGCTGTCCCGACCCGCGAGCCGGTCCCGACTGGACTGAGGCGGCGCCCGGGAACGGGCCGTTCCCGACCCGTTTCAACATCCCCCGAGCGGTCGCTTTAGAGCCGCCGCGGCCGTCGAACGGTCCCGGTCGGCGATGCTCGATACGTTCCCCCTTCCGTCCCCGCTGTTCGAGGAGACGAGCGAGCCGGTCCCGTTCGTCCCCGAGACGACGCGGGTCCGCCCGCCGCGACTGCCCGTCCGCATCCGGCTCGCGCCGCGGCCCCGCCAGGCCCGTCCGCTCGCCGGTCTGCCGTCCGCGCCCGCGCTGTTCCCGTGGCTCGCCCGTCGGTTCGCGCCGGGCCAGCTCACGCTCTGGACCGGCCCGCGCGCCGCCCTCGACCCCATCCTGGAGCTCCTCTACGCCGGCAACGCGCTCGGTCGCGGCCGCATCTCGCTGCTCGAGGGGGCGAACCACTTCCTGCCCTACCGGCTCGGCGAGGTCGGCCGGGGGCTCGGCGTGGACGCCGCCGAGGTCCTGCGACGGATCCGCCTCGCCCGCTCGTTCACCGCCTACCAGATGGTCGCGCTCGTGGACGCCTGGTCGGCCGAGGCCCGCCGCCACCCGCCGACCCTGCTCGTCGGCCACGACCTGCCGGCCGCCTTCTCCATCGACGACGTCCCGCCGGACGAGCGCGCGTCGCTCCTCCGCCACGTCGCGGGATCGCTCCGCACGCTGGCCGAGTCGCTGCGCCTTCCCCTCCTCCTGACCCTCGACCCGACCGGGGCGGCCAGCTTTCCCGGCCTGGGGGACGCCGGGCCGCTCTGGTGCGACCTGGTGACGTTCGCCCGGGCCCCGGGCTCGCTCACGCTCCGGGCCCTCCGGGACGACGCGCACCTGCGGCTGGTCGCGCGACCGCCCGGCCAGCGGGGCATCGAGGAGTTCGGCGGCGGAGCCGCCGGGGAGGTGATCGCGTGGGACGCACCGTCCCGACCTACCGGCAGGCCCTCGAGGAGCGGCTGAAGCGCTGGGACGAGTTCGCGCGCCTCCTGACGACGCCCGAGGAGCGGGCGGCGTTCGAGACGCTCCGCCTCGGCGCCCGGCGCTACGTCGCCCAGGCGACGTACGTGGGGAGCCCCGACCTCCTGGAGTCGATCCTCCTCTCCGTCCTCCTGGACCTGGCCCGCCGGCTGCCGGCGGACGGGACGGCCCCGGCGCCGCGCCGGTGACCGGCGCCGCCGGGCCGCTCCCGGACGCCTGGCTCCTCGACATCACGGAGAGCTCGGACGGCCGCTCGGTCGTCCTCTGGACGAAGGAGCGGACGACCGGCCGCGTGCGGCGCACCGCGGTCGAGTACCGGCCGCCGTTCTACGTCGCGGGGTCGCGGCGCGACCTCACCGACCTCCTCCCGCGCCTCGCGGGGCGTCCGACGGTCGAGCGCGTGCGCCCGGTCGTCCTCCGCCCGTCGGTCTTCGACCACCGTCCGCGGACCGTGCTCGAGGTCGTGCCGGTCCGGAACGCGCAGCGCCGTGCCCTCGCCCGCACGGTCGACACGCTCGGCGGCTTCGTGCGGTTCACGCTCTTCGACGTCGACCTGGGGCCGCCGCAGCTCTACTACCTGGCCCACGGACTCTACCCGTTCGCCCCGGTCGTGGGCCGGGGCGCCCGGCTCACCGCGACCGAGCCGGCGGAGACGGTCGACTACACGTTCCCCCCGCTCGTCACGGCGCGTCTCGAGGTGACGCTCACCGGCCCGCACCACGGCCGTCTGCCACCGAACGAGGGGACGGTCGCCGCCGTCCGGCTCGGGGACGTCACGCTGGAGGGTCCGGAGGAGGACCTGCTCCGCGCGCTCGTCGGCGAGCTCGCCCGCGCCGACCCGGACGTGCTGCTGACCCGCGGGGGCGACGCGCGGGACGTGCCGTGGCTCTACCGGCGCGCCGCCGCCCTGGGCCTCGGACCCGACGCCTTCGCCCTCGGACGCGAACCCGTGGGGTTCCGTCCGGCGCGGGCGGCCCGCTCGTTCGCGACGTACGGCCGGATCCTCTACCGGGCGGCGACCTACCCGGTCCCGGGCCGGTTCCACCTGGACCGCGAGAACTCGTTCCTGTTCGACGACGCCGACCTGGCCGGCCTCGTGGACGCGGCACGGCTCTCCCGTCTCTCCCTCTCGACCGTCGCGCGCCAGTCGCCCGGGACGTGCTTCACCGCGATGGAGATGGCCGAGGCGCTCCGCCGCGGGTTCCACGTGCCGTGGAAGAAGAACCGGCCCGAGTCGTTCCGCCGCGCGGACCGCCTGGTCGCCGCCGACCGGGGCGGCGTGATCTTCGTCCCGCCGGTCGGCGTCTTCGGCCCGGTGGACGAGTTCGACTTCGCGAGCCTCTTTCCCCACATCATGGTCCGGAAGAACCTCTCGGCGGAGACGCTCGAGTGCCGGTGCTGCCCGACCAGCCCGATCCGGGCGCCGGGGCTCGGCTACCGCTCGTGCACCCGGACGGTCGGGCTCATCCCGCGCACGTTGGAGCCGCTGCTCGCCCGGCGGCTCGCCTACAAGGCGGCGGTCAAGGACCCGCACCTCCCGGCCGAGGAACGGGCGCGCCTGGTCGGCCGGGTCAAGATGCTCAAGTGGATCCTCGTGACCGCGTTCGGCTACCAGGGGTACCGGAACGCCCGGTTCGGCCGGATCGAGTGCCACGAGGCGATCAACGCCTACGCCCGCGAGCTGCTGGCCGACCTGGTACCGGCCGCGGAGCGGGCCGGGTACCGGGTCGTGCACGGGATCGTCGACTCGCTCTGGCTCGCCCCGACCGACCCCACGCACCCGCCGGACCCCGAGGGGTTCGCGCGGTCGGTGAGCGCGCGGACCGGGCTGCCGCTCGGCTACGAGGGCCGGTACCGGTGGATCGTCTTCCTGCCAGCCGTGACCCACGGGCTCGGCGTCCCGAACCGCTACTACGGCGTCTACGAGAGCGGCGAGTTCAAGCTCCGGGGGATCGGGGGCCGCCGGCACGACACGACCGGGCTCGTCCGCCGGTTCGAGGGAGAGATGCTGAACCTGTTCGGTCCGGCGGGGGGACCGGACGCGTTCCGGGCGCTCCTGCCGGTCGCGCTGCGGCGGGCCGACGATTTCGCCGCGCAGGTCCGCGCCGGGACCTGGCCGGTCGACGAGCTCGTCATCACGCACCGGCTCGGGCAGGCGAGCGACGCCTTCGTCACGTTCACCGACTCGGTGGCGGCCCTCCGCCAGCTCGAGCGGGAGGGCGTGCGCCGGGAGGCGGGGCAGACGGTCCGCTACGTCATCCTCGACCGGACGAGCCGCTCCTACCGGGACCGGGTCCGGCCGGAGGAACTGCTGGACGGCCACGAGGGGTACGACCCGGACGCGTACCTGGAGCTCCTCGCCCGGGACGCGGAGACGCTGCTCGGGCCGTTCGGCATCGTCCGGGACGACCTGCTCGCCCGATGGGGGTACGGAGGACCCGTCGCACGGGGACCGTACCGCTCGCCGGAGCAGGTCGTGCAGTCGGCGCTGGACGGTGCCGCCGCGAGCGGGGGGACGTTTTAGCCCGAGCCGCCGTGGAGCCGGCGTGGCCCAGCGAGCGCGCCGCCCGGCGCCGGAACGACGACCGGCCCGACGCCCCGCCGCCCGACGGACACCGCCGACCGAGCTGCGCCCCTCCGAGCGCGCCGCGGAACTCCGCGCGACCGCCCGACGGGGCCGGGTCGACGACCTGACGCCGCTCCTGGTCGCCCTGAGCGACCCGGTGGCGGGGATCCGGCAGACGGCGGCGGTCGCCCTCGGCCTGCTCGCCGACCCCCGGGCCGCCACCACCCTCGCGGCCGCGCTGAGCGATCCGGACCCGGCCGTTCGCGCCGCCGTCGCCGAGGCCCTCGGCCCGGCGGGCCGCCCCGATACGCGACAGGCCCTCGAAGCTATGCTCGACGACCCGGAGCCCGAGGTCCGTCGCAAGACGGCCGACGCGCTCGGCGCCGCCGCGCCTTCGGACTCGGTACCGGCCCTCACCCGGGCTGCCGTCGACCCGGACGCGGGCGTCCGACTGGCCGTGGCCCGTACCTTGGGCCGGATCGGCACCGAGGCCGCGCACGCGGGCTTGGGACCGTTGCTCGCGGACCCGTCCGACCGCGTGCGCCGCGAGGCGGTCCTCGGTCTGGGGCGGGCGGGCCGTCCCGAGGTCCGCGGACTCGTCCGTGCGATGCTCCACGACCCCTCGCGCCGCGTGCGGGCCGCGGCCGCGGTCATCTGCGGACGCCTCCACGACGACGAGGCCGTGCCGCGCCTCCTCGAGATCCTCGCGCAACCCGAGACCTGGGAGAAACCCTCCGTGATGGTCGCGCTGGGACGGATCGGAGACCCGACGGCGGTGGCACCGCTGGTCGACGCCTCCCGGTCCCCGCAGCACTGGCTGCGGGTCTGCGCCGTGCACGCGCTCGGGGAGCTCGGCGGTGACGACGCCCGGGCGACCGCGCGGGAGCGACTCGCCGACCCCGCCTGGCCGGTCCGCGGGGCGGCGGCGGTCGCCCTGGGTGCGGTCGGCAGCCCCGACGACCTGACGCGCCTGCTCGACCGGTTGGAAGACGAGCACCCGTGGCCCCGTCGCGGCGCGACGTACGCGCTCGGTCAACTCGGTCTCGAGGCGGCGGCACCGCGCATCCGCGAGGAGCTCGCGGACCCCGCGCCGGAGGTCCGTCTGGCCGCGGTCTGGGCCCTCGGCCGCCTCGGGGACGACGGGGCCCGGGAAGAGCTCGTGCGCCTGCTCCGCACCGGTCCGTGTCTCGAGAGCGCGCCGGTACCGACCGACGAGGAGGACCTGCTCCGCTCCGACGCGGAGAGCCGTCTGTTCGATGCGATCGTGCAGGCGCTGGGCCGCCTGCCGCACGGCGCCGATGACCCGGTCGTCCAGAGCGCGCTGCTGGCCGCCCGGGCCCGGCTGCCCGACGAGGAACTCGACCGACTGGCCCGGCTGCCGCTGCCCGAGCTCGTCGAGGACCGACCGGCACCGACCCTCCGCACCCTCTTCGAGAGCGCCATCGCCACGACTTTCGAGGACGACGGCGGATGATCCGGAACTTCCGACCGGCCGACACCGCCGGTGTCGCCCACCTCCTTTCCTCGCAGTTCCCCGCCGAGGAGCGCCTGCTCGGGATGCGACCCGAGATCGTCTTCCGAGTGGTGAAGCGGGTCTACCGGTGGGACACGCGCATCCTGCTGGGGTTGCTCCGTCTGGTGGGCAAACCGGTCTTCCGCTTCCTCATCGCGGACGAGGGCGGTCGGGTCGTCGGCACGACGCTGCTCTCGTTCCCCGGCCGCTCGGTGTACATCAGCTCCGTGGCGACCGACCCGTCCGTCCGACGACGGGGGTTTGCCCGCGCGCTCCTCGAGGAGACCCGGCGGATCGCGCAGCGGGCGGGTCGCCAGTACCTCGTGCTCGACGTCCTCACGGAGAACACCCCGGCGCGGACGCTCTACGAGGGCCGTCTCGGCTACGTGCCGCTGCGCGAGGTCCACTACTTCGCCCGCGACCACCTGGCCGAGTTCGGGCCGGAGCGGACGGCCTTGCCGGCCGGGATCCGGGCGTATCGGAAGTCGGACGAGAAGCCGCTCCTCGCGCTGGCCACGGCGGAGATTCCCGCCGAGGTGCTGAAGGTCCTGCCCCGCCGGACGACCGGTCTCGCGCCCGACGGCTTCGACCAGAAGATCTTCGAGACGGAGAGTGCGGCCTGGGTCGTCGACCGGGGCCATGGCGTCGAGGCCGCCATCGGGGCCTCCCGGAACCCGAGCATGGACGCCGCCCACGTGGCCGGACCGATCGTCGGGCCGAACGCCGACCCGGCACTCGTACGGGAGTTGGTCCGCGTCGCGGGCGCCTGGTGCGGGGCCCGGGGCGCCGTCCGCGTCGTGGTCTCCGTGCCCGTCTACGAGACCCGGACCCGTGCGGCGATCGAGCCGGAGGGATTCCATCCCGCCGAAGCGCTCTGGACGCTCTACCGGCCGGTCGCGTAAGCCCGGCCCGGGGGCCGGCGGCGTCGACGTCTACCTGATGCCCGCGGTGATCGGCGGTGGGCTCGGCGACATCGAGGAGACGCTCGCGGCCGGCCGACGCCTGGCGCGGGCCGGTTTCCCGGTCACCCTCTACCGTCGCCCGGGCTCTCCGCTGCCGAAATCGGTGGACGGGCCCTGGGACTGGCCCCCGTTGGCTCGCGTGGATCGACCGGTGCGCGCCGGTCGCTCCGCCCTCACCGTCACCCCGGCGTGGGGTCTCAGCGGCGCTCCCTCCCGGCCCGGGCCCTACGGCCGCGGGGGTCCCTGGTCGACCGAAGTCGCCGACCTGGAGGCGGCGTACGGACCCGACCGCGTCCTCCACGTGAGCCTCGAGGAGTTCGCGCGGACCCTGTCACCGGGCCGCGAGCAACGCGAGCGATTCCGGGAAGGAGGCATCCGGTCCCGCGCGCTGGCCGGGTCCGTGCGGGAGGCCCGGACGCGTCAGGAGACCGAGACCTACGTCGAGGCGTTCCGCCGGTTTCGGGCGTTCGACCATCCGCGGGTCCTCCACGTGTTCGCCACGTTTGCGCCGGATCGAGGGTTCGCCCGGAGCTGGCCCGCATCGGTCCAGGTCGGGCCGCTCTGGCCGGAACGGTACCGTTCGCGACCGGCGCCCCATCGCCCCCGGCGACCCGAGTGGCTGTGGTACGCGAGCCCTGCGAGCGCCGAGCGCTTGCTATTGGAAGTGATCGCCGGGCTGCAGGCGGCCGATCCCATCCCGCACCTGACGGTCGTGAGCCCACGACCCTGGTCCGTCCCACTCCCGATCGAACAGGGGCGCCTGATCGTCGGTTCGCTTGCGTCCCCCGCGTGGGAGGCCCGCTTCCGTCGGGCCTCCCTACGGATCGTCACGGGGAGTCGCACGCTCCTGGAGGCGATGGAACTCGGCGGCCCCTTCCTCTACTTCAACGGTGTCCTCGGGTCCGGCGTTCGGCGTCGTCGTCACCGGCCGGAGAAGCTCCGGTCGCTGCTCGCCTTCGCTACGGACGCAGGGATGACGGCGGACGTCCGGAAGGATCTGAGCGACTTCGCGTCCGGCCGCCGAGTGCGGGACGTGGTGCGCCGGGCCGCCCGCCGGTCCGGAGGGTGGACGGCGTTCCCCCGGCGGTGGCCGGTGGGCCCGTTTTCTCCGACGCGCCGGAACGCGGGCGACCTCGTCGTTCACGTCGCCCGGGCGCTGGAGGCGGGTCGGCCCGCGGCGGAGATCGTGGCACGGGTCCGGTCCGGTCGCGCGCCCTGAGGCCGGGGCACCCGGACGATAAATCGCCGGGCCGGCTGGGGCCGGCGCATGGCGCCCGAGACTCCGACGCCGGCGGCCGTGGGCCGCGCGCTGGTGGACGAGGCGCTCGGATTCTCCCGGGGGGAGGAGCTGGTCGTCGCGTCGTGGACGCACACGCTCCCGTGGGCCTCGGCCTGCGTCGCGGAGGCCCGACGTCTCGGGGGCCGAGCGACCCTCCTGCTCGAGGATGAGGCGACCTTCTGGCGGTCGGTCGAGGTCGCGCCCGCGACCCGGGTGTGGGCCGGGATCCCGACCGGGGTCCGGGCGGCGCTGCGCGAGGCGGACGCCCTCGTCTACTTCGCCGGTCCGGCGGACCGGCCGCGCCTCCACGGGCTGCCGGCCGCCCAGCAGGCCCCGTTCCATGGGATGTCCGATGCGTGGATGACGCTCTGTCATCGTCTGAACGTTCGCGGGGTTCGGTGTCTGCTCGGCTACGCCTCCGACGCGCAGGGGGAGCGGTGGCGGGTGCCGGGCGTGCTGTGGCGCAGTCAGATGGTGCGCGCCGTCGTCGACTCCGACCCCGAGGCGATGGCCACGACCGGCGCCACGGTCGCGCGCTCGCTCACTCGGGGCCGGGAGGTCCGGGTCACGGCCCCGAACGGAACCGACGTCACCCTGCGGCTCGGCAAGAGCCCGCCCACGATCGACCACGGACGGGTCGAACGTCGGGGACGGAATCCCCGACGGCATGCGCTGACCGTACCCGGCGGGACCGTCGTCATGGCCCTGGACGAGCGATCGGCGGTAGGGACCGCCATCGCCGACCGACCGAGCTTCCTTCCCTCCGGACGGGTCGACGGCGGCCAGTGGGACCTCGAGCGGGGACGGCTGCGCGAGTTCTGGTACACCAGCGGTGGCGACGGGTTCGCGCGCGAGTTCTCGGCCGCGCCCCGGGGCCGAGAGGTCGTCGGGTTGCTCGGGATCGGTCTCAACCACGCCGTGCCGGCCGGGCTGCCCCAGGCGGAGGACGCGCCGGCCGGGACCGTGACGCTCGCCATCGGCGGGAACACGGCGTACGGTGGGACCAACGCGTGCCGGTTCCTCTCCTGGATCACCCTCGGGGAGGCGACGGTGGCCGTGGACGGCACGCCGCTCGTGGACCGTGGCGAACTCGTCTGAGGCACCGGCCCGTCGCTGGGGTCGCGCGTTTTTTGACCGCCCGACGACCCGGGTCGCGCGGGACCTGCTCGGTGCACGACTGACCGTTCGCGGACCCGACGGCGCCCGGTCGGTGCGTCTGGTCGAGGTGGAAGCGTATCTCACCGGCGACCCCGCGAGTCACGCCTTCCGGGGCCCGACGCGACGGAATCGCTCGATGTACGGGCCGCCCGGCACGCTCTACATGTTCCGCATCCACCAGGTCGTCTGCGCGAATCTGGTGACGCGGCCGGGCGAGGCAGTGCTCCTCCGGGCGGGCACTCCTATCCGCCCGACGGAGGGTAACCCGTCCGGCCCCGGACGCCTGTGTCGATTCCTGGGCCTGACGATGACGGACGACGGCGCCGACATGACCGTCGGCCGACGCATGTCGCTGACCTCGGCGAACCCCCGAGTACCGGCCCCGCGCGTCGTACGAGGGCCCCGCGTGGGGATCTCCCGCGCGGTCGAACGGCCGCTGCGGTTCAGTGTCCGTGGGAATCGATGGGTCTCCCGACCCCGGCCCTCCGCCGGCTAGTGGAGTTTGGCCCAGCTGTAGCCGCGGCGGCGCGCCGTCTCGCCGAATCCGCAGGAGGCGCAGACCGCCTTCTGGCGGTGGTACGAGTGGCGGCCGCACCGCCGGCAGATGACGTGGACGATCTTGCCGCCACGACGGGCCGGAGTTCCCTTTCCCATGGTCGGACCTTCCTAGGGGGAGATGTAGACGATGGAGTCGCCGCGCAAGAGGGTGACGCCCCCACGGGGGGTCACCTGGTCGTTGACGACCTCCTCGGCGGCGGACAGGACGAGGTTCAGGTGCTGGTCGTAGGCGTCCAGCACGCCCCGGTACGAGCGTCCGCCCTTCATCTCCACCAGCACGCGCTTGTGCAGGCTCTGCTGCAGGACGTCGAGGGGCCGCATCGAGGGAGCCCGCGAGACGGGGCCCACCTTTTAACAGTTGCTCGACGGGTCCGCGCCCAAATACGCCGTCTCCGATGGTCGGACCATGAGTGCATCGACCGTGTGGGGCGCCAGCCGATTGCGGACCGCCATTCTGGCGGGCTTCCTGCTCCTGGACTTCGTCCTCGTCGTCGTGATGCTGTTCACCGACATGAATCTGCAGACGGACTTCGGGACCGTGCCGAAGTACTTCGTCCACTGGTATGCCCTGCTCGCCCAGGGTATCCTGACGCTGCTGGTCGCGCTGGCCGTGCTCTGGGCCGGCCTGCGGACCGGCGGGTCCGCTCGCCTGGGACGCGCGATCGGACTTGGGGCGGCGGGGTTCGCGTTCCTCGTCTTCCTCGCCGACGTGGCGATCGTGTTCACCTACTCGTTGCTCGGGTTCCCCTTCACGCTCACCCAGTTCGCCGACTATCTCTACGGCATCACCTACAGCGGCGGCGACATCCGGTACCTGTACGACGTCGTGCTCGCCGCCTACCTCGTCACCGCGATCGTCGGGGTCTGGGCGTCACGCCGGGTCGTGGCGCCCCCCCCGCCCGCGTAGGTCCCCGCGGGAAAATCGTAATAGGCCGCCGCGCCGGAACCCTCCCGAATGGTCCAGGTCGACATCGACCTCGCGCGGTGCACCGGCTGCTCGCACTGCAAGGACGTCTGCCCGACCCAGGTCTTCGAACTCAAGCCCCGGGACCAGGTCCCGGACGTCGTCGATAACCCGGAGGTCGGGGCGAAGTTCCAGTTCCGCGGGGAGAAGTCACTCGCGGTGAACGGCCCCGAGTGCATCGTCTGCGAGGCGTGCCTGTTCTCGTGCGAGGGGGAGTGCATCCTCATCACGGACGACGAGAACCACGTCCACTTCTCGGTCTACGAGTAGCGTCGCGAAGACGCGATTTCTCGCCGACCGGGCACCTCCGCATCTCTCCCCGGAGCAGCCGTTAAATAGGCCGGGACCCCGCCGTGGACGCTCATGGCCGAGAAGACCGCGGAGCCCCGTCGGACCGTCGTCCTCGGGGAGCGGGAGCTCGCCATCGGCTTCCGCCTGATCGGCTTGACCGACGTCGTCGAGGTCGGGCCGACCAACAGTGTGGCCGAGTTCGAACGCGTGATGGCATCGGGCGAGTTCAACCTCGTGATCGCCAGCCAGTCGATCCGCGCCCGCCTGAGCGAATCCGCCCGTCTCCACGCGGACGCCTCGATCCGTCCGCTGGTGGTGTTCGTGCCGACGCCGACCGGCGACTTCGAGGTCGAGAGCATCAACCAGCTGGCAAAGCGCGTACTGGGCGTCAGTCTCGCAGTTCCCAACTAACGAAAATTCGGAGGTTTTCCATGGCAGTGGTCGGGCGGGTGTCGGGGCCGGTCGTCATCGCGGACGGACTTGAGGGCGCCAAGATGTTCGACGTCTGCCGGGTCGGCACGCTCGGCCTGGTCGGCGAGGTCATCCGGCTCGTCGGAGGCGCCGCCACCATCCAGGTCTACGAGGACACTACGGGCATCCGCCCGGGGGACCCGATCGAGAACACCGGCCAGGCGCTCTCCGTCGAACTCGGCCCGGGGCTGCTGAAGTCGATCTACGACGGCGTCCAGCGGCCGCTGGATGTCATCCAGAAGAGTCTCGGGGACTTCATCACCCGAGGGTTCGTCGCCCCCGCGCTCGACGAGAAGGCGCTCTGGGAGTTTACCCCGGTCGCCAAGCCCGGCGACGAGGTCGCGGGCGGTACGGTCCTCGGCACGGTCCAGGAGACGCCGCTCATCCTCCACAAAATCCTCGTTCCACCCGGGGTCCAAGGTACTCTCAAGGAGCTCAAGGCGGGCAAGTTCACCATCCGCCAGCCGATCGGTTCCCTTCAGACCGCCGGAGGCAACGTACCGCTATTCCTCGCCCACAAATGGGTCGTCCGAATCCCGCGACCGGTCCAGCAGAAGCTGGCGCCGACGATTCCCCTGGTCGCGGGGCAACGG